>CAYQTK010000013.1:0-41297 GCA_964420375.1 uncultured bacterium
CTTTGATGCTCATGTAAAAAGTCCGGAATCTACCTTTTCAGGCCTCGTAACTAGTGTCTTGTCAAAAGCTTTTTGGGGAATAGAAAATAATTGTGCGAGCGGCTTCAGACGCGATCTTCATTGGCTCCGTTCCTCTTTTTTCGAGTGACAGAGCACTAGCTTGTCAAGATTAAAATGACGCATAGCGTCGCATAGCGTGCGAGCGACTGATATCGCGACTAAAAGTCGCTCGCACAAAAGGGACTGCTTTTTGTAAGCGACAAAAACAATTGTGAACAAACACTGGTACTTCGACCGCGCCTTTATGTCGGGTCGCAGGTCAAAGCACTAGGCTGGCGGTTCCGCTCGCCACGGGCTGCAGAGGACTTACCCCCCCCCCAACAGACGCGGCCTGCCGGGCGCACAAACAAAACCGGCGGCGAGTTTTTCGCCACCGGTCTGTAATTTATAATTGTTCTTAGCCTTACATGTTTACCTTGGGCAGCTTGGAGAGAGCTTCTTTGATCTTTTCTTCGGGGTGTTCATAGTCCTCGAGCTCGCCCGCGAGGTAGGCCGCATACGCTGCCAGGTCGAAATGACCGTGTCCGGAGTTGTTGAACATGATGACCTTTTCCTTGCCTTCTTCCTTGGCCTTTAACGCCTCGTCAATGGCCGCCTTGACGGCATGCGAGGTCTCCGGAGCCACGATGAACCCTTCGGTCTGGGCAAAGATCATGGCCGCTTCGAAACATGGCTTCTGGTGGTAAGCCGCGGCTTCTATCAGTCCCTGGTTGACGAGTTGGCTTATTATAGGGGCCTCGCCGTGATAGCGCAGTCCTCCGGCGTGGATGCCCGCGGGCACGAAGTCGTGGCCCAGGGTATACATCTTAGCCACTGGCGCCATCTTGGCGGTATCTCCGAAATCGAAAGCATACTCTCCCTTGGTGAGCGTGGGGCATGCGGTGGGCTCGACTGCCAGACCGCGTACCTGTTTGCCGTTTATCTTGTCGTAGATGAAGGGAAGCACCGCTCCGCCGAAGTTGGAACCTCCGCCCACGCAGCCGATGACCACGTCGGGGTAATCGCCTACCTTCTCGAACTGCTTCTTGGCTTCCAGGCCCACCACGGTCTGGTGGAGAAGCACGTGGTTCAGAACACTCCCCAACGAGTAATGGGTGTCCTCCCGGGTGGCTGCGTCAAACACCGCCTCGCTGATGGCAATGCCCAGGCTTCCCAGGCTGTCCGGGTCCTTCTCCAGCATGGCCTTTCCCGGCTCGGTCAGCTCCGAGGGGCTTGCCACGCACTTGGCTCCCCAGGTCTCCATCATGATCCGGCGGTAGGGCTTCTGGTTGTAGCTGACCTTGACCATGTAAACCATGATCTCCATACCTAAAACCTTGCCGGCGAACGACAGAGCGCTTCCCCATTGGCCGGCGCCGGTTTCGGTGGCTATGCGATTGATGCCTTCCTTCTTGTTGTAATAGGCCTGGGCCACTGCAGTGTTGGGCTTATGAGAGCCGGGAGGGCTTACGCCTTCCCACTTATAGTAAATCCTGGCCGGGGTATCCAGGAACTTCTCCAGCTTATGTGCCCGTACCAGCGGTGAGGGTCTCCAGATAGTGTATATGTCCAGGATTTCCTCGGGTATCTTGATCCAGCGATCCATGCTGACTTCCTGCTCGATAAGTCCCATGGGGAACAGGGGCGCCAGGTCGTCGGGGGTCACCGGCTCCAGGGTCTGCGGATGCAAAACCGGGGTTGGACCGCCGGGCAGGTCGGGAAGTATATTGTACCATTCCCGCGGGATTTCCGATTCGTTCAGAAAAATCTTAGTTTCCATTTTTTCCCTCCGTTCTGACTTAGTCAAAATACTTGAAAGACCTCCGCTAACAGTCGGAAAGCCGTTATCATTACGATCCGTTCCGATCCGGGAAGTAACTATATCAGATATAACTTATTCAGAAGCTTCACCGGGCCATCGCCACCGCAGGGTGGAAAAGGAAGGCAGGTGGAGACGCCTTGCGCCTATGCGCACTCGGTTGTGCTTTCGGATGCTCATCTTAGAGGGAATCTCCTTTCCGGCGCGAAAAACAAGGCCATAGTATAAATCAAGCCGGGCGTTCCGGTCAAGTCCGGCCGGCAGATATCATTCCCGCCCCGGCTCCGTGATCATCCTTGCACCAGTGCCAGCCGGTTCTCTTCTATGCCCAGGCTCCGGGCGATATAAGGACACTTGGCCTTGAGTATGAAAAAGAACCGGTCGCCCTCCTGATCAAGGGTCTCGTAGTTTCCCTGCCCCTTGGCGATGACCATGTCCGCGGAGTCGAGGACTTTAAGGAACATGTCCGAGCTCTTTTCGCGGAACACGCCCACGAAGTTGTTTCCGGTGTCGATGATCTTTGCCGATTTGTCCAGGCCCACCTGGGCGGCGTCTTCCATGGTGGCGTCGTTTAAAATGGGAGCGCCCTTGACCGCGGCCACCACCATCTTGCCGTGCGCCCGCAGGCCGTCAATCAGGAGCTTGTCGAAAACCAACTCGCCGGCGTTGTCCAGGATATAAAGTATCCTCTGGGAAGACCCCAGCTTCTCCTGGAAGGCGTCATAGTCAAAGCGGGCGTAGCCGTCGCCCATCGCGCTTTCCATGGTTTCTTCCAGGTCGGCCTCATGAGCAATGCCCAGGTCAAGCACGTTCCCCACCACGGACAGCCGTACCGCAGCCTCCAGTTTGTTCTCGGAAGCCTTGATCCTCTCCTTGACCTGTCCCGCCAGTGCCAGCGCCTTGTCGTTCAGCTCGCGCTTGGCATCGCCATAGGGGTCTTCCATGCCCAGGTGTTCGTTGACCTTGTGAAGCAGAAGTGAAGAGTTATAGGCAGGCGAGTCGTGCCGGGACAAGTCCGGCAACACCGCTGCCGAAAGCGCCAGTATCTCCCACCTCTTGTCCTCGTCCTCCACCGCACGGGTCACCGTGGAGTAAGCCTGCTTAACCATGCAAGGAAAACAACTGCTGTCAGATTTCATCTTTGACTCCTCCCTGTAAAGAACCACAAAGCTTAGAAGCTTGGCTCGGGCCTTGACGACCTGTAACTCTTGATCTCTCTCTTGCCTTTAACGCGCAGATCAAGGGTAAACCAAACACGACCCTGCGTCAAGAATAACAATATCGTCAAAAAATTCCAAATCCTCTCTTTTAATGTGCGAGCTGCCCTGGTCGCGACTTTTGCCGCCCGCAAGGCGCTTATAGATTTAATGCATTAAATTACTCAGCAAAGAAGACCGGCAAGCTTCTGCCGGGCGTTGTGGAACTCTTCTTCGCAAAGCACAGGACAATCATCCGGCACAGCCTCCCCCCTCGAAAGGGCCGCGGCAAAAGCCGTGCAGGTCTCATAGCCGCATCTTTTACATCCCGCCCGCTTGGGCAACAGCTTGAAGATATCCATCACGCCGGGCGGGTTGTAAGGGGCATGGTCCGGCTCGAGTTCGGCTTTTTTCGAGTCAACCTCGTTTATAATATCCAGCACCCGGGACAAACCTTCCCGCGCTGAATCGTTGTCAGGTAAACCTCCTACTGCAACGCTGCCCGGTTCAACGGTTAACTGATGCTTTCTTCAAAATAATAAAAATCCGATCCTATAGTGTTAACATCTTAATCTATAGGAGGGAAGAGTTCATTTTATCAGACGGGCTTAACCTGTTGATCAAAGCCGGCGCGAAGGTCTTTTCTATAAGGGGGCATGAGAATGCTTTTATAAAGTACGGGAGCTGTGCGGGGTTTACAATCCTTGTGCCCTGTGGTAGCGTAAATATAATCAAAAAAGGATATATAATCCGGAGATCATGCGCTTTTGCGAGCGATGTGGTAACGTTCCCTTGCTCGAAAGGAGTCTAATGAGAAGAGTGCGCATATTTTCCTGGATGCATTATTATGAGCCTTGTTGGTAACTTAGAAGACCTGGGTTTAGGAGACATCCTTCAGATCGTCAGCCTTTCCCGGAAGTCCGGTGTATTGAGCCTGACCTGGGGCGGGATCGAGGGCAAGATACTCTTTCGCGACGGGCAGGTGGTGGTAGCGGTGTCTTCGGAGCTGAATCCTTCGCTCGGAGAGTTGTTGGCGAGAAAGGGGGCAATCTCCCCCCAGCGGGCGGAACAGGTTGATAAAGCGGTAAGCTCCCTTCCCGACGCCCCTCATGTCAAGGAAGCGCTGGTAAATGACATGGACGTTCCCGGCGATCAACTCGATGAGGCGATCCGGGAGGAAATCGAATCTACCGTGTTCAACTTTTTCGGCTGGCCGGAGGGCACTTTCAACTTCGAGCTTCAGGAGATCGAATCCGAGCTTTCCTCATTGCCCTCACCCAAGCACGCCTTTGTAATGGACCCGGGGTTGAGCCCCCAGTACCTGGCCATGGAGGGAACCAGGCTCCAGGACGAGAAGAGAAGAGAGATGTCCGAATCGCCGGTAGGCCCGCCCATAAAAGGAGGAGTGAAACACCCTGCACCGCCGGCGGACGTGGAGTTACCAAAGCCGGAGGCCACGCTTCCCCAGGAAAACAACGCCCCCCGGGAAGCCGAGCCGCGCTCCAATCCCGCTTCTTCAGAAAAGCCGGTAAACAGCCCCCGGACTGCGGAGGTCGAGGAGGATTTCAGCTCGGTAGCCGAAGCCCTGGCATACTATGACTCGCAGGGCAAAACAAAATCGGAACAAAAGTCAATGCCGGTACCCGAGAGCCTTGACCGGGCCGGCCAGGAAGAGCCGGAAGAGAGCTTCAAGTCAATTGATACAGGTGAAGAGCCTTCCCCGCGGGAAAGAGCCGAAGAGAAGGCTCCACCCGAGACCGGACCCGAGACGGAATCCGGAGAAGCTCCTCACCTGGTGATCGTGGATGACGATCCTTTCCTTATCGAGTCGCTTAAACATCATCTCGCGGCCAAGGGCTACCAGGTGCGGGGTTTTGAAAAAGCGGCCGGCGCATTAAACTACATTCAGCAGACGGTGGACATGGGCATCCAGCCGCGGGTGGTGCTGGCCGACCTTATCATGCCCGACCAGGAAGGGACCACCACCCTGGGAGGGCTGGAGGTGTTGGAGAAAACCCGCAGCATAAGGCCGTCGCTTCCGGTATACATAATGACCGACTATGAGAACGCTCCTGCCCGCCAGCGTGCGCAGGAGCTGGGCGCCAAATTCTTTTTCACCAAGCCCAAGTCCAGCCAGTTGGACGAGGACTACAGTTCTCCCGAGCTGGTCAACTTTGTCCAGGTGCTCGAGTCCGCGGTTGCCTCCGAGAACGGCGCCGGCAAGAGGGCCGAAGCGGAAGAGGACTCCGAGGACCTGGTCAACCTGGGAGACGAGCTTCGCCGGGAGTTCGGAGAAGAGGTCTCACCTATCCAAGAGCAAGGAGAGGTTGTTCCCAGCAGGGGACTTGACATGCTCAAGTCCATGATCAGCGAGCTTAACGACCCCAGCTCCAGCGGACAGATAACCCTGCTCGTTTTGAGGTTCGCCTCCGAGCTCATGAACCGGGCGGTCATTTTCCTGGTGGCCAAGAATACCCTGGCGGGCTTGGGACAGTTCGGACTTGACGTGCCCGGAGTTGACCCCCAGAAACACGTCAGGCAAATCAGGATTCCCCTGAACCATCCATCCATCTTCAGGGAAGCCATCCAGAAGCGACTGCCGCTGAAAAAGCCGCTCAAGTCCAATAAATGGAACGATTACCTGGTGGAGACCATGGGGGGACAGAGACCTGCCGAGGTCTTTGTCGCTCCCATTATAGCGGGCGGAAAGATCGCGGCCCTTATTTACGGCGACAACGTGCCGGAGGAAAAAGAGATCGGAGATACGGAGAGCCTGGAGATATTCCTGGCCCAGGCTGGTCTGGCAATGGAAAAGGCGCTCCTGGAGATGCGGCTTAGAGAGTCCGGTAGGGAAGAGTAACAGGGTCCGCAGCACATTGCCGGATGTTTTGTAATTTGCGGTGATCGTTGCCCCATGAAGGAAATAATGAAGACGCCGACCGGCGGTCCGCATCCTGAAACGGACTGCCTGATCCCTCCGGGGGCCTTGTAAGGACCCCTCAAGTTTCCAGGAGGAATGATGGGTAGACAAATACTTATTGCCGAAGATTCAGCGGTAACGCGGGCCTACCTCGTCTCCACCTTGGAGGAGGTGGAGGACTTCGAGATTGTCGAGGCCTCCACCGGTTTCGAGGCCTTAAAGCAACTGCCCAGAAAACAGTTCGCGTTGATCATTACCGACATCAACATGCCGGACATAAACGGTCTCGAGCTTATTAACTTTGTCAAGAACAACATGAACTACAGGCACATTCCTCTCATAGTGGTGACAACCGAAGGGGCGGAAAGGGACAGGAAAAAAGGCATTGCGCTGGGTGCGGACGAGTACCTGGTCAAACCGGTACAGCCGGACAAGCTCCAGGAGATCGTAATGAAGTACCTGGCTGATAAGACCGAAAAGGGAGCGGGATGAGCGATACCCCTATAGAAGAGTTCCTGGGCGAAGCAGAGGACATTATAGACTCCCTGAACGGGGACCTGTTGTCAATTCACGAGAGCTACTCCGCAAACCGGAAGATAGACCCTTCACTTATCAACAACATCTTTCGAGCGGCACATTCCTTAAAAGGAATA
Source organism: uncultured bacterium (assembly GCA_964420375.1). Classification (GTDB taxonomy): domain Bacteria; phylum RBG-13-61-14; class RBG-13-61-14; order RBG-13-61-14; family DATKZS01; genus CAYQTK01. The sequence goes on from CAYQTK010000013.1 coordinate 6,628, forward strand.
TCCGGGCTGTTCGGCTTCTCCGACCTTACCGATCTCTCCCACATTTTGGAGAACCTTCTGGACAAGCTCAGGATGGACAAGATCGAGCTCGACGAGAACCTGTTCGACCTTCTGTTCGAGAGCGTGGACATGCTCCGATCCGTGGTGTACGGCAAATCTGAAGGCGTGGAGCCGCCTGCCCTGGAAGACGTGGAAGACCTGACCCGCAGGCTGGTAGCGGCCGAGTCCGGGGAGGCGGAAACAGAAAGTGCTGATGACCTCTCTTGCGTGGGCAAGGAGATACTCTCCGTGCTCACCGAGTACGAGGAGCACCGGCTCCATGCCAACATCAAGGAAGGACTAAGCATAGTAAGGTTCAGGGCCGCCTTCGAGCTGGCGACCTTTGATGAAGACCTCTCCGATCTCCAGGAGCTGGCCAAGAGCTACGGCGAGGTCATCACCACCCTGCCCAGCGCAGGAGAGTCAAGCGACGACAAGATAACCTTCGACATTATCGTGGGAACCGACAAGTCCGTACAAGCCATTGAGGAAAGCCTCGCCGGAAGACCGGCCACCCTCGAGGTCCTCAGAAAGGGACAGCCTCCCAAGGCCCCTTCATCCAAGGAACCCGAGCCTCAGCGGCCTAAAGATACTGCCGCAGAACAAGAGCCTCCTCAAAAGAAAGCCGAGCCTCCCCCCGAAGAACCGCCCGAGCAGGACACCCAGACTTCTTTGCGGACCATATCCCAGACCGTACGGGTGGACATCGGCAAGCTGGACAACCTGATGAACATCGTGGGAGAGCTGGTCATCGCCAAGAACAGCCTCTCCCAGCTCATTGACAAGTTGCGCGGAGAGCTGGGCTTCAACGAGATGGTGATGGAGCTCATCAAGAACTCCCGCACCATGGAGAGAAAGCTCTCCGACCTCCAATCAGGCGTGCTCGAGGTAAGGATGGTTCCCATCGGCCAGACCTTTGACAAGCTTCACCGGAACGTGAGAAAGCTCTCCCGCGAGCTTGACAAGGACGTGGACTTCAAGGCCGAAGGGGGCGACACCGAGCTCGACAAGCTGATCATCGAGGACCTGGCGGACCCGTTGATGCACCTGATCAGGAACTGTATGGACCACGGCATCGAGTCCAAGTCGGAAAGGGAGGCTCTGGACAAGCCCGACAGGGGCACGGTCAACCTGCGGGCGTACCAGAAAGGCAACCACGTGGTGATCGAGGTCGAGGACGACGGCCGGGGACTTGATTATAAAAATATACAAGAGAAGGCCGGCATGATGGGCCTCGTCGACCCGGAGGCCGACTACCGTCCCGAGGAGCTGGTGGAATGCCTGTTCACGCCCGGCTTCTCCACCACGGAGTCGGTGTCGGAGTACAGCGGCAGGGGAGTGGGCCTGGACGTGGTAAAATCCAACATCAGCTCCCTGTCCGGGGCCATCGACGTGGAGAGCCATTCGGGCAAAGGCATCAAGTTCTCCATTACCCTTCCCATGACCCTGGCCATTATCCAGGCCCTGATTGTGGAGGCCAGCGGGGAGACGTTCGCCATACCTTTGAACTCCGTCCAGCAGGGCCTCATGATAAAGCCCGAAGACATCCAGACCATCGAGAACCGCGAGGTTATCGAGCTGCGCGGAAAAACCGTGCCCCTGCTCCGGCTGGACAAGCTCTTCGGGCTCCAGGAGCGGGAAGGAGGCAACGGACCCGGTCCTCTTCCCGACGAGATGCAAAAGCTGGAGCTGAAAAGCGGCGAAACAAGCCCTCCCGGCGTTGCCGAGATCAAGGAGAGCGACGAGGACGAGGACATAGTTTACGTGGTCAAGGTCGGCATTGCCGAGAGGGGCCTTGGTATAATCGTTGACAAGCTGTGGGGCAGACAGGACATAGTCATTAAATCGGTGGGAGAGATTCTTCGCGGAGTCAGGGGAATAGCGGGAGCTACCGAGCTGGGCAACCAGCGGACTATCCTGGTGCTAGACGTGGTGGACCTCATGGAGGAAGCCGCAGTATCCCTGTTCAGCATGAGCGCTTAAAGGAGCCCCCATGTATCTCGAGTTCTACGGACTGGAAAGGAAGCCTTTTTCCAAGACGCCCGACCCGTCCATGCTCTACCAGAGCCCGGTCCATGCAGAGGCACTCGCGCGAATGGAGCAGGCGGTGGAAGACCGGGAACTCATGGTGCTCACCGGAGAGATCGGTTCGGGTAAGACCACCCTCTCCCGCGCGCTTATTGACCGGCTCCCGGAATGGGTGCGGCCGGCATTGATCATAAACCCCCGGCTGTCGCCAAACCAGCTTCTGCGCACCCTGGTCAAGCGGCTCGGGGAGGATGAGCCCAGGCATTACCGGAGCGACCTTATTGAACAGATTTACGAGTTGCTTTTCTACTGCTATGAAAAAGACATTCTTCCCCTGCTCGTGATCGACGAGGCGCAGGTGATACCGTCACGTGATACTTTCGAGGAGATAAGACTATTGACAAACTTTCAACTGGACGACCTCAACCTGATGTCCATCATCATGATGGGCCAGCCCGAGCTTGCCCGCAGACTGCGCCACCCTGCATACGAGGCGCTGCGACAAAGGATCGGACTGACCTACCATCTCGGCAACCTCGAAAGCCGGGAAACGGCCGAATACATCGAGTGCCGCATCAGGGAGGCCGGCGGTAAAAAAAACCCCTTTGCCCCCGAAGCTGTAGAGCTTATGGCACGGCTGTCAAAGGGCGTCCCCCGCTGGATCAACAACATGGCCTCCGCCGCCCTGCTGGAGGCATTCGGAAGGGGCTCACACCTGATCGAGGCGGACATTATCAAGGACGTCGCAATGGACCTCGGGCTTATGGAAAGCGGCAACGGCAAGGGGCGTGCTATCTCTGTGCACGAAGAGAGTGCCGAAGATAACTCCACGGGCGGGAAAGCAGCGGGTTCAAACTGACGGACGGATTGTTAACGGGGTCTATCTGGCCTATCATATAAAGGTTGCGGAGATAATATACGCGCAAACGGCAAGGAAGGGAAATCCCGGTAAACCAAGATGGACTTACTAAAGGCGAGAGAAAGGGCCAGGCAAAAGGCCCGGGAAAAAAACCAGGACAAGGATAAACAGCAACAAGCTTCGGCTGCCGGGGAAGAAGCTGTTCCCCGGCAGCCGCAAAAAGAGGTAAAAGAAAGTCCTGCCGAACTCGAGGAAACCCAACAGTCGGCGCAAGAGAGCACCTCCCCTGACGAATCCGATTCAACCGGAGCCGGGGAAAAAATCAAGCCGGACGAGTCCGGAGACTCCGGCAAAAGCGCATTTGTTTCCATGTCCGACTTTACCGAGGAGGATGCCTTCACCGACGACTCTTTTGGAGAGGACATTCCCCCGGTCGCGGAGGCATCCGGAGAAGACAAAAGCGTCGACTCGATGGTGCTGGACACTGAGTCAGCTTCGCAAGCAGGCGAGGATACGCACCCGGACAAAGAGAAAAGTGAAGATGCTCACATGGAAACTCCCGGTCCTCCGGTAGAAGAGAGGCCCGCGAAAACCGCGCCGAGCCCTTCTTCCAGCCCCTCTTACTCTGCCTCGGTGGAGCCGGCTTCAGGGCATGAAGAATCACGTGCCTCGTCCCCCCCCGTGCAGTGGTCGGTCCGGGGACATGCCGACCACGAGGCGGAGGAACCGTCCGGGCATTTTCCTGCAAAGCAAGGGCCGGCGTCGGATGACGTGTTGTCGCTCGAACAGATGGCTCCGGAGGAAGAGGATTTCTTTTCCCTGGTCACCGAGGAGCTGTATCTTCGGGAGTTCGGGGCCGGCGCTTCGGAGTCGGAGGACCAGTTTTCCCTTTTGAGCTTCCGGCTGGCCAGCGAAACTTACGCGGTGCGGCTTACCAGCATAAGACAGATTATCAAGCTGGTGCCTATAACCATGGTTCCTCGGGTGCCTGACTACGTGCTGGGCATCATCTCTTTACGGGGGACGGTAATACCCATATTCGACCTCCGCAGGATTCTGAAGCTTCCCGAGGCGGAGTCCACCCGGAAGAGCAGGATAATTATAGTCAACCAGGGCAAGTGTGCCGCGGGCCTTATTGTTGACGAGGTCGAGCAGGTGGTAAGAATGTCGGAATCAGCGATCGAGCCTCCCCCGCCGGTGCTGGGCGGAGTAGAGGCCGACTACATAAGAGGCATCGGCAGGGTGGACTCCAGGATGATAATCTTCCTGTCTTTGGAAAAAATAATGGTGCCGGTGGGGTAAAACATGCAACAACAGGTCATGGCTGATTCCAATGACGGCGCAGTGGTACAGATGGCTGTCTTCCTGCTTGAGGACCAGCCATACGGCGTGGATATACACAAGATCAAGCAGATCATCAGGCCTCTTAAGATCACCCGGCTTCCCCAGGGACCCCAGTTCCTGGAAGGAGTGGTCGATCTGCGTGGAGTGGTTATTCCGGTAGTGGATATGAGAAAAAGATTTTCTCTGCCGCCTCTCGATGAGGAAAAGGAAAGAAAAGTTATTATCGTAAGCGTTTCCAGGAAGATTCTGGGGATCATCGTAGACGAGGTTACAGAGGTCATATCAGTGTCCAAAAAAGAACTCCAGCCTCCGCCCAGTGTCATCAGGGGAGTAGAAGCCGACTACTTGAACGCGGTATGCAAGTACAACGACAACATCCTGCTTATTCTAAACCTGGATGAACTGCTGACTTCCGAGGAGAAGGTCTCCCTGGAGGCCGTGAGCAAAAAAAACAAAACTTGAATAAGTTAAAGGGGATTGAAAATGAGGGTACTATGCCCGTCCTGTAAGACCAGGTACAAGGTGGATGAAAACAAAATCGGCGAGCAAGGGCTTCGGCTGAAGTGCCAAAAATGTAATACGGTTTTTAGAGTCAAAAAACCCGCGACAGCGCCGCAACAGACGCCGACCGCTCAACAGCCGCAGCAAGCTCCGCCGCAGCCGCAGCAAGCTCCGCCGAAGCCGCAGGCCCAGCCGAAGCCGAAACCTCTGGCAGTGGGACCGTATCAGCCTTCTACCGCGCCGCAGGGCACGGTGCTGGTGGGCGACTCCGACCAGAAGTACCTGAAGCACGTGGCCAGGCTCCTCTTACAGGCAGGCTTTACCGTATACCTTGCCGAGCAAGGCGAGAAAGCCATGGAGCTCATCCGGGCCAAGCAGCCCCAGGTTGCAATCCTGGACGTTACATTGCCCGGTATGTACGGCTTCGATATTGCGGAAAAGGTCAAACAGGACCCCGCTCTTTCCGACAAAGTAAAGATATTGCTTATAGGAGAGGTCTATGAAAAAGACCGCTTCCGGAGACAACCCCAGTCTCTATACGGGGCCGACGACTACATTGAAAAACATCACGACGGACCAACCGTGGTAAACAAAGTTAAACAATTCATACTCGGAAAGCCCGAGCCCGCGCAGCCGCAGCCACAGCAGCAACCCTCCCCTCAACCGGCCACTTTCCAACAAACACCGCCACAACCTCCTCCTCAGCAGCAGCAGCCACAGGCTCCCCCTCCACAACCTCCGGAGCAGCCGCAAGCCACCCAGCCACAGCCTCAGAAACCGCAGGCACCAAAAGAACCGCGGCCGGCCGCTCCTTACCCGGCAAAAGAAGCCCCGCCAGTGCTGGATGATCCCGCACACCAGAAAGCGGCCCGGCTTGCACGAACCATTGTCTCCGACATCTCACTTTACAACACCGACCTGGTGACCCAGGGCGTCAAGGAAGGCAACATCTATGATCTCTTGGCCAAGGACATCAGCGACGGCCTCAAACATTACAACGGCAAGGTCTCCGAAGAAATCCGCAACCAGCGCGACTACTTCAAGGAAGCTTTCGAGGCCATGATCGAGCGGAAGAAGAAAGAGCTCGGAATGGCGTAAGTTGGAGGCGTGATTGGCTGAGGTCGAACAGCATATATCTTCATCTTTGAAAAGCGCGGACGAGAACGTGCGCGTGCAGGCGCTCGAGTCCATGCGCGGCCAGGCGGACGAGTATTCCCTGACTCTTCTCAAGCAGGCCCTGGGCGACAGCAGTTGGCGCGTCCGCAAGACAGCGGTGGATATCCTTAAAAACCTTCCTCGAACCGATAAATCGGCCTGGCTTTTTATCTCGTCCCTGAAAGACGAGGAAAACGCCGCCCGCCGGTCCTCTGCTCTCGAAGGCCTGACTTATATGGGCAAGTCCGCAGTGCCCTACCTGCTGGAAGCTTTGGACCTCCAGAACGACGACGTCCGCAAGTTCATCGTTGACATACTGGGAGAGATAAAGGATACGGGAGCGGTGGACGCCATACTTCCCCTGACCCGTGACCCCTCGGAGAACATCCGGCTTGCTACAGTGGAGACCCTGGGATCAATCGGCGGGGATAAAGCTTTCCAGTCACTTTTGTCTCTGCTTTCCTCTGAAGATATATCCCTCCAGTTCAGCGTCCTTTACGCGCTGGGAAAACTGGGAAAGCCCATTCCGGTGGAACGCGTCCAGCCGCTGCTCGATAACAGGATACTCAGGCGGGCCATCTATGACGCCCTGGGCGAGACCCGCAGCCCGGAGGCACTGGCCATCCTGGTACAGGGAATACAGGATTCCGGAAAGAGCGCCCGACAGTCCGCTGTGCGGGCGTTGCACAAGATATCCCAGAACCCCGGGCTGGAGGCTTTGGCCGAAAAAGAGGTCAAGAAAAACTTTACACAAGAGTCGCTGGATTTCCTGGCCGAGCTGCTGGAATCAGGCAACCAGACGATAAAAAAGGCCGCAGTCCGGCTTCTGGGGATGGCGGGTTCTTCCCAGGCGGGCAAACTCCTGGCCCGCGCTTACAGCGACGACGGCTTAAGCTCCGACATAGAAGAAGCCCTGAAAAGGATTCAAAGGGAAAACCCCCATGCCTATGACTCCATTAAAAAGGAAGAGCCCGTAGTACCCGTGGTCTCCGCTATTGAGCGGGCCCTCGAGATAAAGTCGCTGGGGCCCATGAACGAGAAACAGTTTATCCGCACCCGCGACCTGGTATCCAGGGAGAGCGGACTGTTTTACGACCACGAGCTCAAGTACCTGGTGGAAAGAAGAGTCCAGAAAAGAATGGAGGCATTGAAGCTATATGATTACGACCGGTACCTGGAAGTAATCGAGTCAAATGGAAGCAAAGGCAAAAAAGAACTCCGCGAGCTTATGAACGACCTCTCCACCAACGAGACCTACTTCTTCAGGGAGGACTTTCAGCTCAAGGCTTTCCAGAAGGAAATCCTTCCCGCTTTGATGGAAAAGAAAAAAAAGCGGACCCGCGGGGCCCTCCGCATCTGGAGCGCGGGCTGCTCCTCGGGGGAAGAGCCTTATACGATCGCTATGATAATAAAAGAGATGGAGGATAAATTCACCGCCCCCGTCGAGATCATCGGCTCTGATTTCAACGACGACATGATAGAGAAGGCCAGGACGGGCGTGTACAACGCGGCATCGTTCCGGACCATAGAGGACTCTTTTCTAAAAAGGTATTTCACAAAAGAACAAGGAAAATACCGGCTAAAGGACGAGATCAGGAAGATGGTGGACTTTGACACCACCAATATACTCCACGCCGTAACCGCCGACCACCTCAACAACCTGGACGTTATCTTCTGCCGGAACGTGATCATCTACTTTTCCGCGGAGGCCAAGCGTCGCGCAGTGGAGCAGTTTTACAAGATTCTAAAACCCGGCGGTTACCTGTTGCTGGGCCACTCGGAGTCGCTTATGAGCGTAAGCACCAGCTTCGAGCTGGTCCATTTAAAGAACGACCTCGTATATCGGAAACCGGAGGCTGAGGGCGGGCCATGACGGACACCGGCCTTATACGTGTCCTGGTGGTTGACGACTCGGCCTTCAACCGGCGGACCATATCCGAGATTCTGGAGACCTCGGGCACGGCCAAGGTTGTGGGAGTAGCAAGGGACGGCGAGGAAGGAATCAAAAAGGCCTTCGAGACGCGGCCCGACCTTATCACCCTGGACCTGGAGATGCCCCGGATGGACGGGTTCACCTTCCTTAGAATAGTGATGAAAAGCTTGCCGACCCCCATCCTGGTCATATCCTCACGCAGCGAGGACAAGAACGTCTTTCGGGCCCTCGAGCTGGGAGCCATCGACTTTCTGGCCAAGCCCACCAATCACCTGCAGACCAGCCAAGTGCTTCGCCAGGAGCTTCTGACCAAGCTCGAGGTGGTAAAAGAACTCAAGATGCGGAACCTGCAACGGCAGGTAAACCGGGCTTCCTCTCCGGAGATGGGACTCGCGGCCGAGACGGTGGCCGAAGTCAAACCCGCTGAGGTTGGATCACCTGTCTCCGCGCTGGTGATCGGGGCCTCTACCGGCGGGCCTTCCGCACTACAGACTGTCATCTCGAGTCTTCCCGGTGACCTGGACACCACTATCCTCATCAGCCAGCACATGCCCACCGGCTTTACCAGGGCCTTTGCTGAAAGGCTGGACCGCAACAGTGCTTTCCGGGTCAAGGAAGCGGAGGACAAAGATATAATCGTGCCCGGTACCGCCTTTCTCGCTCCCGGCGGCAAGAGCCTCCGGGTTAACAAAAAAAACGACAAGGTTGTTGCCGCACTGGAGGACCATTCCGAAGGTGAGAAGTATGTGCCCAGCGTCAATGCCCTCTTCTGCTCGGCCGCGGAGGTATTTGCAGAAAGGTGCCTGGGTGTGGTATTAACAGGGATGGGAAATGACGGCTCGAAAGGGGTGCGCCGCATAAAAGAAGCGGGCGGATACGTAATCGCTGAATCGGAGAAGACCAGCATAGTGTTCGGCATGCCCCGGGAGGCCATTGCCACCAACCTGGTGGACGATATTTTAAACCTGGACGACATCCCGGTGGGCATTATCAAAAGGTGTAAAAGGAGGTGAAAAAGCACTGCGCCATGGATGACAACAAGGCAAAGAACAGCAATACCAAAGGTCTTTTGGAAGACTCTTCTTCCCGGAAGCCCGAAGAGGTGTTCCAGTTGATGACCAAATCCATGGATTTTGTAAAGGAGCTTATGGAAGAGAACGAAAAGCTTCGTTACCGGGTAGTACAGATTCAGGAAGAAAACCGGGAGTTGGCCCGACGCATTGAAAGCGGCGAGCGCGCCCAGATGCTCCGGGAGAAGATAAAAGAACTCGAGTATGAAAAAGAAAGGATAGTACAGGAGTACAAGAAGGTAGAGAACGAGAACAAGACCTACGCCAGCCGCTACATCGACATCGAGGAGGAGAACAACAACCTGGCCCATCTTTACGTGTGTTCTTTCCAGCTTCATTCCACACTGGACTTCAATGAAGTAATCAAGATCATAATGGAGATCATCATCAATTTGATCGGCGCCGAGAACTTCGGCATATTCCTGCTCGATGAAAAGACCCAGACCTTGAAGCCCATAGCCATGGAAGGGTCTTTTAGGGAAGAAGTAAGCCCCATACCGGTAGGGGAAGGCATCATAGGCAGATCGGTCATCTCAGGCGAGAACTATTTTGATCCCTCCCTGGAATCGGAGCAGGCCTCTGAAGGAAAAACAACGTGGGAGGACCCCCTGGTATCAATTCCTTTAAAAATCCAGGAGAAGGTGATCGGGGTCATAGTGCTCTATAAGCTACTGCCCCAGAAAAAGCAGTTCGCCAACGTGGACTACGAGTTGTTTACGCTCCTTGCCGGACACGCCGCCACCGCCATCTTCTCGGCCAAGCTCTACTCCGAAGCCCAGCGCAAGCTGCACACTATTAAAGGATTCATGGACCTTCTGACGTCCAGTGAAGGATAATAAGTACTAGAGAGGGGTTCCAACCGGAATGGCTAATATCAGGGTCCTGGTAGTTGAAGATTCGCCCACCATGAGACAGCTTATCGGGTTCGCGCTTAAAAGGCTGCCCGGCGTGGATGTCATGGAAGCCTCCGACGGGGTGGATGGATTGAAGAAGATCAACTCCAATCATTTCGATCTTATCATTACCGACATCAACATGCCGGTGATGGACGGCCTTAAGCTCATCAGCCTGGTGAGAAAGGACGTCAACTACAGGAGCGTTCCCATTATGATCATCACCACCGAAGGCGGAGCAGAGGACAGGGAGAGGGCATTGAGCCTGGGAGCAGACGCCTACATCACCAAGCCCATCCAGGCCGCACACGTGGTGGATACCGCGAAGAGCTTATTAGGACTGCCCTGACGGGACCGGACGTCCCCCCCCTACAGGAAAAAGCACAGCGAAGGTTGCCGATTAAAAGCAAAGCCTCTGCCGTGGAAAGTTCACCTTCTATACCCCCGGAGAACACTTCATAAAATGCTGAGTCCGGTTGTCGGGCTTCAGCCGGGCTTTTTATGCTTGAACAAAATCGCACCGGAAGATAGACTGATCTCTTTCCCGGGGGACAGCCCCTTCAATTTCGATTTAATCGCCGTGACTTTCTGGATACCACTTGTTAGCCCATCTCCGGAGAGTTAAACTAAAAGATAGAGAGCGCCGAGTTCTGACGTATTAATTCAACACGCCGTTTTTCCACAAGGGAGGGTTTGGGATGGTCGAGTCATCTTGTCAGGCCGGAGTGAACCTGTGGAAGCCTGCGGACACGCTTTCCGAGCGGGTCCGGAAGCTTCGCCACGAGTATTTCTCGCATGACGAGCGCGACTTTCGAAACGAGGTCCTGGGTTTTACCACCGGCGAGCCGAATGACGTCCTTTTTTCTTCCGTGCAGTGGGGAGTTGCTCCGGAGGCCTTCTTCTTCTCCCGCTCGTTCCAGGACACGCTTTCGGCCTCGGCAGTAAAGGTCGATCTTCCCGCCGACTTCTGGCAGAAAGGACTGCCGCTTCGCAAGGCGATATTTTTCCATCGCGTTCTCGAGCGATATCTCCCGGTAAAGATACTCGATGGCGAGCTTATCGTCGGCTCTTACTTCAACACCGCTTTGTCCAAGTGCCTTAACCTGTCGGAGACGAAGAAATGGAAGAAGCGTGAGAAGAAGTGGTTTCGGAAGAGCCTGTACCTGAACGCGGTTGGAGTGGGCAACTGCGGGGCCATACCGGGCCACTTGATACCTGACTATCCCTCGGTTCTTGAGAAAGGCTTCAAGGGTCTTGCCGACGAGTTCCGGGAGCTTAAGCAGGGCGCGTCAGCTTCGCACGTCGAGTTTTTGGAGTCGCTCATCCAATCGGTGGAGGCCGTACCCAGGCTTGCTTCCCGCTATGCGGCTGAAGCACAGAGGCAAGCAGAGGAGGGAAACGACGCCGCCCGCAAGTCGGAGCTTACGGAGATGGCCCGCATCTGCCGCAAGGTCCCCTGGGAGCCTGCGGAGAGCTTCCACGAAGCCTTGCAGTCGCTGTGGTTCACTCACATGCTGGTCATGGCCTGCGAGTCTTATCCCGGGCCCGGCCTTTCTCCGGGAAGGGTGGACCAGTACCTCTATCCTTATTACAAGGCGGACCTGGACGGAGAAAGGATAAGCAGGGAAGAGGCCCGCGAGCTCTTGCAGTGCTGGTTTATTAAGCATAACTACGCTTACGACTTCATGGGCCGGGTGGGGACCAACCAGGGCATCAACTCCGGCTTCGGACAGCTTATCACCCTGGGAGGAATGGGACCTCACAACGAAGATATGTCCAATGACCTCACCCTGCTCCTCCTGGAAGTCATCGGGGAGATGAACCTGCTCGAGCCCAAGCCCAACATCCGGCTCCACCAGAACGTCTCCGAAGAGGTCCTCGACAAGGTGGCGGACCTGGTGGCCAATGCGCAGGGCTCGCCTTTGCTCATGAACTTCGACGAGATATCCATGAAGTCCCTGCAATGGGCGGGCCTGCCAAAAGAAGAGCTCTGGAACTACGCGCCGGTGGGGTGTCTCGAGAACACCTTGCAGGGATGCGACCGGTCCGGCACAGTAGACGTGAACCTTAACATGGCCAAGCCCATCGAGCTCTGCATGAACAGGGGCAGGGACGCCCGCTTGAAGCTCCGGGCGGGAAAACGTACGCCCGCCCCGAAGAGCATAAAGAGCTATGAAGACTTCCAAAAGGCATACCTTTCCCAGCTTGAAAAGCTCCTTGACACCATCATCAAGACGGCCTCGGAGGCTGACGCTCTCCGTGCCGAGTTCGAGCCGACCCCCTATCTTTCCGCCCTGGTCAAGGGGTGCGCCCGCAAAGGCAAGGACGTGACCGCGGGCGGACCCGAGTATAACTTCATCACGGTCGAGGGGGTGGCTTTCGCCACTGCAGTGGACTCGCTGGCCGCCATAAAGAAGCTGGTCTACGACGAGGGCAAGGCAGGGATGGGCGAGCTTACCCGGGCCTTGAAAAAGAACTTCAAAGGACATGAGCCGCTCCGGCAGATGCTTTTAAACCGCGCGCCCAAGTACGGCAACGACGACCCGGAAGCCGACAATATCGCGCGTGATATAAACCATTTCTTTTCCAAAAACGTGATCGGCCGTACGTCTCCGGCCACCGGCCGCAGGTTCCGCTCCGGCTACCTTTCCTGGAACTACTGGATACTCTACGCCGCCCAGACCGCGGCCACCCCTGACGGCCGCAAGCGGGGCACGTACCTGTCGAACGGGGTCTGCCCCACAACGGGCTGCGACCACAAGGGACCGGTGTCGGTTGCGAGGTCGGTGCACAACATGGACCTGGAAGTGGTGCCCAATGGAGGCTCCCACACCATATCCTTCAACCCCCAACTGGCGCACACAAAAAAGGGCAGGCAGAACCTCAAAGCCTTTCTGAAAGCCTACGGCAGGGAAGGCGGGTCTGCGTTGCAGATAAACATGATTGACCCGGAAACATTGAAAGACGCCCAAAAGCGGCCCGACCGGTACGGGAACCTCCTGGTCCGCGTGACCGGGTATAACGCTTACTTCACTACTCTGGGCAGGGAGATACAGGACGAGATCATCTCCAGGGAGAGCTTCCGGCTGGGAGGTCAGGAATGACGCAGGGATTGCAGGGCCGCGCTGCACGCGCTTTCAAAAGCCAGGCTTGTCTCAAGTTCGCAGCCACCATTGACGGGAACAAGGTTCCCAACGTAGTGCCGTTGCTTTCCGCCAAGATGATCGACTCCGGCACCATAGCTTTCGTCCGGTTCATGGTGTGGAAGACGCGCCGGAACTTCGAGTCCAACAACAGGATAACCTTTGCCTGCCGGGGACCGCGCGGCAAGGCTTACGTGGCCCGCGGCACCTTTGACGAGTGGGTCACCGAGGGTCCCCTGCTGGAAGAGTTCGAGCGCGAGCCGCTCTACCGGTACAACGCGTACAGCGGGGCCAACCAGGTGGGGGTGGTCAAGGTCAAAGACGTGAGTGTTTACAAGACGCAAAGATACTTGAGTACGCTTTTTTCGCCGCTTCGCACAGCCAACAAGCGGATCAGCAGCGGCGGTCGAATGCCCGTGCAGGTTGTTGAAAAATGGTCCCGCGGCCTTGCTTCCAAGTTCCTGGGCATTGTGGACGACGAGGGCTTCCCCCTGGCGCTGCCTCATCCGGGCATCTTCGCCCGCGATGCCGACACTCTGCTCTTTACTCTGCCTACTGACGAGCGTCATCCCCTGCGCAGGGTCCCGGCAGGCGAGATCATTGCTGCTTCCGTGCTTACCCTCGAGCCTTCCGGCTACCAGGTAAAGGGAAGGTTTGCGGGTACTGCCGGCAGGGAAGGCAAACTCGTGGGGATTCTGGATGTCAACGAGGTCTATACTGCGGCGCCGCCGGTGCCGGGCAAGCGCATCTATCCTGCCGAGCCCTTGACAAGCCCCTCGTATTAATGCCGGCCTGGAGGACAGGGCTAATTAGTGCCTGTTGCGAAACGGAGGTTTTATTTACTTTTGCGGCGCTGTTTTGAAGTGCGGCAGCCTGCCCGTGCGCTCCGCACGCAGACAGGCTTGCTGTCCGCTTTTTCCGCCGGGAAGCAAGCTTCCCGGAAATTTGACCCACAAGAGGCTCGCAGTTTACGAGGCGTCTTTTTATAAGTTCCGGCAAGCCGGAACTTATAAAAGCGAAAGCAAGCTTTCCTGTCTGCCCTGTCTGCGTGTCCGCACAGGCAGGCGCACTCCTAAAACGGAGTCTTGCAACGGGAACGAATTAAAGCGGGCGACCCGAGCGCCACGCTGGTGGCGCTTGCAGCGGGGAGGGGCCGGACATGTTCCGGCCTTTTCCCTTTCCCCCGCTGTAAGCCCTGAGGCGGTAATGGCCGGCTTGAGCATGAAAAGGCCTTTGACCATACACTAAAGCAGTCATAATCACCGATTATTCCCGCCGATTAAAGCACGGAAAGACGGCAGTATAGAAAACCCTGGTTAAAATAAAGGTGGCCTCGGCTATACCGATTCGTCAACCTTCTTCGGGCACGCGGTTTTTGCGGTTGTATCTCTTCCAGTAGCGCCGGTACAAGAGCCCGGTTTTTTGTGGTGTCATCTTGGCAAGCTGGCGCTCGAGCGCCAGCCGGGCCTGGCGGGAGCCCTGGAATAAAGCGTTCACGGTCTGTTCGGCCGGCGGCCCGTCATCTGTCTCGGCTTTTCGCACGGCCTCCTTTTCCTGCTCCTCGATCAAGGGCTTTACAAAGGCATGCGCCTCATTGAACCTGGAGAGGGCGCGGCGGTGTATCCTTTCAGCTTCCCACCAGTAACAGCCGGGCTCATATACCGCTCCCGCCGGCGTATATTCGTGAGGAAGTCCGCTGCCGGGAAAAGCCAGGGGAAAGAAAGCGCTCATGCAGGGACAGGAAGCAGCGGTGACGTACACCCGGTTTGTTCCATTTCCCAGGCCGGCCACCAATGAGCCCACGCTCTGGCTGGGACGCGTCAGGGAGTTGGCTGCATGCATGCAGACGGTTCCTCCCGTCTGCCGGTGGGGCCGCCATTCCGGGTAAGAGTCGTGATCGCGAAGTATGCTGAAGAAGTCGGCGGCCACGAGCGAGCCTTTTTTGTCTTCCAAAAGCCGGCGGGCCCTTTGCATGCGCTCTTTTCCGTGTGCAAAGCGGGTATAGAGCCTGTCGGAGTAGTTCTCCCTGAAGTCGAACATTGACTCGCTCTTTACGTATCCCTTCTTGACCGCGTTCTCCACCAGGCCGGGATCACACTCGTCAAAGTCTTGCGTGAGGGAGATGATATTGGATATGCTCCACACCCCGTCGATCCTTTTCCAGGCCCACCACGACTTTACCGTCTCCAGCACATAGGCTTCGTTTGCGTCCGCTAT
The DNA here is from genome assembly GCA_964420375.1 of uncultured bacterium. GTDB lineage: Bacteria > RBG-13-61-14 > RBG-13-61-14 > RBG-13-61-14 > DATKZS01 > CAYQTK01. The sequence goes on from CAYQTK010000013.1 coordinate 21,810, forward strand.
GATGTAGCCGTTCATGTACTTTATCTTCTGGCGGTAGCCTGCTTTCCCTCCCTGTCCGAACTCGGTGAGATACTGGATTATGGTGTCGCGGGCGTGTTGTGCTGTTTTGCTCTGGATCAGCGCGAGGCGCAAAAGGTCCATTCCGGTAAGGCCGGTTGCCGCCGGCTTTTCCCTGGTAAACAGTGCTTCGTTGCCGATGGCCACCCCGTGCTCGTTTACTCCCATCTCTGCGCCGTACATCCAGAAAGGCCGGCAGACAACCGCGCTGCACGTTTTTCGATAGAGCGGCGCGCGGACATAGGTGCACTGTACTTCGGGCGGCTCATTTTCCGGGGGATGGAGGATGACGATGTTCTGCGCTTCGTCGGGTTCGCGGTCGCTGTTTTTGCCGAACAGGGTGATCCCCTGCCGGGTAGCGTTTTTACATGCCACTATAGTATCGCACATTCGAACTTCTTGGTAAGGATCAGGCCCCGAACTCGTCCAGGGGCAGGTCTGGCTTTCCAATCGCCGACAAAGCCACCGAGCCCGGGCTGATGATATCGCGGTCGGTGATCACGTTCACGCACGCTGTTTTACCGGATGCGACGGCCCGCTCGAGTGCGCCTTTTATCTCATCGGGCTCCCTGACCTCTTCGCCGTGTCCGCCCAGGGCCTCGACCAGCTTGTGATAAGGGACATACCCCAGGTCGGTGGCGGGCGTCCGGTCCATGCCGAAGCGGAGCTGCTGGCTGTGCCTGACCATGCCCCATGCCTGGTCGTTGTTTACAATAACTACCACGGGCAGTCCGAACCTGATCGAGGTATGGAACTCCATAAAGTTGAAACCCAGAGAGCCGTCTCCGACAATGGTGTAGACCCTCTGGTCGGGACTGGCCAGCTTGGCTGCCAGAGCATAGGGCAGTCCTACACCCAGGCATCCGAACAGGCCCGACTCGATAGTACCGGCACGCTTATGATTGGTCCTCGCCATGTTCATCCATATGGAGGTGTCGCCTCCGTCCAGGGTGAGGATATCGTTTGGGGAAAGAAACTCGTCAACCTCCCTGGCAAGCCTTGCCGGCGGAATGGGAACGGCATCCGACTTGCTCTGCTTTTCAAACTCGGCCTTTGACTGCTCCGCGGCCCGGTCCAGGGTTTGTCTCCATTTCTCGAACATCGGGGGGGAGACTTTCGAGGAGAGCTCTTTCCGGAGACTTTCAGCAGCAAGGCCTGCATCCGCTATTATCCCGATGTCCGCCTGCCGGTTCCTGTCGAACTCGGCCTCGTCCAGGTTCACGTTTATTATTTTCGCGTCCTTGTTGAACAGCCTTCCGTGGGCGTAAAAGAGGCTTATCCTTGTTCCCAGCAGGACCACGCAATCCGCTTGGGACAGGCCGACCAGTGCTGCCCCGGGCTTGATGGCCAGTGAAGGCCCGTAGCAAAGCGGATGCGTGTCGGGCAGGCATCCTTTTCCCATGGAGGAAGTAAAGCAGGGTATGCCGGTGTTCTCGACCAGGTCTTTGAGCTGCTTTTCGGCCCGGCTGAAGGCGGCCCCCGAGCCGGCGATAATCACCGGCCTTTCCGAGCTCTTTATGATCTCGGCAGCTTTCTCAACAAGACCGGGGTCGGGCGACGGCCGGGACGGCTCGACCCTTTTTCCCCAGTCGATGTACTTCTCGTCTATCTCCGCTCCGAGGACGTCGGTGGGAATTTCCACGTACACCGGGCCAGGGCTTCCGGAGACCGCCCTGCTCATGGCTTCGTGGATCACCGCGGGTATCCTCTCGGAGTTCTCGACCCGTCGGGACCACTTTACCAGGGGCTTTATGACATCGTGCTGCTCCATTTCCTGGAGATCGAGTCTTCCCACCATGTTGGTGGGCACGACCCCCGCGATGATCACCACGGGCACACCCGCTATCTGGGCGTTGGCCACACCGGTAAGGCTGTTGGTAAAGCCGGGACCCGCGGTCACCAGGGCCACGCCCGGTTGCCCGGTACACCTCGCCCAAGCGTCGGCCATCATGACCGCGCCCTGCTCGTGCCGCGTGTCGTATATGTTGATGTCCGAGTCCATGAGTGCATCGGAAATATGGGCTATGTGCCCTCCGCCGATGGTGAAGACGTGAGCTACACCTTCATCATTGAGCGCCCTGGTAACCATCCGGCCACCGTGAAAAGAAGACATTAACCAGACCTCCTCTATGGGTTTTGCGGCCCGCCTTACATCGGCGGAACCATATTACTCTTTCTCTGCCAGGCGGGCATGTACACCGTAAAAGTGGTGCCTTCGCCGGGCAAGCTCTCCACCTTTATGCTTCCCTTGTGTCTTTTAATTATCTCCTGGACGATGGTAAGACCGAGGCCGGTGCCCTTGCCCTCCGGTTTGGTGGTATAAAAGGGGTCGAACAGCCTCTCCGTCTCCTCTTCGGGGATTCCGGGGCCGTTGTCGGAGACGACCAGGTAAACGTAACCGTTATCCAGGTTTCCCGCCTTCATCCTTACTTTTCCTCCGCCGCTCTCAGCGCAGGCGTGGCTGGCATTGGTCAAGAGATTTATGATGACCTGCTGGAGTTGGTTCTTGATGCCTTCGACATAGTTAAGAGCATCGTCTATGTCCGTCTCCACCGCAACCCGGCCCCTGGAGAGCTCGTAGTGAGAGAAGCTCAACGAATCGAGTATCAACTGCCTGACGTCCACTGGCTGCATTTCCGCCTGTGAAGGCCTGGCGTAACTCATCAGGTTGTGGGCCAGTCCTTCTATCTGCTTGGCGCTTTCCATGAGTTCCTCGAGTTGTCTTTTAGAACGGGAGCACAACTCCTCCCTGTTGTAGAGCATGCTCGCGGTGTTGGTGATGCCGGTGATGGGATTGTTCAAGTCATGGGCTATTCCCGCGGCCATCTGGCCGATGGTGGCCATCTTTTCCGCTTGAAGCAGATGCTTGTCCATCTCCTGGTACCTGCTCAGGTGCTGGCCGATGGCGATGAATCCCTGGAACATCCCCTCCCTGTCCATGATGGACGAAGTATTGAAGACCGCCCGGCTTTCGGTTCCCATCTCGGAGTAAATGGTGGCCCGCACGTTCTCCATGTCTTTTCCCTTAACCACGTCGCGAACTATCTGCTGGAACTTCTCGTCTTCATCGCTTATTATTCCGTGCTCCTCTAACTCGAACAGGAAGTATTTGTTGAAAAGCTCCCGGAAATGCAGGCCCGTGAAGCTGGAAGCCCGCTTTCCGAGGAGGTCTTCCAGTGCCCGGTTGACAAGCACCACCCTGCCTTCATGGTCGAGGATGAAGATCAGGGCGTTGGCGTTTTCAATAACTCCCTGTTGAAAGCGGAGTGCCAGGTCCAGGTCATGGTAGAAATAAAGGTTTCGCAGAGCTCCTGCGATCTGTGCGGCAAGTATCTGGACCTCGACCTTCTCGTCTTCTGTAAAAGGATGGAAATGATGGCTCTCCAGCATAATGAAACCCAGCCAGCGGTCGGGGGCCACTATAGGAACCGCAAAGCCGGTTTTTGCTTGTTCGAGCAATGGGCTTATCTCGTCCTGGTTGTCAAAGTTGATCTCGACCGGCAGGTTCCTGTCGCGAAGGGTCTCTATAATGTTTCCTTCCGCCGGCATGGAGATGCCGGTGGAGACGTCGGGGTGGTTATACACGGCCATCAGTTTCAGTGAGCCCTGGTCCCGGCTGGACAGCCACACCGAGAGGTGCTGTGGCGGGTGGGCCTGGGTATAAGGAGTGATAAGCCGGTACACCACATCCTCCGGCCGGGTGTCGAGACTGATGCCTTGTGCCGCCCGGATGAGGCCTTCCATCCAGGTCGTGCGCATGGAAAGCTCGAGGTTCTGCTGTTCGATCTGTCGAAACATCCACGCATTGGCCAGAGCCATGGTAATAACGCCGGCAACATTGTCCAAGAGATTTACGTCATCAGGAGTGTACTTGTTCGCCTCGTAAGACAGGACATGCAAAGTCCCCAGTACCCGGTCGCGGAAGATCAAGGGGTAGTTGATAATAGACTTATAGCCTTTCTCCTTTATATTGGACAGCTCGCGGTTAATATCGCCGGAGAGGAAATTTCCACTGATATGAGAAGTGTTGTCGATGATGCCGGGTCGGGAAGAAAAGAGCCGGCTTTTTATATCTTCCGAATCCTCGTAAAGCCTCAGGCTTTGCTTCATGATATTCTTTTCGGCCTCTTCATAACTGATAACCAGTACGGCGTTGTCCGACTCCTCGGCCATGGTTACGGCGCACAGGTCAAGGTCAACAATACTGCTCAACCTGGAGAACACTCCTCCCAGGGTCTCCTCCAGGCCGACGCCTGTTCTTATTGCCTCGGCTATCTCGGTCATAACCGCGAGGTGCTCGGTCTTCTCGCGTATCTCCCGCTCGAAATCTTCCCGGGCGGAAAGATCGAAGAGCATGGACAGGAAACCGGTGGCCTGCCCTTCCTCATCGCGCATTACCGAGTCCACGTGATATACCTTCAACTTTTCGCCGGACTTGGTGACAAGAGGCAATGTCTCGGCAACCTCTCCGTCCCTGCGGAGTCGGCGGAAGACCTCGCGGAGGGCCTCGGGATCGAACTTGTGGATGATAAAGTCAGGAGTCTGGCCGCGGACCTCGTCAAAGGTGTAGCCGAGAAGCTTCTGGGCGGCACGGTTCCAGAAGCTGATCCTGCCGTCCACGTCAAAGCCGACGATGGGCATGGTCGCGCTCTGCATAAGCTGCTCATGGAAGGCGGACAGGTCGCGGAGGCTCTCTTCGGTCTTTTTCTGCCAGGTTATGTCCGAGTAGACCGCCAGATACTCCCCGGTGTCGGGTATGGGCAATGCCCGGATATGCAGATACTTCCTGATTCCGGAAGGGACCGTCATCATCGTCTCGAACTCGACGTGTTCGCCTTCCATAAGCTTCTGGAACTCCTCCATGGTCCGGGTGTACTCGACGCCTTCCAGGTATCTTCCGAAGCTCTTGCCCACCGGGTTCTCTTCGGTCAGGGTCACCGATGCGGGATTGGCTTGTCTTATTACGGTGTCTTCTCCAAAGATGATCGCCGCTTCGGTCATGTTCCGGAACAGGATGTTCAAGGACTGGAGCGTCTTGTCAGCGGGCGCTTTGCGGGACCGGTCCAGGTCCATGATCTTGGCCCCGCCCACGTACTCCCTGGTTTCATAATCGGTGACTTCCCCCAGCTTCCGGACCACCGCGGCCATTCTTTCGGCTTCTCTGCCGATGATGTCGGTGGCGTTTTTAAGGGATGAAATGGCGGGGTGCTGGGGAAACTCGGATGCCAGGTTTTTTTCCACCCTGCGCAGCAGCTCGGAGTAGCCCAGTATAGATGTCAGCGGCTGGTTAAGCTCGTGGGACGCCGCTCCCGACAATGCGGTGATGGCCTCTTTCTGCTGGGCGGACATGAGCTTCTCCTGGGCCTGCCGGAGCTCCTTTTCGATCTCGATCCTCTCCCGGAGGTCCTGGAAGATTCCCACTGACGCGATCTCTCTTGCTTCCTCGTAAACAATGGAAGCGGACATGTTAATGGGAACTTCCTCCCCGGTGGCGCTGAGCAGGGTGTTATAGCTGCTTTCCAGCTTGCCCCTGCCGCCGTACTCCTCGCTGCGGAGCTTGCGCATAATGTCGCGGGCTATGCCGGGCGCGTAGAAGTCCACGATGTTCATCTTGCCGACGACTTCTTCCGCCTTGTAGCCGGAGATCTCTTCAGCCGCCTTGTTAAACACGATGATGGTCCCGTTCATGTCCGCGGCGATGATGGCGTCCATGGAAGACTCGATCATGTTTTCCAGGAACTCTTTTGTCCTGCGGAGCGCCTCTTCCAACTCCTGTTCCTCTGTCATGTCGTGAAATGACAGGAGCCATTCTTTTCCCTTGGGAAGCTGCTCCATGCGAAGTGAAACCACTCTTTTCGAGCCGTCCTTGCAATGGAGGTGTTGATGGGAGCGGGTCGAGTCCTCCTTGCCGGTCTTCAAGGCCCTTTTTATGGAGAAGCTTTCGCCGGGCGCAGGAAACAGAAACCCCTCGATGTTTTTTCCTGCCACGTCTTTCCTGGTGTAGCCGGTAAGATGGGTGAAGTTTACGTTGACGCTTTTAATTTTTCCTGCGGAATCAATGACCACGATGCCGTCGGAGGCGTGCTCGAAAAGGGTTTCCATCCGGGCCAGGTCATGAGTTTTCTGGCGGGCTATTCTTTCCGCTTCTCTTGATTTGCGGATCTCTTCGGCAACCTCCCTGCCCAGCCGGATGTTGCGGATGGCTACTGCCGTGCTCTGGGCGATCATCTCGCAAAAGGATATCTCCAGCCGGTCGAACGAGCGGGACGCCCCCGTTGACCGGAGCATGATAAGTCCGATGACCTCGTCTCGGTAGAAGATGGGCACGGCCAGTATGGAGTAGAGGTCCTTCGAGGCCACCAGCTTGCGGACTTCCTTCATGAGCGGGTGGCGGCGCACGTCCTTGATGGCCACCGGCTTGTGGGTGTCCAGCATCTTGCGGATTTCCGGGTATCGGTCGAGCTCAATGGGGATGTCCAGCATATCGGAGTAGCTGCCCTGCGTTATCACCCGGGCCGCGGAGCCTTCCTTGGACACCATCATGATCGAGCACTCCAGGCCCGGAAAAACCCGCTCGAACTCTCCCGCGGTAATGGAAACGATTGTAAAGTCGTCCTCCCTGCCGGTCACCGCCCGGCTGATGCGGAACATGGACTGCATGGCCTCCCGCATCCAGGGATCGCGGGCGCGCAGTGAGCTGGAAAGACTTTTCAAGCGAAACATAAGGTTTTGGGCATCAAGCGGTCCGATGATAAAATCCGCTGCTCCGAACCTGGCCCATGCAGTAAGGTCCTCTTCGGTCGCGCTTTGCGGATACCAGGCCATCACCGGTATCCCCAGGCTGCCCAGCAGCGGACCCAGCTTCTGCATCTCCTCCAAACGACGGTAGTGGATGATGGCTCCCAGGTAGCGGGAAGCGTCAGTGGAGACATCCTCCGGATAGCCGTCTTTATACCTCTCCGACTCGATGCCGAAGCGGGAAAGCTCGGATGCCGCCCGCCCAAGGCCGCCCTTGGGAATGTCGAGAAGGATGAGGCGATCCATCATTCCATCTCCGTTAATAACGAGCGAACCGTCCGCTCGACCTCGGCAAGGCTCGCGCCCCATCTGTCCGCGGCTTTCTTCAGGTCTTCATACTCGGGGTGGACCCGCATCGATCCGTCCGGCCGACGGGCCTTCTTGACCCGCACCGTGCCGTAATCGGTCTTGACCTTGACGCTCTCCCGAAAGAGTGCTGCACGGCTGACCTCGTGCTCCCGGATGCCCAGGGTGGTCGACTCATTAAAAAGCGTTCGCCGGACCGGCTCCGCCCTCTCCGGAGGAGACAGCGCCCGCACCAGCACGCCCGGCCGGTTCTTTTTCATCTGGGCGGGAATATAGAGCACCTCGAGTGCGCCCGCCTTCTGGAGCCTGTCCAAAAGCCAGTCGAAGTGTTCCGGATTCATATCGTCGATCGCTGCTTCCATTTGAATAAGCCGCTCGCCTTGTCCGGCCGCTTCGCCGGTCACCAGCCGCATCAGGTTCGGCCTGTCCGGCAGCTCGCGGTCGCCAAGGCCGATGCCGACCTCGGTCAACGTCATGGGCGGCATGGGCCCGAAGGATGAGGCCAATGTCACTGCCAGGGCCGCACCGGTAGGAGTGACCAGCTCCGCGTCTCCAGGAGCGCCTCTTATTGGAACGCCTTTTGCCAGCTCGAGCACCGCGGGCGCAGGCAAAGGAAGTGTGCCGTGAGCGCATTCGACCTCGCCTCCGGCCAACGGGAGGGGAGAACAGGAGACCTCGTCCACCCCGAGCAGGTAAAGCCCCAGCACCGTGCCCACCACGTCGACAATGGCGTCCACCGCTCCCACCTCGTGGAAGTGGACGCTGGAGACCTCGGTGCCGTGCACCGCGGCCTCTGCGCGGGCAAGGTTGCCAAACACGGCAATGCTTTGTTCTTTTACTTTGGCGGGAAGTTCGCTTTTTTCGATCATGTCTTCGATGTGAGAGAGCCTTCGCTCCGGCTGCCTCTCTTTGTATCCCACCCGCACGCGGGTCCCCGCCAGGTGGCCTGACTCGGTTTTGGTAACGGAAATGGTGAAGTCCTGGACCACCTTTTTAAGCTCCTGCCGGAGCGCGCGAACGCTTACTCCCGCGTCAATCACCGCCCCCAAAAGCATGTTTCCGGCGATGCCGGTAAAGCAGTCCAGGTAGGCGTGTTTCATCTCTCGCCTTCCTTTTCATCCATCTGGCGGAGGACTCGGGCAGCGGCGAAGGCAGCGCCGAACCCGTTGTCAATGTTCACCACGGTGACGCCCGCTGCGCAGGAGTTCAGCATTCCCAGGAGCGCGGCAATGCCGCCCATGCCCGCGCCATATCCCACTGCCACCGGCACGCCTATGACCGGCTTGTTCACCAGCCCTGCCACCACGCTGGCCAGGGCCCCTTCCATGCCGGCGGCCACGATAATCACGCGGGCGCGTTCGAGGTCTTCCCGAAACGCCAGCAGGCGATGGATACCCGCGACCCCCACGTCCGGAATGGTGCGGCTCTCCAGGCCCAGCCAGTCCAGGGTCTCCGCCGCTTCTTCCACCACGTGAGCGTCAGACGTTCCCCCGCTCAGGACCAGCACCTGGTCCCCGACCTTTTTCTTCTTTCGAGAAGACGCTGCCGGAAGGCGCATGGTCCGGCCGGTACGGTTATGGCCGGCCTTGGGAAAGGACTTCCTGATCTCCCGGGCCTGCTTCTCGGACACCCGGGTCACCAGTATCTTCGAGCCCGCGTTCTCCATCTCTTTCATAATGGACACTATCTGCGCGCCGGTTTTGCCGGGGGCGAAGATGACCTCTGCCGCTCCCTGCCGGAGCGCCCGGTGATGGTCCACCTTGGTATGGCCGATGTCGGAAAAAGGCATTCCCCGCAGGCGGGCCACCATCTCGTCGTCGGTCAGGCGGCCCTCCTTGTAAGCGCGGAGCAGCTCTTTGATCAGTTCATGGTCCATGGATTAATGAATGAAAAAGAGTCCAAAAGAGCGCCGCCCTTTCAACTCTTTCTTACTATCATACTTCATTCTACCCGATTTTGTAAGGGCCGGAAGACGGATGGACCCGGTTCATTCTTATTAAGAAAAAGGCTCGTGCCCCGCAATGAACACAAGCCTTTTATAAGTTTATAACCGCAACAGGTTATTTTTGACGTATCCTTGAAAAGGTTCAGGTCCTATTCTTTGGGCCTGAGTTTCAATATCTCGCGGCTCTCTTCCGGTGTGGCCACCGGCCGCTCCAGGATGCCGGCCAGCTTTACCAGCCACTGTATCTGCTCCCAGCTTCCCTGGGCAAGCTCTCCGCCGGGGACCTTTGTGTTGTCCTCCAGCCCCACCCGCATGTGTCCGCCGTCAAGGCATGATTGCATGCAAGCGGGGAACTGGTTGGGACCCACTCCGCAAACCGACCAGGTGTGTCCGTCCGGAACAAGGCTCTTCATGTGAGAGTAGCCCAGCGGACTGAAAGACATGCCCCCGGCAACACCGAACACGAACTGCCAGTGCATGGGCTCCTCGAAGACATCCCCCTGCTTCCGGACCAGAAGAGCGTTCTGCACTCCGCCGGGATCGTAAACCTCGAGCTCCGGCTTGACCCCCGCGGCCTTCATGCGGCGGCCGAAGTCACCAAGCATCTTGAAGGTGTTTTCAAAGATGACCTCGATCATCACCTTGCCCGACTTGTGGTCCGCTATGGCGAAGTTCATGGTGTTGGTGTTAAGAGAAGCCATCTCCGGGCGGCACTCCTCGATGGGACGGATACGCTGTTCCGCCATCAGGCCCGCGGCAATGGCCGAGCTCATGTTGACGATGATGTCCGGCACCCGCGACCGGATGGCCTCGATGGTCGGCTTGATCTTTTCCAGGTCCGGTGTGGCCATGCCGTTCTCCGGGTCCTTGGCGTGAATATGGACGATGGAACAGCCCTCGTTCCAGCATTTGTAGGCCTCTTCTGCGAACTCCTCCGGAGTGTAGGGGGTGTTGGGGTTGTTGGACTTGGTGGTGGCCCCACCTGCCAGAGCCGCAGTTAAAATAACCTTGTCCTTTGAAGCCATGATACTCCTCCTTAACGGTACCTGATAAGTTTTTTCCTCGCGCGCAATACATCAATCACTGCTGACGAACCCTAATTTCTATCTCTATCGCAGCAGCTTTCTAATGTCAAAAAGAGTCCGCTTGCCGCCGTCTTGCAAAGCTGCGCATAAAAAAGCAATATGAGAAGCAAGGCGCGGAAATTTTTTGCCGCCTGTATAGGCTGAAGTGGAGGCGTGGAAATGAGCGGCAAAGGACACATATGCAGACCCGGCGAAAACTGCTGGAGGGTCGCCCGCGCAGGCCGGGCTGCTTTTATTGTTGACGCGGACGATTACTTCCGGGTCCTGTCCGAGGCCTTAAAGCGGGCGTGGCGTTCGGTTTATATAATCGGCTGGGACCTGGACTCGCGGATATCATTGCGTCGCGGCGAGTACAAGGACGGCCTTCCCAACCGTCTGGGCGGTTACCTGAACGAGCTGGTCAAGCGCCGCCGGTCTTTGAACGCATACATCCTTGTCTGGGACTGGGCCATGATTTATGCCCTCCAGCGGCAGTTGGTCCCGGTGTTCCGGTTAGGCTGGCGCACTCCCCGGGGGGTCCGTTTTCATTACGACGACACCCACCCGGTGGGGGGTTCCCATCATCAGAAGCTGGTAGTGATCGACGACTCGCTGGCTTTTTGCGGAGGAATTGATCTAACCGACCGGCGATGGGACACGCCTTCTCACCTTCCGGAGGACCCCCGTCGGCTGGACGTGCACCACCAGCCGTATCCTCCGCAACACGACGTGCAGATGGTGGTGGACGGAGACGCTGCCGGGGCGCTGGCCGAGCTTGCCCGCGAGCGCTGGAAGCGGGCCACGGGAAGACGCCCTCCTCCTGAAGAGCCGGTGCTCGACCCCTGGCCGCCGGGGCTTTCCCCAGACCTTAATGACATACAGGTGGCCATCGCCCGGACCGACCCGGAAAACGCCGCTGGAGAGATAAGAGAAGTCGAACAGCTTTACCGGGACGCCATCGCTTCAGCCCGCAGGGTCATTTATATCGAGAACCAGTACTTCACCTCGGCCATGGCGGGTGAGGCCCTGGCCAAGCGGCTGGAAGAGCCTGACGGACCCGAAGTGATAGTAGTATGTCCGGGCGAAAGCAGGGGATGGCTCGAACGCGAGACTATGGACGTGCTCCGGGGTCAGGTAATCGAGAACCTCCGCCAATCCGACCTTTACAAGAAGCTGGGAGTCTTCTGCCCGGTATCGAGAAACGACCATGAAGCCAATATACTGGTGCACAGTAAGCTCATGATAGTGGACGGCGAGGCTGTAAGGGCAGGGTCCGCCAATCTGAGCAACCGCTCCATGGGTCTTGACACCGAGCTGGACTTGATGGTGGAGTCCGGCGGAGACGAAAGCACCATCCGGGGCATCCACGGTCTCCAGTGGCGGCTGCTCGCCGAGCACCTGGACGCCTACCCCGAGGAGCTCGAGCGACTCTATCAGCGGCACGGTTCATTGCTTGCAACCATCCACAAGCTCAGGGGAAGGAACCGGACCCTCAAGGAGATCGAGGTCCCTTCCTCTGACGGACTTCTGGACCTCATACCCGAGGAGTCATTCATTGACCCGGAAAGCTCGGTGGACATGGAACAAGTAATGCAAGACTTCATCCCTCCGCAGGAGCTTCCGCCGGAAAGGCCCAAGTGGCTTAAGGCTTCAATCACCTTTTTGGTCCTCGCCCTGGTGGGCGCTCTCTGGTATGTCTTTCCGCTTGCGGAATTGACCATGGACTTTGCTCTGAGCGAAAGGGAGTTTGCTCTCAAGCAGGACTTTACTGTTCTGCCCGTAGTGCTTGCCGCCTATGTTGTCGGAAGCGGCATCATGATCCCCGCATCTTTGCTTATAATCTTTACCGGCCTGGCTTTCGGGTTTATAAAAGGAGTGCTGTTTGCTGGCGTCGGCATACTTACTTGCGCCTCGGTTTATTTCGGCGTGGGAAGAGTCCTTCCCAGAAACACCGTGCGCAAGCTGGCCGGCTGGAGGCTCAATCACCTGGTCCACCGCATAGCCGGCAACACCACCATCGCAGTGCTTGCCGCCAGGGTCTCCGTCCTGGCACCCTTCAACGCCTTCAACCTGGTTGCCGGCGCCATCGGCATAAAGTTCAAGCATTACTTGTTGGGGACCTTTATAGGAATGCTGCCCCTGGTACTCCTCTTTGCCGCGCTCGGAGACCGAGTCCGGGCCTTTATACAAAACCCCGGCTGGATAAACCTCATATTGCTGGCAGGCGTGCTGGCTATCGATGTCCTGGTAGTGAGGTGGATGAGGATCAGGATGGGAGCCGAACAATAGCCGTGCTCAAAAAAAGCTCTCTTTACCGAAAAAGAACTTTTACAAATGAGTCCTCGGCGTTTCTGAAATCAGCAAAAAATATTCATTATAAAAGGCGTTGCCAGTCCCTTGCGCGCTTTAAGTTCCGAATTGACAAATCCTTGAATCTTAACTAAATTGGAAAATAAATGAGCATGATCTCCATAGTGCGAAAAGCATATTTTTATGTTTTGCTTTTTCTTTTTCCCATACCCGCATCCGCGCAGGAAAAGACCGGTGGCGAAGTTCAAGAGGTTAAAACAGATTTTTGGCGCGTCTGGCTTTTTCGCTACGAGACATTCCTAAAGCAAAAGTTTGGGGAAGACCACTTTTTAACCACTCACTCCACGGAGATTCTAATCGCCGCGGGCGCCTTGATCCTGCTCTTATTCCTGCTTTTCGTCATTCTTATTGCCAGGCGGGAGTCCAAGTCCGCGCCGGTCCCTTTAAAGGACATGACTCCTTCCGAGGCCCGGAAGTTTGCCAAGCAGGCGAAAAAATCGGGTAACTTCACCCGGGCGGGCGAGCTTTTCGAGCAGGCGGGCAGCTTTCAGAAGGCCATTGATATGTACAAGAGCGGCAACGCCCATGTAAAGACGGCCAAGGTTTACGCGGAGCATTTGAAAGATGTTGAAGCCGCGATCTCTTACTTGCTGGAGAAAGGCCTGAAGGTTCCCGCGGCAAAGTTGCTGGCTGACACCGGCAGGCCGGGGGAGGCTGCTCGTCTTTACCTCGAGCAGGGAAAACAGCTTCTGGCTGCGGAGCATTTTAAAGATGCGGGCGAGTTCAGCCGGGCGGCCGAGCTTTATGAAAAGAACGACGATCATCAAAACGCAGCGGAGTGTTATGAAAAGTCGCACCAGGCCCTTCCCGCGGCCCGCAACTATGAGCAGTGGTATCTGGAGATACGTAAGGGGAGCGCTGAAAAAAAAGGAAAAGAGGCGGTCCAGCAGGTAAAGAATGTGGGGAAGAAAGCGGCCTCTTACTACAAGCAGGCGGGAGAGAACAAGCGGGCCGCGGACCTCTGCATGGACCTGAACATGAAGGACGCTGCTGCCGATCTTTACTCCGCGGCAGGCGAGTATGACAAGGCCGGCGAGATATATCTTCAGCAGGGCCAGACGAAAAAGGCGGCCCAGCATTTTCATAAGACCGGGGACAAACAGCGGGCCGCGGAACTCATGGCCCAGTATTACCACTCCCAGGAGCAGCCCTTGGAGGCGGCAAGGCTCTACGAGATGGCGGAGAACTACCTCCAGGCCGCTGACTTGTACGCCGGCGCGTACGAGTATGACAAGGCCGGAGACCTGTTCCTGAAAGGGGGAGACTCCCGCTCTGCCGCAGAGATGTACCTGGCGGCCAAAAACGTGGAGAAGGCCCTAAATGTCTACGAGAGCTCGGGGGACATCGAATCCGGGGTCAGGTTACTGGAGGAGACCGGTTATGAAGAGTATCTGGGTCCCCTTTACGAGAGGCAGGGCAAGTTCTCCCAGGCAGCGGACATCTACCTGGACAGGGGAGAACTAGAGAAGGCCCAGAAACTTCTCGCCCGGATTCCGGAGAACGATCCCCACTATGCAGAGGCCATGTACAAGCTGGGCGCCATGTTGATGAAGCAAGGCGACTTCAACACCGCGCTGGAGAAGCTTCAAGCCGCTGTCTCCCGGGTTCCTATCTCCCCCTCGTCGCTTGATTACTACTACAGCCTGGGCCAGGCATACGAACAGCTCGGTCATAGCTCCTACGCCCTGGGGGTCTATCAGCAGGTTATAGCCTTCAATCCCAACTTCAAAGACGTGGGCATGCGTTACAATGCCCTTTACCAGCAGGCTTCCCAGGGAGGTTCGGCCTATGCCCAGACCAGGGGCGACTGGGGCAAGGGCGGCACCATTGCCGAGCGCTACAAGGTGACCACGGAGCTGGGCAGAGGCGGCATGGGCGTGGTTTACCTGGCAGAGGACATGCACCTGGGCAGAAAGGTTGCTTTCAAGGTCCTCTCCGAGGAGCTCAAGGGGAACCAGCAGATGATAGACATCTTTCTCCGCGAGGCCCGGAGTCTTGCCCAGCTTAGCCATCCTTACATAATATCCATATACGACGCGGGCGAGGAAGGCGGGGTGTATTACATCCTCATGGAGTACGTGGAGGGCAAGGAGCTCAAAAGCATGATCGAGGGGAACCGGCGGCTTCCCCTGTCCGCGGGCATCCAGGTGTTCTCCCAGTTGGCCCAGGCACTTCAGTACGCCCACGGCCTGAACATCATCCACCGCGATATCAAGCCGGCCAATATTATGTGGACCACCAACAAGATCATCAAGGTCATGGACTTCGGCCTTGCCAAGGTCATGGATAAAGTAAGGGAAAGAAGAACCATGGTCGCGGGAACGCCTTATTACATGTCTCCCGAGCAGACCATGGGGAGGGGCGTGGACCACAGGACGGATATCTACGCCATGGGGGTCAGCGTTTACGAGCTCCTCACCGGCAGGGTGCCCTTCTCCGACGGAGATATCGGATACCATCATTTAAACACTCCTCCCCCTCCGCCCAGCAAGTTCAACAACCAGATTCCCGAGGTACTGGAGCGGATCATCCTCAAATGCATGGCCAAGGACGCGGGCCAGAGGTACCAGTCCGCAGGAGAGGTCTATGAAGAGCTGTTGACGAACTTTTCCCAGGTAAGGAGTACGTGATGATTTTCAAGTATCGAGAGACCGGACCGCTGATGGTAAACTGCTACATCGTGGGGGACGAGGAAAGCAGGGAGGCTGTAGTGGTGGACCCCGGCGGAGACGTGGATTCCATTGTTCACCTTCTTAAAGAAGACGAGCTCACCTTGAAGTACATAATCGACACCCACGTCCATTTCGACCATATCGGGGGAAACGCCGGCCTGAAAAAAGCTACTGAAGCTCCCCTGCTCATCCATCCCAGCGAGAAGGAAATGCTGGGTGGAATGGGGTCACTGGCAAGCCAATGGGGACTCGATTTCGAACCGTCGCCTCCGCCCGACGACTTCCTGGAAGACGGCGACGAGGTGAAGGTGGGCGAGATCACCCTCGAGGTGATCCATACTCCGGGCCACTCTCCCGGCGGCATATCGCTCAAGGTAAAGGACATGCCCATGGTGCTGGTGGGGGACTGCCTGTTCCAGTTCTCCATCGGCCGGACCGATTTCCCCGGCGCCAGCCACGCCCAGCTTATCAGCACCATCAAGGAACGCCTCCTTCCGCTTGGCGACGATTGCGAGGTCTATCCCGGGCACGGTCCTCCCACGCTGATGGGCAGGGAAAAGAAGTACAACCCGTTTCTCCAGGAAGGATCGTCCGCAGGCGGCTCCAACATCATCATTCCGTGAGGATTGTTAAATGCTCAGGGAAAAAGAAGTCCTCCTCGGCGTGACCGCAGGTATTGCCGCGTATAAGACGCCCGACCTGGTGAGGATGCTTATCCAGGAAGGCGCCCGGGTTTCAGTGGTGCTTACCAGGAACGCCTCGCGGCTGGCTGCTCCGCTCACCCTGGAGACGCTGACTGGCAGGCCGGTAATGGAGGACCTTTTCGAGCCTGCCCGGGCCGGCGGCATAAACCACATCGAGGCCGCGGACCGCGCTCATATCTTTCTGGTGGCGCCTGCCACCGCCAACTTCATCGGAAAGATGGCCGGCGGAATAGCGGACGACGCACTTTCCACCATCCATCTTGCCTGCCGGGCGCCCGTGCTGGCGGCCCCTGCCATGAACGTCAACATGTATGCCCATCCCGCGTTACAGGACAACCTGAAGAAGCTCGCCGAGAGGGGGGTCAGGTTCGTGGGCCCTGCTGAAGGCGAGCTGGCATGCGGCTGGGAGGGCAAGGGCCGACTTGCCGACCTTGACGAGATCGTGGAGGAATGCGCGTGCACCCTGGCGCCCAAGGACCTTTCCGGCATGAAGGTCCTGGTGACCGCGGGTCCCACCCGGGAGCATATCGATCCCATCCGCTATATAACCAACCGCTCTTCCGGAAAGATGGGCTACTCAGTGGCCCGGGTGGCGAGGAGGAGAGGCGCACAGGTATGCCTGATTACCGGCCCGGTGCACCTGAAGGCGCCGCCGGGGGTCAGGGTCCGCTCGGTGGTCTCCGCCCGCGACATGCTGAACGTGTGTATGGAGGAGGCCGAAAGGTCCGACATCATAGTAAAGGCATCCGCAGTGGCCGACTACCGGCCCATCACCGAGGTCACCCAGAAGATAAAAAAAGGCCCGGACAGGCTGGACCTCGAGCTTACCGAGAACCCCGACATCCTCTACCAGATCGGCAAGAAGAAAAACAAGCAGATACTGGTGGGCTTTGCCGCGGAGACCAGCGAGCTCGTCCAGTACGCCGGGCAGAAACTCAAGGAAAAAAACCTCGACCTTATCGTGGCCAATGACGTGTCGCGCTCCGGAGCGGGATTCAGCGTGGACACCAACATCGTCATGATACTCGACAAGCACGGAAGAAAGGCGGAGTGGCCCCAGATGAGCAAGATTGATATCGCCGACAAGCTCTTTGACCGCATCCTGGCCATGACCGCCCGCGAGAAGAAAAAGAGAGACAAAGAGAAGGAAAGCTGACACTGCATTTGGATACGACTTCAGGGATACTCTTAACTTGACAGTAAGCATTTCGGGCCATAACCTTTTTAACTGAAGCAAAAAGTCGTCTGTCCCTTATAAACCCCGGAAACCGCAAGGAGGATAAAAATGGCGAAAAAGATCGAAGAGCTGTTGGGAGACGAGGCCGAGACTCTTCTTTCCCACAAGTGCGAAACCATTCCCAAGGACATGATCCACCTTCCCGGTCCCGATTTTGTCGACCGGGTTTACGCCCAGACCGACCGTTCGCCCCAGGTGTTGAAAAACCTGCAGCAGTTTTATGATCACGGCAGGCTGGCAGGCACCGGATACCTGTCTGTCCTCCCGGTAGACCAGGGGATCGAGCATTCCGGAGGGGCCTCATTCGCTCCCAATCCCATGTACTTTGACCCGGAAAAGATCGTCGAGCTGGCGATCGAGGGAGGATGCAACGGGGTGGCCTCCACCCTGGGGGGCCTGGGAATGTGCTCCAGAAAGTACGCCCACAAGATACCTTTCATCGTCAAGATAAACCACAACGAGCTTCTCACCTATCCCAACATCCACGACCAGACGCTGTTCGCAAACGTGGAGCAGTCCTTCGACCTGGGCGCTTCCGCGGTGGGCGCCACCATCTACTTCGGAGCGGACAACTGCCGCCGGCAGATTCTCGAGATCTCCGAGGCCTTTGCCCGCGCCCACGAACTCGGCATGTTCACCATCCTGTGGTGCTACCTCAGGAACCCCGAGTTCAAAAAAGACAAGGACTACCACGTGTCCGCAGACCTTACCGGACAGGCAAACCACATCGGCGTGACCATCGAGGCGGACATTGTCAAGCAGAAACAGCCCGAGAACAACGGCGGCTATAACGCCCTCAAGTTCGGAAAGACCAGTAAGCTGGTCTACGAAAAGCTGACCTCGGACCACCCCATAGACCTGACCCGGTACCAGGTGGCCAACTGCTACATGGGGAGGGTAGGGCTCATCAACTCCGGAGGAGCATCTGGAGATAACGACCTCGCCCAGGCCGCCCGGACAGCGGTAATCAACAAGCGCGCCGGCGGAACCGGCCTCATCTCCGGAAGGAAGTCCTTCCAGAAGCCCATGAAAGAAGGCGTTGAGCTTCTCAATACCATCCAGGACGTCTTCTTAAACAAAGACGTTACCGTGGCTTGAGATGATAGATGTTTAACAAGACGGGGGCGCGGTCCGTTCGGGCCGTGCCTCTTTGTTTATGGACGGAAAGGCGCAACCTTACGCTACTTGATGAATGAGATGATTATTTGTGCGAGCGAGTCCACTCGCGACTGAAGCCGCTCGCACGTTAGACGGATGAAGCGACATGGTAAAAGACTGATACTCGCTGCTTTTGCTGCGGGCATCCTGTTGTCCGTTTCGGGCCGCTCCGCACAGATTCACGTGGCCGCGGCATCCGGCGACGTGTCGCGGATCGAGTACATCCTGGCGCACAGCCCCGACATGGTGAACGCCACTGACAGGGACGGCGTGTCTCCCCTTCACTACGCTGCCGCGGGCGGACACCGGGAAGCGGTGCAGGCCCTGCTCGATAAGGGCGCGGAGATAGATGCAGCCGCCTTCTCGGGCACTACCCCTCTCTACCTTGCCGCTGCTGAGGGAGAGCTTGCAACGGTCCGACTCCTGCTGCAAAAGGGCGCAGACGTGGTAAAGACCGACGAGATGGGATGCGCGCCCGTGCACGCTGCTGCCGGGAACGGGCATATTGAAATAGTGAAGCTTCTCGTAAACAGGGGCGCCCGGCCGGAAGCGCTCTGCCGGTCGCTTAACGCCGCGGAGCTGGCCTATGCCCTGGGATACGACGACACCGTAACTTACCTCAAATCGCAGGGAGTGAAAGTCCGGAGCGCCGACCCCCAGGTTCTCCGTAAGATAAGCAAGCTCCGCCAGTCCGAGCTTATCGTGAACCTGCAACGCCTGTGCACACTCCAAAAAGCCTACCACCAAAAGCATCACGCCTACTCGTCCACCTTCCGCGACTTGGGGTTTGCGCCGCCGGGAAACACCAGGCACGCCCTTTTTTTGCCGGATGAAATCCTTCAGCCGAGAATCGGAGGACCTTTCCAATTGTCGGATAAACGAAGCTCAATGGCGGAAGCGGGCGAAAAGGGCTTCACCGCCCTGGCTGCGGGAGACGTGGACGGTGACGAGGGCAGGGACGTATGGCTGGTAAACGACGCCCAACAAGCGACCAACCTGGAGGACGACGTGGAAGAAGATATGGACAAAGAAGATCGCGACTGAAGTCGCTCGCACAGTGGGCGTCATTTTAATCTTGACAAGATACCGGCACCATAAACATACCTTTTGAAAAAGACACATTGCTGTCCAAAACATGGAACGAAAGCTGAAAGCCATATCACGCAAAGGCGCGAAG
>CAYQTK010000014.1:0-40748 GCA_964420375.1 uncultured bacterium
GTTCGGCGGCGAAAATGTCGAGCCTAAAAATATGCGCTTATTTTGGGACTAGTGCACCGATACATGTAAAATGACAGATGTCAATTATGGTGAACGTGACACTCTTTTCACACTGCCCCGACAGGGTTATCGGGCCTACGATCCGTCAATATTTGTGTGTCGGTGTACTAGTGCTTTGTCACTCGAAAAAAGGGGAACGGGCCCAATGAAGATCGCGGCTAAAGCCGCTCGCACGATTATTTCCTGTTCCCCAAAAGCTTTTTTCTATTCCCCAAAAAGCTTTTGACAAGACACTAGTTACGAGGCCTAAAAAGGCCGATCTCGGACTTTTTACATGAGCATAAAGATTGACTGACGAGGAGCGGTCTCAAGAAGTAAGCCGGCAGGTGCTCATCGCTGCTTATATTTTCTCTGGAACAGCTTCGGGTCGTGGGGAGCTTTTCTGAGCGGGCAATCCTTTCGAGGACAGAGCATGCAGCTTTCGAACCTTACTTCCGATGGGAAGCGTATGCCGGACGCAGTGCGGGAGGGATACATCATCTGGCTGGGAAGCATCCTCACCCCGATGGACCCGCCCGAATCGCCGAGCAGCTCGAACAACGGCTTCTGCTCGGAGAGCGGCCAGTCGTCAAGCGAGCCGGGGTTCATGACCGAGCAGTCACCCGGACTGTAGTCCCGGTCGATATGTTCGAAACAGACCTTCAAAGCGTTAAGGAACGAAAGCTCCTTGATCCTGTCTGCAAGGTAGCGCTTCTCTAAATCTTCGATCGAATCTGACCACTTTTCGAGTTCGGCCCCGCAGGTTACCACGAACGGAAAAACCCGCTCGACACTCTCGAGGTTCACGGCAAGCACCCGGCTTTGAAAAGCCACCCCCTCGATACGGACGTGGTCCGGCCCCCGTTCTTCCACGAAGGCAGGCCGGTACATGGCCTTGGGACTTGCGGTGCGCAAAGCCTCTGCGATCACGCGCTCCACGAGGTCCGGATCGGGACGGTCGCCGCCGGCGGCGAGGAGCGCTTCCTTGTCAACGGTAAAATCGATCCGATCTATAACAGTAAGGCCCAAAAGTGCTCCTTGGGGGACACGGCGCCCCTAAAATCTTTCGCTTTCCAGCCGCCAAGCAGGCGCCTGTTCTCATCAGACAGGAGGCGAACAAACGATTCGTTCATAGGAGAGTTAACCGGAAGCAACAGGGGTTATAAAGTAAGAAGATGGTGGAGCTGATGGGGATCGAACCCACGACCTCTTGAATGCCATTCAAGCGCTCTCCCAACTGAGCTACAGCCCCACTGCATTTTTCATAGTAACAGCCGGAGATGATTTGTCAAGAACCGGCATAAGCAACCCCGTGAGCAAACCCTTTGTCCGTCCGGGTCTTGTGTACCCTCCGCTTTTTCAGACCAGATGGAAGGTTATCCTTCGTTTTTCAATGTCAGCGTCTAGGGCGCGGACCCTGACCCTGTCACCTATCCGGTACTCGCTCTCCGGTCCGGTGAGCGCCATCTCTTCCTCCCGGAATACCAGGTCTTCATCCAAGGAGTGCAGCGGCACCATGCCTTCTACAAACACCTCGTCGAGCTCGACAAAGAAGCCGGAGGAGGTGACCCCGCTTATCACCCCGTCGAACTCCTCGCCCAGGTGCTTGGCCATCCAGCGGGCGCTGTAGAGGTCGATCATCTCGCGCTCGACTTCTTCGGCCGCACGTTCCCGCTCGGAGCAGTGTTCCGCGGTTATTGACAGGTGTGCGGGCCGGGCGTACTTTCCAGCTTCACCCCATCCCAGCGCCTGCTTGACGAGCCGGTGGACCACCAGGTCGGGGTATCTACGGATTGGCGAGGTGAAGTGGCAGTAGCACTCGGAAGCCAGCCCGAAGTGTCCGATGAGCTTATGGCTGTATCTTGCCTGCATCATGGAGCGCAGGCACAGGGTTTTGATGAGCATCTCGTAAGGGCTTTCCCTGGCCGCCTCTATGACGCGCCGGTAGTCCGCGGGCTTTATGTTCTCCGGGTCCGTGCCCTTGGCCAGCAGTTGAAAGCCCAGGACGGCGAGCCGGTCCGCCAGGGTCTCCACTGAAGCGGGGAAAGGCTCCTCGTGAATGCGCCTGATGATCGGCAGCTCATGCTCCGCCATATAGGCGGCCACAGCCTCGTTGGCCGTGAGCATGTACTCCTCGACCAGGCGGTGGCTCCAGGTGTTCTCGCGCCTTGCAATGGTCACCACGTCGCCGTCATCGTCAAGCACGACCTCGGCCTCTGCTATGTCAAGGTCGATGGCCCCCCGGGCGGCGCGGCCCTCCTGGCGAAGGCCGGCCAACTCCTGCATGGTCTCGATCGCGGGCCAGGCCCCGGGGAAGCTATCACGCATCTCGGGCTCATGCTCCATTTTTTCGACCTCTTCGTAGGTGAGACGGTGGTCGCTTTGAATCACTGCCGGATAGATGCGGAAGTTCTGCCGGACGCCTTTCCGGTCGAAGTTCATCTCCACGGTCATGGCGAGCCTTGTCTCTCCCGGCCGGAGCGAGCAGATACCGGAGGACAGCTCGTGTGGAAGCATGGGCACGGAGCGGTCGGGAAGGTACACGCTGGTGGCCCGCTTATAGGCCTCTTCGTCAAGCGCTGATCCCGGCCGCACGTAGTGAGAGACGTCGGCAATGGAGACCCATACTTGATAGCCCTTTTCGGTTTTTATGATGGAGAGGGCGTCGTCAAAGTCCCGCGCCCGTTCCGGGTCTATGGTCACGGTAAAGATGTCTTCCAGGTTTTCCCTGCCTGCCCGGTCTTCATCGTGGACCTTTTCGCGAACTCTGCGGGCTTCTTCCATCACCTCGTCCGGGAAGTCCTCAGCGAACCCGTGCTTTCTTAACACAATCTGTGACTCAATGCCGGAGTCTCCTTCATCGCCCAGCACTTCGATGATTCTGCCGTGTGCGCCTTTCCTGCCGGAAGGCCATTCGGATATCTCGGCGACCACAATGTCTCCCGGCTCTGCGTCGCCTGCTTCTGCCGGATGTACTCTTATCCATGCCTCCATGCGGGGGTCGCGGGGAATTACCGCCCTGCCGTTATAAACGCCGGTCACCGGCTCGTGGCTGCGTTCCACAATGCGCACGACCTCGCCTGCCAGGCGGCCGTCACGGCCCCGCTCGGTAACCAGTGCCTCCACCCGGTCTTTGTGAAGGGCGTCTCCTTTTTTAAGCGGCGGTATGAAAACATCAGGCAGACCTTGCCTGTCCGTGACCACGAAGCCGAACCCCCGCTCGTGGCCTTGAAAGGTGCCGGTGACCACGTCCCGGGAGCGGGAGCGCTTGCCGGACTTGCGCCTTGAGCGCGGGTTGTGAGCAGGTTCGGAAGACTTCGCAGTCTTCTTGCGCCCGCCCGTCTTTTTCTGGTTTTTTTTGATTATCTTTTCTTTGGACTTCTTTTTAGCCATGATTAAAAACCTTGGGTAGATTGTCTCCGGTGATGCGTGAGTTGTTAGATGAACACCCGGAGGGGTCTTAATACCAGCTCCTGCTTTTTGTTTTCCGCCCGTGCCACTGCGGCGAGCTCGTTGTTGAGGGAGAGGCGGCAGTTTGTTCCCTGGGGCACGGAGTCGGGGTCCACGGTTATGGAAACGCCGTCTTTCAGCATGCGCGCCTGTCCGTCGGTGATGCTTACCTCGGGGAAGTGGGGGAGGCACTTATTCATTGGTATGAGGCTTTGCAGGGCCTGCTCTTTTTCCAGTTGGCGCAGACCCACCGCCTGTTTTATGGAGAAAGGCCCGCTGCATGTCCTGGTGAGCTCTTGGAGGAAAGCTCCGCAACCGAGCTTTATGCCGAGGTCATGCGCCATGGTCCGCATATATGTGCCGGGCGCGCACCTGACGCGCACGGTGACGTCGGGCTGTTCGATTTTCTCGACAAGCACGGAGAATACGCTAACCTTTCTCTTCGGCCGGTCTGTCTCGATTCCCTGCCTTGCCATCTTGTAAAGCGGCTTGCCGTTTTTTTTCAAGGCGCTGTACATGGGCGGCGTCTGGAGTATTTCTCCGTAGAACGTGGCTACAGCCGCGGTTACTTGTGCGGGGTCCGGGTCTTTCCGGTGGCCTTCCCATATGGTTTTCCCCGTCCTGTCCTGGGTGTCTGTTGCCGCTCCCAGCCTTATTACGGCGTGGTAGAGCTTATCGTCTTGTTCTAGAAACCGGATGAGCTTGGTGGCCCTGCCGAGAACCACGGGCAGCACTCCGGTAGCTATGGGGTCCAGGGTCCCCAGGTGCCCGGCCTTTTTCTGACCGAGGATTTTACTCACCAGGTTGGTCACCTGCCGTGAAGTCTTTCCTTCCGGCTTGTCTACGATAAGGACGCCGTCTACGCTCATCCGGGTTTGTGCTCCGTTTTTGCGCCGCCTTGTTCGATCATTTCAAGCTCGCGGTCTATCTCGCTTCGTACCAGTTTTTTCACTTCTTCCAGGTTCCCTTGCATGCGGAAACCCGCGGCGTTTCTGTGTCCCCCGCCTTTATGACGGCGTGCCGGTTCGGCAACGTCGACCTCGCCTTTGCTCCTCATGCTTATCTTCCAGCTTGAGGGTCCCTCCTCGCGGATAAGCGCGGCCGCCTTTACTGTGGCCACGTCAGTGATGTAGTTGACAAACCCTTCCGCGGCTTCCGGTACGGTTCCGGTCTTTTCGAACATCTCGCTGGTGAGAGTCATGTCCGCCCGTGTCTGCGCGCTGTTGAACTCGAGGGTGTCGAGGCACCTGGCAAGCAGGAGAAGATTCCGGGCGGGTATCTTGTGATAGTAGTTGTCCGCGGCCACTTCCGGCCTTGCTCCGGCGCTGACCATGCGCGCGGCTGCATGGAGGGCCTCCGCGGTGGTGTTGTCGTACTGGAAGGACCCCGTATCAGTGAGTATGGCGGTATAAAGCGCCAGTGCTGCATCTGGAGTCACTTCAGCGTCCACGTGGCGGACCAGTTTTGCGATCATCTCTCCGGTGGAGCTGGCGTGCGGCTCGACCCAGTTTACGTCTCCGAAGAGGGTATTGGTCCGGTGATGGTCGATGTTGAGCAAGGGAAGCGACCCGGCAAAACTTACGAAGTCCTTGCCGGGCCTTTCCATGTCTCCGCAGTCCAGTACGATAGCGGCCTGCACGGGGGGGACCTCTTCGATGTTCCGGATGATGTCTCTTGTTGCCGGCAGAAACGCGGTGTTTTCCGGCACGGGATCACCGTTGTAGGCGTAGCAGGTTTTTCCCATGCTTTCGAGCACGAGCTTTATCCCCAGCAGCGCTCCGATGGCGTCTCCTTCCGGGTTCAAGTGTGAAGCGGCCACAAAGGAGTCATAGGCAAAGATGAACTCGGCCGCTTTTTCAATCGGATTGAGACTCGTTTTCATGGATGTCCTTCAGGATTCTTTCGATCTTCTGGGCGTGGTCCAGGTTCTTGTCGTAGTAGAACTCGAGCTCGGGCATGTAACGGAGGTCCAGGTTTTCTCCGATGGCCTTTTTAAAAAGTCCCATTGCCTTGTCGAGTGATCGGACGGCCTGCTCGACCATGTCGGTGTCTCCGGTCATGCTGAAGTAGACGCGGGCTATTTTGAGGTCTGCGGTCATTTCCACCTTTGTAAAAGACACGCCTTTGAGTCGCGGGTCTTCGAGCTTGTTGATAAGGACGGTGGATATTTCCTCGAAGATGAGCGGTCCTACTCTGTCGGCTCTTTTATATGCCATGATGTTCGCCTCTTCAGTTGCCGTTGGGGGGGGGAGCCCGGGTTTTGTCAGATGTTGATAAGCTCGATGCGATGGTCGATGATCTCGGCGACCCCCAGGGAGTCCACGAAGTTGAGGATATGATCAAGCTTCTGGTTGACTACGGAGCGGTCGTTGCCTACGGTGGCGACGCCTATCTCCGCCCTTTGCCAGAGGTCCTGGCAGTCGACCTCTGCTGCCGCGACCTCGAAGGTGTTCTTTATGCGGGCCAATATCTTCTTTATGTTCCCCCGCTTCGATTTCAAGGAGTTGGAGTCGTGGATAATGATATCCAACTGTAGTATTCCGACAATCAATGATCTGTCCTCCGGGCAGCGATGTGCCCGGCCGCGCCATCAGTATTGCAACGCGTCATCCCAGCGGCGCGGGCGACTCCTCCATTACGTAAGCCTCGATAATATCGCCTTCCTGGACATCATTGAAGTTCTCCAGGCCGATGCCGCACTCGTATCCCTGGTTGACTTCTCGCACGTCGTCGGCGACCCGTTTCAACGAGATCAGCTTACCGTTATAGACCACGTCGCTGTCCCGGATGACCCGGGCGCGGGCGTTTCTTTTTATCTTGCCTTCCATGACGTAGGAGCCGGCCACTGCTCCCACCTTGGTTATGCGGAAGACCTTCCTGACCTCAGCCTTGCCGATGACCTGCTCCTCGTAGACCGGCTTGAGCATGCCCTGGACGGAGGCTTTCACGTCGTCGAGCAGGTTGTAGATAATGTTGTAGTCTCTTATCTGCACCCCTTCCTGCTCCGCCAGGTTCCTCGCTTTTGCTTCGGTCTTTACAGTGAAGCCGAGGATGACGGCATTGGAGGCCGAGGCTAGAAGGACGTCGTTCTCGTTTATATTACCCACTCCCTGGTGGATAACGGAGACCTTGACCTCGGGGTTCGACATCTTTTCCACCGACGACTTGATGGCCTCCGCGGTGCCGTGGGTGTCGGTTTTGAGGATTAGCTTCAGCTCTTGAACCTCTCCCTCTTCCAACTGGGCCATGAGCTCTTCGAGGGACACCTTGCCCGGAGCGGCTTCTTCCTCGCTCTTGGCCCTCTGCTTTTCCACCCGGTGGTCCGCCACTGTCTTGGCCTTCTTTTCATCATCCAGCGACAGGAAAGGCTCGCCGGGTTCGGGGACCCCCGGCATTCCCATGATCTCGACCGGGAAGCTCGGTGCGGCCTCTTTGACCTGTTTGCCTCGGTCGTCGATCATTGCCCTTACTTTTCCGTAATGCACGCCACACAGGACCGGCGCCCCCTGCTTCAAGGTCCCTTCCTGTACCACCACGGTCGCCACCGGGCCTTTGCCTTTGTCCAGCCGGGACTCGATGACCAGTCCTTTTCCGGGCTGTTGACGGTCAGCTTGTAGCTCGAGTATCTCCGCCTGGAGCAGAATTGACTCGAGGAGCTCGGGCATTCCTTCGCCCGTCTTTGCGGAGCACTCGACCACCTGGGTTTCGCCCCCCCACTCTTCGGGGGTCAGTCCCAGCTCGGAGAGCCTTTGCTTGACCACCTGGGTGTTGGCGTTGGGCACGTCTATCTTGTTGATGGCCACTATCATGGGAACCCCCGCGGCCTTGGAGTGGTTGGCCGCCTCTTTGGTCTGGGGCATGATGCCGTCGTCCGCAGCCACCACCAGCACCACGATGTCGGTAACCTGCGCTCCGCGGGCGCGCATGGAGGTGAACGCTTCGTGGCCGGGCGTGTCTATAAAGGTGATGGTCCCGGAGGTGGTCTCGACCACTGAAGCTCCGATGTGCTGGGTGATGGCCCCGGCTTCTCCTTCGGTGACATTGGTCTTGCGGATGCGGTCGAGCAGCGATGTTTTGCCGTGGTCCACGTGTCCCATAACCGTAACCACCGGCGGGCGGGGCTCGAGGAACTCCTCTTTCTGCTCTTCCTCTCCTGCAAGTATCTTGGACTCGTCGAATACTTCCTGTTCAACCTCGTAATCGTAAGCAGTTGTCACCAAGCCGGTGGTATCAGCGTCAAGCGGGTAGTCCTCGTTTGCTTTGAGTCCTTCCCTGGAAAGGAGCTTAATGATCTCCTTGGACTTGACTCCCAACTGCTTGGCCAGCTCGGCCACGGTTATGGTCTCTCCCATGCGTACAATCCGTTTCTGGGCTTTGGGGGTGGTTATCTTGGTCTTCTGGGCCGCCTTTTTCTTGGTCGCGGCTTTCCTTTTCGAAGGCATGTACATCTGTTCCACGTCGGCCATTTCCATGCCTTCCATGCCTTTTTGTACTTTAAACGCCACCTTGCGGCGGAGCTTTTTTCGAGGAGCGGCTTCTTCGAACGCAACGGGAGCTGCGCCTTCTTCCGCGCTCTTCTTCTTCTTCTTTTTCTTCTTCTTCTTGGTCTCTTTGGCCTCGGTCTTTTCTTCGGCTACTTCAACAACGGGTGTTTCGGGCTTTTGCTCCATCTCCTGTCCGGGTACCGGCAAGGGCTCTCCCTCCGGCGCCCGGGCAGTCCTTCTTATATGAGGCTTTATGTAAACTTTTCGCTCCGCAGGCGGAGCAGATTTGGGCTCGGGCAGCGGTTTTTCTTGCGCCTTTTCTTTTGCTTTCTCATCGGAGACGGACTCCCTTTCCGGAGCTTCAGCCTTGGGGGTTCGACGTTTCCGAGGCTCTTTCTCCGGCTCGGGTTCTTTTACTTCCGGCTGGAAACTCTGCTGTTCGGGCTCCTGCCCTTCTGCAGTTTTTTCCGTTGCCCGGGTTTTCGACTCGGGCCGCGGCTTAGCCGCCTTTTTCGCAGTTTTTTTCGGTACGGCTTCCTTTTCGGTCGCTGTTTCTTTTTCCTCGGCCTGCTTTTTGGCCGGCTCCGCCTTTTGCGCTTTCGCGGCGGTCTTCTTCCTTTTGGGAGGGGCTTTTTTAGCCTTGGTTTCCCCGGCAGGCTTTTCTTCTTCGGTCCACTCCTCGGGAATTTCGTCGAGTATCTCTTGCTCCGGCTTGGCTGCTGTGGACTCATCCTGCTCGCGGCGTGGTTTCTTGGCCGTTTGTTTCAGAGCATTCAAGTCCATCTTGGGCTCTTCGGGTTCTTCCTCTGCTTCCGCCTTGGGACGCGCCCTCCTGCGGATGACCCTTTTGGCCACCCTTTTTTCTTCCATCCCGCCTACGGACTCCTCTTGTTCGGACCCGGACAGACTACTCTTCACCCGGTCAAGCTCTTCGTCAGGCACCACGCTCATGTGACTTTTGACCGGTATCTTCAGCGTACGTAACTTGGCCATGATCTCTTTATTGTCGAGACCCAGTTCCTTGGCCAATTCGTATACCCTTACTTTTGCCATGCCTGATCCGACTCCTTTTTATATTCTCCGCCTTTGTACACCTGCCGGCGGGCTTCGCAACGAACGTACAAAGGCCCACTCAGGAGTTCTCCTCGCTTTTCTTCTCTTCCTTGGCCCCGGCGTCCTCCTGGTGGTCTGCGTCTCCCGCCTCCGGTTGGTGCTCATAGCCGGGGTTTGCTGTTTCAGATTGTACTTGTTCACCAATGTCGTCTTGACCGCCTTCGGCGGGAGTAGACATCTCTTCTGTTTCCGGCGCCTCCATGCTCTTCGTATCCGTTGGCGCCTCCGAAGCTTGTTCCGAAATATCCTGTGCCTCTTCCGCTCTTTGCTCGAGCTTTTCGGGCGGCTCTTCCTGCTCGGGGGAAACGGTGGTTTCTTCTATTTTAATAACCGGTTTTCCGTTCTCGTCGACTTCGCCGGCATCGAGCTGGTTTTTGAAGTGGGTCTTTCCCGCCTCGATTATCTTCTCCGCCTTGGTGGTTGCTATACCGGGGATCTCGGCCAGGAGCTCGGGGTCCGCCTCCGCCAGCTCATAAGCGGTGGTGTAGCCCTCGATGTAGAGCTTCTCCGCCAGCACCGGCCCGATACCGGGGACCTTGCCCAGGGTCCCCTGCGCCTCCCTGGTCAGGGTGTCCATCTCGGTCTCGCTCTTGATGTCCAGGTTCCACTCGGTAAGCTGCGAAGCCAGCTTTACGTTCTGTCCCTTTTTGCCGATGGCCAGGCTGAGCTGGTCGTCGGCCACGATCACCATGACCAGCTTCTGCTCGTCGTCAATGATCATCCTGGAGACCTCGGCCGGCGCCAGGGCATTGCACACGTTCTTGGCTATGTCGTGTGTCCAGGGGATGATGTCGATCTTTTCGCCTCTTAGCTCCTGGACCACGGCCTGGACGCGGGACCCTTTCATGCCCACGCACGCTCCTACGGGGTCCACGTCGGAGTCGCGGGAGCTCACCGCTATTTTGGTTCGCACTCCCGGCTCGCGGGCCACCGAACCCACGCTGACGATGCCTTCGTTTATCTCGGGCACTTCCATCTCGAAGAGCTTCCTTACGAACTCCGGACTCCGCCTGGAGAGTACTATCTGGGGTCCTTTCGACTCCTGGTGAACTTGCATGATGCGGGCCCGGACCCTGTCGCCCACGCGGTAGTTCTCCTTGGGCACCTGCTCGCTGCGGGGAAGTATGGCCTCGGCGCGTCCCAGGTCGATTATCATGTTGCCTTTCTCGAACCTTCGCACCACCCCGGTTATGATCTCCCCGGCACGGTCCTTGTACTCGTTGTAGATCATCAGCCGCTCTGCGTCGCGGACATTCTGGATGATGACCTGCTTGGCAGTCTGGGCGGCGATCCTGCCGAATATCTCCGTGTCGATCTTGACGCCCAGGCTGTCGCCTACCTCGGCTTCGGGGTCCAGCTTCCTGCCTTCCTCTAAAGACACCTGGGTATACTCGTCCTCGACCTCGTCTACCACGTCCTTGAACTCGAAGAGCTCGATCTCGCCGTACTCGTCGTTGAAACGGGCCTCCAGGTCGCGGTAGGGGCCCAGGTTCTTGCGGGCCGCGGTCAAAAGAGCGTTCTCCAGGGCCTCCACCAGTACCTCACGCGAGATCCCCTTGTCTTTCACCACCGAGTCGATAACGTGGCTAAGCTCTGATGTAATGCCCATACCCTTGGCGCCTTCTTTGTCTCTTCCAGCTTTCATTTTTTCCCTGACCTCTGATTCTTTTGCATTTGCTTTGTGTTAGTGTCGTCGAAACCATAGATGAGGTTCGCTCTCTTGATGAGCTCATGGGGGATCAATGTTTTCTCACCGTCACGGCTTATGCATATCCCTTGCTCATCAGCTTCCAAAAGCTCTGCTTTGAACTTCTTGCTGCCATTTACCGGGGTATTGGTTATCACCCGAACGTGCTCTCCGAGATACTCTCGAAAATCCTTGAGCTTCCGGAGCCTCCGGTCAACCCCCGGCGAGGATACCTCCAGTACATAACTTTCCGGGATGATGTCTTCCACATCCAAAAGCCGCCCAAGCGCCAGGTTCAAATCCCCGCATTCCTCCACGCTCACCCCTCCTTCGGAATTGTCCTTTCTGTCAACAAAATAGCGCACAGCGAGCTTACTTCCTTCTCGGCCGAGCTCCAGGTCCACCAGCTCGAGGCCGTGGTCTTCCAGTACAGGGAAGGTCCTCTCTTCCAGAAGCTCCAACAGCGTTTTCATCGTATCAGCTCCCATGTCCTTCCCACCGGGCTCTGAAGGCCCTTCGCATTTTCGGGATATATAGCTGTTATTAATAAAAAAGTGGGCCCCAAAAAGCCCACTTTGAGGAATCCCCAAAGTTTTCATTTATCTAATATATCACATTTGTGCGGGATATCAAGTTAATATAATAATAAGTACGACATTTTTTATTTATAGAAGCTCCCTGTCAATGATTTTTTCGGGCAGACCTAAAAACAATAACAGCCCCCGTCCTTTGCGCCGTT
Source organism: uncultured bacterium (assembly GCA_964420375.1). GTDB lineage: Bacteria > RBG-13-61-14 > RBG-13-61-14 > RBG-13-61-14 > DATKZS01 > CAYQTK01. The sequence continues at coordinate 11,513 of CAYQTK010000014.1, forward strand.
CTTGACAACCGAATGTGACCCGGCAATAATCAGGAACTATCAGCATTTCGGCTGAAAGCGGGACGTATTATTGATTTACAAGGGACTGGCGATAACCGGGACAGACACCGGTGCGGGCAAGACATCGGTGGCATGTGCGTTTTGTCTTCTGTTCCGGGAGGCGGGATACGGTGTAGGTGCGTTAAAGCCGGTGGAGACGGGATGTAAAGACGTTCCGGAAGACGGTTTGCGTCTTGTGCGCGCAACTGCTCTGGCCGGCGGCGACGGCTCGGGGACCGCGCTCGCCCGCGGTCTTGCTTGGGATGATATTGTTCCCTGGCGTTTTTCCGCTCCCCTTGCGCCGGAGGAGGCAGCCCGCGTAGAGGGAGTAGAGATTGCCACGGACCGGATTTACCAGGCCATGAACCGGTGGATGGACCGCAAAGACGTGGCAGTACTCGAGACCGCGGGCGGTATCCTTGTCCCCCTAAGCTCCCGTTTTTTAAACATTGACCTTCTGCGGGCATTGAAGCTTCCAGTGGTGATTTGTGCGGCGAACCGGCTGGGTGTGATAAACCATACTCTTCTGACTGTGGAGGCACTTTCACGTCGCTCGATGACGACCCTGGCGGTGGTTCTGGTCCGCATATCGGATGAGCTCGACCCGTCAGTGGCCGGCAACCGCCACGTCCTGGAACGACACACCGGGCTGCCGGTGATCGAGGTCCCCTACGCCGGCGAAAAAGAATCCGGCCGACCGGCCCTGTCCGGGCTGGATGCCGGCGCTGTTTCAGCGTATGATGCAATAAAGCCGTTTTTTCCCTCGATCATGGAAAAAGCGGCACAAGAGTGGGCCCGCGTTCGGGACCTGTATATCGGAAAGAGCGGACAGGAGGGTGACAATGAAGTATAAAGTCATATCCGAGCTTCCCTGCAAGGAGATGGCTCCGGGAATCACCATGAGGCAGGTACACCTGGAGAACGTCATGGTTACGTTTGTCGAGTTGGAGGAAGGTTCGGCAATTCCTCCCCATTCGCATGAGCACGAGCAGATAAGCCTGATCATCTCCGGGAGCTTGTTTTTCAACGTTGAAGGGGAGGAGCGCCTTGTCAAGCCCGGTGAGGTTGTGGTTATACCTTCGGGAGCAGAGCACAGCGTATCAGCAATCAACGGCCCGGCCGTGGCCTATGATTGCTTCAGCCCGGTACGCAAGGACTACATTCGTGCGCTTGAGCCGGGATGATTACATGCATCCTGCAAAGCTTTGTCTCCTTTTTCCTTTCGTGTCACTAACTCATTAGATTCGCTTGTCTTTTAATAAAGTTCCCTTGCCTTTTTCACCGGCGCGTGATAAAACACTGTAAAAGCGGATTGAGAGGTGCTCTGTTGACTGTTTACAGTATGACCGGTTACGCCCGACTTGAGTCTGATGCGCTCTCCGGGACCGTTTCAGTGGAGATAAAGTCGGTAAACCATCGCTACCTGGACCTCAAGTTCTACCTGCCTTCCCGGCTCGGTTTCCTGGAGGCAGATATGGGCCGGTTGATCCGGGAGAAGGTGTCGCGGGGCCACGTGGAGGTCAGGGTCAACTTGTCGGGAGTGGACCTGCCGGTGGAAGTGGATTGGAACCGTCCTTTGGCAAAACAGATGAGCAAGGCGCTCCGTGAGATGAAAGAGGAACTCGGGCTGGAGGGTTCTCCTGAACTCGGCATACTGGCTGCCCAGAAGGACATCTTTACAATAAGCGAAAAGAGCCGGCCGGAGCGGGAGACCTGGGAAGAGCTCCGGCCTGTTTTAGAAAAGGCGCTGGCAAGCTTTATCGAGATGCGGGCGCAGGAAGGCGCTGCCCTTACCGAAGACCTGAAATCCCGGCTGAGAGGCATGAGGCGGTTGCTGGCCGAGGCGGAGGGCAAAAAGGACAAAGTGGTGGAGAACTATCGGGTACGGCTCGAGCGCCGCATGGCCGAGATACTTGAAGACCCGAACAAGGTTGACCGAAACCGGCTGGAACAGGAGACAGCTCTTTTCGCGGACCGGGCCGACATAACCGAGGAGATAGTCCGCGCCCGCAGCCACCTTGATCAAATGGAGCAGCTTCTGGAATCAGAGGGGCCCAAGGGCCGGAAGCTGGACTTCCTGACGCAGGAGGTCTTGCGGGAGATAACCACGACGTCCAACAAGGCCCAGAACGCTGATATTTCCCGGCTGGCGGTGGACATGAAGGCGGAGCTGGAGAAAATCCGCGAGCAGGTGCAGAACCTGGAATGAAAGAACACACCCCCGGGCTGTTGTTTTTCGTGGCCGCGCCCAGCGGAGCGGGCAAGACCTCGCTGTGCCGCGCGCTCATGGAGAGGCTTATAACAGAGGGAGAGAAGCCGCTTTCATGGTCGTGCTCCTATACTACCCGTCCTTCCCGCGCTGGAGAGGTCCACGGCCGGGACTACTTCTTCGTGGACGACGTCACGTTCGACCGGATGGTGGCGGATGACGAGTTTGCTGAGTGGGCCGTGGTCCACAGCCATCGTTACGGCACATCCAAGTCACACCTGGAGGACGCGGCCCGTCAAGGCATCGATCTTCTGGTCGAACTGGACATCCAGGGGGCCAAGCAGTTAAAGGCCAGGTTCGAAAGCGACATTTTCATATTTGTCCTGCCGCCCCGCCGGGAGGTACTGGAGGAGCGGCTTCGGCGCCGCGGCTCGGAAAAAGAAGAGGACATAAGGAACAGACTGGAGACCGCGCGCGAGGAGATGCTTGAATGGTCGTGGTTTAATTATATAATAATAAATGAGGACTTTGATCGGGCGGTCGAGCTCATGCGTGCGGTGGTGATGGCCAATCGTTGCCGTAAGCGGGCAGTGGAGACGGTGGTCGAGTCCATATTAAAAAGCTGAAACCGGCGGGGGCACATCCCGGTTCCGGTTAAAGGGGATCAAAATGGCAAGGATAACGGTCGAGGATTGTCTGAAGAACGTGGAGAACCGCTTTTCCCTGGTAATGCTGACAACCAAGAGGACCAAGCAACTTTATGCGGGAGCGGACCCTCTTGTCCAGTGTGAAAACAAGGAGATCATCACTGCTCTCCGCGAGATTGCCAGAGATTATGTAAAGCCGGTCATGCCGGAAGAGAAGAAGGACGAGAAGAAAGCGGCCAAGCTCGTGCCGGTTACATTGAAGGACCCGGACGAGTCCTGATTCCCCCTGTTAAAGCCCGGAAGACAAGCCGGCAGGGGAGTCCCGGGTAAATCCTTTCAACTGACCGAGGGGGAGGTTCTGCTTGGCGGTCATCAGGATCAACGAGATCATTGACCGGCTTCTTTCCTATCATCCGCAAGCCGATACCGGTCTCGTCCAGAAAGCTTACGTGTGGAGCGCCAAGCTCCATGCGGGAAGCCTGCGCGAGTCCGGAGTGCCCTACCTGTCCCACCCCCTGGAGGTCGCGGGAATACTTACCGAGATGGAGCTTCACGAAAGCTCGATTGCCGCGGGCCTGTTGCACGACGTGCTGGAAGACTCGAGCATAACCCTGCCCGAGCTGGAGTCCGAGTTCCCCAAAGAGATCGTCCGGCTGGTGGACGGTGTCACCAAGATCGGCAGGATACCCACCGAGGACTCCCGTATCGAAGTACAGGCGGAGAACTTCCGGAAGATCATCCTGGCCATGGCCCGCGACGTGCGGGTGATCCTCATCAAGCTCGCCGACCGGCTCCATAACATGCAGACCCTTTCGTACCTGCCGGACGACAAGAAAACGCGGATCGCCAAGGAAACCATGGAGATTTACGCTCCCATCGCCGGCAGGCTGGGAATACACTGGATACTGGCCCAGCTCGAGGACCTGAGCTTCCAGTATATAAAACCGGAGATGTTCTTCCGGCTGGCTTCCCAGATGGCCAGGATAAGAGAGGCCCGGCAGGACTACACTGAAAAAACGCAGCAGTTTTTCGAGGAAAAGCTTGCCGAGGCCGGGATCAAGGCACAGGTCACCGGGAGGTTCAAGCACCTGTACAGCATCTATCGCAAAATGGAAAAACAGAACCTCACCTTTGACGAGGTCTATGATCTTATCGCTTTCCGCGTGACGGTGGGCTCCATTCCCGAGTGCTATGACGCCCTCCGCGTCATCCATTCCATAAGGTCGCCCGTGCCGGGGCGGATCAAGGACTACATCGCCCTGCCCAAGGCCAACATGTACCGGTCGCTGCACACCACCGTGCTCGGTCCGGGCGGAGAAAGGGAGGAGATACAACTGCGCACGCCCGAGATGCACGCGGTGGCCGAGTACGGCATTGCCGCCCACTGGAGGTACAAGGAAAGCGGGGGCATTCCCGAATCTCCCGAGGCTGACGAGAAGACCCAGATGTTCTTAAACAGCCTGGTCGAGCTCCACGAGGAGCTCAAAGACCCCTACCATTTCCTCGAATCAATCAAATCAGAGGTCATGCCCGACGTGATCGCGGTGTTTACCCCCGACGGTGACATTGTCGAGCTGCCCTCCGGAGCAACCCCCATTGACATGGCATACAGCATCCACAGCGATATCGGAAACCACTGCGCAGGGGCCAAGGTGGATGGAAAGATCGTGCCCTTAAACCATAACCTCAAGAGCGGCGACACCGTGGAAATCCTCACCTCCAACACTGTCGAGCCCAACCGGGCCTGGCTCGAGTTCGTGAAAAGCCCCCGCGCCAGGAACAAGATAAACCACTGGCTTTCGACCAAGGAGACTCAAAGAAACCGCGAGCTGGGAAGGCAGGTGCTCGAGAACGAGCTTCTCCGTTACGGCAAGGCTCTGGGCACTCTCATCCAGGAAGGCTCCATGGACCAGGCGGCGGCCAGGTTCAACTTCAGCTCGAGAGACCGGCTTTTGGAAGCCATCGGAAGAAACCGGTTCCCGGTAAGAAAGATACTTGCCCAGTTCGTTCCTCCCGAAGAACTGCGAAGCGAGACGGGAAAGACCGCTGCCTCTGAAAAGAAGAAGGCGTTCAACCCCGCAGCGGAGAGCGGGGAGAGCGAGCAACAGGAGGACCTCGAGGACCCAGCGGCAAAAGAAGAGGCCGGTCCACTGGTAACCATCACCAGCTTCAACGATCCCGGGTTTTCGTTCGCGTCCTGCTGCTCGCCACTGGTGGGCGAGCCGGTCAAGATACTGGAAAAAGAGGACGCATCCATGGAGGTACACCGGGCGGATTGTCCCCGACTCCTGGAACAGGCATCAGAGAACGACCTCTACAAGGCCAGGTGGGAAAGCCAAGTGGAAGGAGAAAACAGGATCACCCTCGAGGTCGTATCAGAGGACCGCAAGGGGCTGTTGGCCGAGCTCTCTTCCATATTAAGCGATGACAACGTAAACATCGAGCGTGCGCTCGTGCGGACCACCGAAGAAAAAAAGGCCATGCATACCTTCCGCATAAACCTGAAGACCGTCTCCCAACTGCAACGGCTCATAAACAGCATAGAAAAGGTGGACAGCGTGATCTCGGTGAGAAGGCAGTAGGCGCCGACCCCCCGGTACTAATCAGGAGCAGAAGACCTGTCCTTCAATGCGGATCATAACCCGCCTGCCGCTGTAGGGGCGGCGAGGGCCGGGACCACTTCGGGCTCTTGAGGGGATCCGGGGAAAGGGAGTTCTTCCCGCCAGCGCTGGAACTCGCTGACAAGCTCGCTGTAGTCGTCGCTGGAGAGGAGCTCGCGGCGGTTAAGCAGGTATAAGGTGCGACGGAGGTCATGCGCCTTTTCGAGAACCAGCCCGCCGGTGGGGGACTCGTCCAGACAGGCTGCGGCATCAGGGTTGTTGAGATACTCGAGCACGGTCTCGTGCACCTGCGCCTGGTAGGACAGGATGCCCTGCATGTCAATCAGGTGTCGGTAGCGTCGCCGGACGCGTCGGGTCATTCTCGACCAGAGTCCCATCCTCACCATGATCTTGCCGCCCAGGAATATCTTCCGGTTCATGAGCTGGGGAAAAGGCGTCCGCGCCAGGTTACGTTCCACCAGGAGCTCGCAGTCCCGGTAGCGGAGACTGTAGACCCGGCGGGCGGTGTCCCACACGCCATCCTCCAGGGAGGCGTCGAAGATGAGCTCTTGAAGCAGATGTGAACCGCTTCTCCGGTCAAGGCGCTCGAGGATGCGGTCGGGAACAAAATGGTTGTGGGCTATGGTGTCGGCGGCAAGGTGGGTGAGGTATCCAAGGGCGAAGGCCTCCTCCCGGCCAGTGCTGGCATCGCTCAGTACTTTCCGGCCCTCGCTCCACAGGTGGTTGTTGGTCTCCTTGTTCATGAAACGCTTGCCGATTACCATGTCGGGACACACCGACCCGTAAATGAACTCGAAAGGATGAGAACTAAGAAGCTTCTTGAGCGCAGGCGCAACAAGGGCGAGGTGGCTTAAGATGTAAGCGGATGTCTCAATGTGTACCCCCGGCCCCCAGGCAAGAGCGGCCTGCGGAATTATAAATAAACAAAAAATTGACCAAAACGTCCAACAGAGGGTCCTGCGGAACTTATAAAACATCGGTCTTTCCATACCTCCATCATGTTAAATGCTTTTTAGCTGTAAGAGACTGACCTGTACTGTCGAAGATGTTTTCGAGTTTGATTGTTCAGTTGTTGAATGTAAACTATAATAGCAATCCGAGGTCATTGCAACCGGATGGAAAGAATTCTTTATTTTCATAATTCCGGAAGGGATCAAGCGGGGGACGAGGCAACGCAAGCCGGAGAAAACGTCGCTTGTGTATTGATACGCGGTCGTAAAGCGTGAGGTTAAGGGTCGGCTTGTACGAGGGAGACGGTTTCCGATCAAGGCAGATCGCCTATGTCGGCGGCTGCAAAGAACACTTGATGAAAAAAGCATTGTGAATGGCTAAACACCCGGACAAGAGATTTATCGAAACCTTGTTCGCCGACGTTTTAAAGGCGGGGCGGGAGTACCTTGTTTACCAGGGGGAAAAGGGCATGACCGGCATAGACCGGCAAGCTCTGGAAGACGCCCGAACCAGGACGGGCCAGACATCGGCGAGGAACCCCGCAGAGGACCTCCGCGGCGTCAGACGCGAGCTCGGAGACTGCACGCGTTGTCCCCTGAGCCGGAACCGGATCAATATAGTGTTCGGGGAGGGGGACCCGTTGGCTCGGCTCATGTTCGTGGGAGAAGCCCCCGGCGAGGACGAGGACGCCCAGGGGCTGCCCTTTGTGGGAAAATCAGGCAGGATGCTCACCGATATCATAGAAAAGGGCATGAAGATATCCCGGAGCGAGGTTTACATCACCAGTGTCATCAAGTGCCGCCCTCCGGAAAATCGGACGCCCGAGCCGGAAGAAATCCAGGCATGTCTGCCTTTCCTCGAGAAGCAGGTGGAAAGCATCAAGCCCAAGGTCATCGTGGCCCTCGGAGCGGTCCCCGCACACGCCATGATCGGCTTGACAACCCCCATCAGCAGGATGAGGGGAACATGGCACGAGTTCCGCGGCATACCCCTGATGCCCACTTACCATCCCAGCTACCTGCTCAGAAAAGCCGCGGCCAAAAAGGACGTGTGGGAAGACATAAAAAAGGTCATGTACAAGATGGGACTGCCGGTGGAGGAGGCCAAATGAAGTGTTTAAAAATCGCGGCGCTCTTTTGTATGCTGGCGCTTGCGCTCGCTTTCGCAATGGGTGCAGCAGCACAACCGGAGAAATCGAAACAGGAAGAAACCGCGGGAACCAAAGCCGGGGAAGGCGCGCAAATCAATGAAACAACTGCCGGCTCTACTGTTAATCCTTCCCCTTCGGAAAAAAGAACCGCGGATGCAGCAGAGCCCGCTGAGTATGCGGCCACCGGCCCGGTCTACCTTCTGGACGTGGACGGGATAATCAACCCGGGAGTCGAGGAATACGTAAAACTTTACATTGAAAAGGCGGAGCAGGAGAAGGCGTCCGCGCTTATCATCCGCCTGGACACTCCGGGCGGGACCTTGAAGGCCACCAAGGAGATGGTCAAGCTCTTTCTGGATTCGCAGGTGCCGGTGGTGGTCTACGTGGCTCCGGCCGGCGCTTCGGCAACCTCTGCGGGCATGATGATAACCCTGGGAGCGCATGTCGCGGTAATGGCGCCCGGGACCAACATCGGGGCCGCCCACCCGGTAATGATGCCCTTCGGGGCCAAGTACGAGCCCGTGCCCGAGGACGACCCCATGATGGAGAAGGCCACCAAGGACACCGCTGCCTGGGTAAGGTCCGTCTGCGAGGTCCGCGGAAGGAACGCCGACTGGGCGGAAAAAGCGGTCAAGGAAAGCGAGTCCGTTACCGCACAAGAGGCGGTGGATAAAAACGTGGCCGATGCGGTGGTGGCGGACGTGGACGAGCTGGTGAATTCCTTTTTGCCCGGCAGGAAAGTCAAGCTGGGCGACGGCTCCACTATCAGGATGACCACTGCGGGGGCCAGGGTTGAAAAGAAAAAAATGACTACCCCCCAGCGGCTCCAGGACCTTATCAATAACCCCAACGTCATCATCGTGCTCCTGCTGCTCGGCGGACTCCTGGTGGCCCTCGAGTTCAAAAACCCCGGAATGTTCGTGCCCGTTATACTGGGAGCCTCACTCATCCTGGTGGCCCTCCTGGCGCCCTCCCTGGACATCAATTACATCGGCCTGCTCCTCATCGTGCTGGCCTTCATCTTTTTCATAGCAGAGGTTTTTATTGTAAGCTATGGGGTACTGTCGGTGGCCGGAATAGTTTCCCTGGTCATCGGATCATTAATGCTTTTCAATACCGAGGAGGCCCCCAACGTGCATCCTTCTCTGCCCCTCATCATCGGAATGGCCGTCTTTATAGTGGCCGTGCTGTTGATCTTCGGCGGTGCGGTTCTAAAGGCCCATCGCCAGAGGGTATCGAGCGGTGCGGATTACCTGGTGGACATGGAAGCGAAGGCGGCAGCCGACATGAAGCCCGACCGGCAGGGAAAGATATTCGTCTTCGGAGAGTACTGGAATGCGGTCTCCGACACGCCTGTTGCCAAAGGAGACAAAGTCGTGATAAAGTCGGTAAACACGGAGAACCTTATAGCTCGTGTAACCAAAAAAAACGGACCGCAGCCTCTTGAAGAGAAGAAAAGCGAAACGACCGAGGAGCCGGAAAGCTGAGCGTATGGGACCGGCTGAAAACGCGGTTTCAAACCGGGCGCCGCCCGAGACGAAGGAGGAGAAAAGATGGAGATAGGAATGGGACTCATTGCAATAGTTATCGCAGCCCTGGTGCTCCTCTCCATGATGATCCGGATACTGAACGAGTACGAGAGAGGGGTCATCTTTCGGCTGGGAAGAGTGCTCGACAGGCCCAAAGGGCCAGGGCTTATCCTGCTCATTCCCGTCATTGACCGGATGCAGAAGGTGAGCCTTAGGACCGTGGTCATGGACGTGCCCCCTCAGGACGTTATCACTTCTGATAACGTGACCCTCACGGTCAACGCAGTGGTCTACTTCCGAGTGCTCGAGCCCGGCAGGGCGGTCATCCAGGTGGAGAACTACCTCTATGCCACCAGCCAGCTCGCCCAGACCACTTTGCGGGCGGTGCTCGGACAGTCAGACCTGGACACCCTGCTTACCGAGCGGGAGAAGATCAACCAGCACCTCCAGGAAATCCTCGATACTCATACCGACCCCTGGGGCATCAAGGTCAGCCAGGTCGAGGTCAAGCACGTGGACCTGCCCGACGAGATGCAGCGGGCCATGGCCCGCCAGGCAGAGGCCGAGCGCGACCGGCGGGCCAAGGTCATCCACGCCGAAGGAGAGCTCCAGGCAGCGGAGAAGCTGGTCCAGGCAGCGGACATGATGGCCCAGTACCCCATATCACTTCAGCTTCGCTACCTGCAAACCCTGATAGAAGTGGGAGCGGAGAACAACTCAACCATTGCATTCCCCATTCCGGTGGACCTGTTCAAGCCGTTTGCCGAGTGGGGAGAAACTATGAATACCATGGCCCAAAAGCAGTCGCAAAAATAATCCTCCACAGGATGAAATGTGACCCTGTTAAGATATATAAGGGGAGCAAGTCCAAGACTTAAGGAGATAGAGCATGGCAGGAGAAGAAGAAAATAAGGGCCTGGAAACACAAACAGAAGATGAGGCCGGTCCGGGCTGTCTGGGAAAGACCATCAAGACCGGCGTGATCGTTCTGGTCCTCATCGTGGTGGTGGGGTTCTTCTTTACCCTGGAAAAGGTCCATCCCTGGGAGATCGGGCTCCGCTACTGGAACATAACCATACCCGGATTGGCGGAACAAGGCGACGTCAACAAGCTGGACCCCGGCTATAGCGTGATCATACCCTATCTGCACGAGTTCAACAGGTACGACTGTACCATACACCGGTTCGAGATGGGGCCCCCCTTGCCGGCAACCGAGCCCGACCTCGAACCGCTCAAGGTAAGGACGGCAAAGGACCAGGACGAGATCGACGTATACGTGACCATACTCTACCACGTGGACAGGAACCAGATAAAAACCAACATCGAAAACACCGGAGAGACCGGCCTGCGCGAGAACTACTCCACCAACCGCGACGTAAAAGAAAGAGGCATCAAGGCCATCTGTCCCCAGATACTCCAGGCCAAGCTGGGTGAGATAATGACGGCCAACCAGTTCTACAGCATGACCAAGAAAAAGAGAACCGGGATAAAACAGCGCATCACAAAGCTCCGTAATATTACCGAGGACTACAAGCTGGCAGTCAAAGAAAAGAAAGAGATAGAGAAGATCCCCCGAAAAACCGCGGACCAGTTGAAGCAGCTAAGAGAGCTCAACCGCGAGATCAAGGAGCTCAAAAAACAGGCCTCGAAGATAGAACTCAAGGAGAAAGCGCCTGACACAACCGAAAAACAGAGGATCGAACTTTTTGCCGACGAGCTTGCCGAGTTCCGTGAACAATACCCCGCCGACCAGTACCTCCTCGACCGGACCACACAGGTGCAGAAGGCGTTGGATGAGATGAACATGTTTTTCAAGCCCCGCGGGATCGAGGTTACCGCGGTATTGATCTGGGACTTCAAGTTCAAAGACAGGATCGAGGCGTCCATCATCAGCAAGGTCATAGCTGACCAAAGGGTCGAGATGGAAAAGGCCCTGAAACAGGCTGCGAACGCCCGCGCGGAGTGGCAGCGACTGGTGGCCAACGCCAACGCCGCGGCAGAGGCCGAGCTGGCCCGAGGCAGCGCCCGGGCCCGCGAGATCGACGCTGAGGCCGACCGGTACATGACCGAGAATATAGCTGTAGGAGACAAGCTGATCATGGAGTCGCAGGCCGAAGGAAAAGGGAGGACCAGGAGAGCCCTTGCCGGCAAGGGCGGAGACGTCTACGTGGGACTCGAGTACGCCAAGGTCCTCAACGGTCTGGAGCTTATTGTGCTGCCCGCGGGCGGACCCAACGGGATAAATCCCCTTGACCTCGGCAAGTCCGTAAAACAACTTCAGCCGTCCCTGGAAGCACTCCCCGGAGGTGGAAAATGAGTACCAGGATAAAAACCTCTGTCCTCGTATTAACCGTGGCCCTGGTAATGACCGGTAACATGGCCTGCCAAAGGGTGAGGTCAAACCAGGTAGGCGTCAGGATAAACAACATACCCGTCATCCACCAGGTGGAAGAAGACGCCAAGCTTACCGGATGGTACCTCGACATCCCCAAGGTGCATACCTTTATAGTACTGCCCCGCACCCAGATGAAGATACAGATGATTAAAAAAGGAAAGATCGAGTTCCGCACTCCCGGCGTTGCCGTGGAATCGAAGAAGGTGGTGCCGGAAGAGGAACAGGTGGTGGGGGCTGATATCCCTGAAGAGCAGATGGAACAGGTAAAAAAGGAGATCAGCAAATCGGACCTCATCCGGATCGTGGTCCATGACCGCAGGAGCGGCAACGAAAGCGTGCGCATTAAAACCGCGGACGGCAACGACGCCTGGGTTAACGTTGTAGTGGCCTATCACATCATTCCCGAAGGCGCCTATAACGTGGTCCAGAAGGTCGGCAAGAGAGAAGACATCGAGCCTTTCGTGGCCTCCATGGTAAGAGGCGTGCTCCGTTCCTGGCTCTCCGAACTCGACTCCAGCGAGATATTGAGACCCCACGACCGCAAGATACAGGTGGAAGGCGTGGAGGACTCCGACGGCAATGTCGTCAAAGAGGGGGCCATTCACGATCTGAACAGGCGTCTCAAAGATTTCGGCATCGTGATCGACAAGCTGTCTGCGCCCGATGTCGCCATCCATCCCGGCTACGAAGAGGTCTTGAGCAAGAAACGGATAGCCGAGGAGGAGATGGAGGAGTACGAGGCATACCAGAACAAGGCCAGGCAGGAACGCTGGACCAAGGTCAACAAGTCCCGCGGTGAAGCCGACTCCATGATCGAGCTGGCAAAGGGACGCCTGGCCAGGACCAGGCAGGAAGCCGACGCCGAGCTCGAGGCCCGCAAGCTCAAAGCACAGGCCACGCGCGTAAAGTACAACCAGCAGGCAGAGGGGATAGAAGCACAGACAGCGGTGCTGGCCGGGCCCGGCGGAGACACCTACGTGGGAATGGCCATATCCGAGTCATTACAGGACAAGCCCATTATAATCGTGCCCGGCGACGGCTCGTTCCATACCCTGGACTTGAACGAGCTCGTCCAGACCTACGGGGCGGTCAAGGTCATAAGGAAAGACAAAGGCAAACCCGAAGAAAGCCGGAAAAAAGAAACGGAAAACATAACCCGAACGCTGCCGGAGCCGAAAGAAAAAGACATGGGCAAATAACAGCGGAAGGTTTGTACCCGGCGCCGGCAGGGGACATGGCCCTCATTAGAGCCTGATTGCGAGGGCCTGCCCCCAAAGTTTCGTTTGCTTGACACGCATGAAAAAGCGAACTATCATATTGACTTTTGAAGGGATTGCTAAGGAGGACGGGAAAGATGTCGCGTGTATGTGAAGTCTGTGGTAAAAGGCCACTGGTGGGAATGAACGTAAGTCATGCCCATAACCGGACCAAGAGGCGTACGCAACCCAACCTTCAGAAGGTTCGGGTTTCCACTCCCCAGGGGGTAAAAAGGATCAAGGTATGCACGAGGTGTATCCGCTCGGGAAGGATCACCAAGGTGGCGTGACAGCAGCCTGGTTTTTAGTTTAGCCGGCATTTGTGACCGGCTTTATTATTTTTTCGGAAGTGCGAAGTAAAAGGGCCTGCATCGCAGATGATGCAGGCCCTTTTTTAGAATCTTTTTATTATTAGAACATTCCCTCGACCTTCTTGGTCTTGGGGTTCACCTTGATTCTCCGGTAGGCTGCGTCGGATGCTGTGCCCGGCATGAGCTTGACCGTACCCGCCATGGGCACGAGGAAGCCTGCGCCCTTGTAGGTAAGGATGTCGCGCACGTTCAGGGTCCATCCCTTGGGCGCGCCCACTATACCGGGGATGTCGCTGAGGGAGAGGTGTGTCTTTACCATGCATGTACCCAGCTTCTTGGCCTCGGGGTCTTTCTCCATCCTGTCCAGCTTTTCCTGTGCCGCGGGACCGAAGGCCACGTCCTTTGCGCCGTAGACTTCCTTGGCGATCTTCTGGATGCGCTGTCCGAGCGGCATGGTCTCGGGATAGAGGAACTTGAAGTTGGACTTCTTGTTGGCCGCGTCGATTACTGCATCGGCAAACTCGAGGGCACCGTCTCCGCCGTATGCCCAGTGCTGGGAGTAGGCGAAGTTGGCCTTGGCCTGCTCGGTGTGCCTCTTTACCGCGTTTATCTCGCGCTTGGTGTCGTACTTGAAGCCGTTCAGGCAGACCACGGGGTTGATGCCGGCCTTCTTAAGAGTCTTGATATGGTGTAACAGGTTCTCGCAGCCTTTCTCCACCAGGCTGACGTTCTCTTTTTCATAGGCCTCGTCCAGCTTCCTTCCGGGAACCACCTTGGGCCCGCCGCCGTGCATCTTGAGGGCGCGGATGGTGGCCACCAACACCGCGCAGTGCGGCTTCAGGCCGGAGAAGCGGCATTTCAGGTTCCAGAACTTCTCGAAGCCGATGTCCGCGCCGAAGCCGGACTCGGTCACGTGGTAGTCGGCGAGCTTGAGGCCGACGCGATCGGCGACGATCGAGCTCTGTCCAATGGCTATGTTTGCAAAGGGCCCGGCATGGACCATGACCGGCTGTCCTTCCACGGTCTGCATGAGGTTGGGGTTCAGCGCCCGGAGCATAAGAGCGGACATGGCGTTGCCGACCTCGAGGTCGCCGGTCGTGATGGGGTCGCCGTTTTTGTTATAGGCCACCACTATGCTGTTCATGCGGTTTATGAAGTCGCGCAGGTCGGTGAACACAGCGAGGATGGCCATGATCTCCGAGCTTACTGTAATGGCGAAGCCGGTCTCCATCATGAAGCCGTCCATCTTGCCGCCCAGTCCGATGATGATGTCGCGCAGCGCCTGGGCGCAGAAGTCGATGACCCAGTTCATCTGAACGTTGCGGGGATCGATGTTGAGCCTTTTCAATCTTTTGCTCTTCAACATCTTGTCGTCGTAGTTGAACTCGTGCTGGAGCCTTGAAGTCAAGGCCACCATCGCCAGGTTATGGGCGTTGGTCACGCAGTCGAAGTCGCCGGTGAGCCCCAGAGAGAAGTCGGTCAAAGGCACGCACTGGGATACTCCGCCGCCGGCCGCGCTTCCCTTGATGTTGAACGTCGGGCCCATGGAGGGCTGGCGGATGGCCCCGATAACGCTCTTTCCCCTCTTGCCGAGTCCTTCCACCAGGCCCATGGAGGAAGTGGTTTTTCCTTCGCCCAAGGGGGTGGGCGTAATCGCGGTCACGTCAATGTACTTGCCGTTGGGTCGGTTCTTGAGTCGCTTGGTGACCTTCTCGTAATCAATCTTGGCCTGGTAGCGTCCCATGGGGATGAGCTCGTCATCTTTCAGTCCCAGCTCCTCGGCGAGCTGCTGGGGGGTCTTCATGGTCTTTTCCGCTTCCGCGGCCACCTGCCAGTCTTCCATGTGGTTTTTGATCAGATCAAATGACATTTTCCGTTACCTCCTTTTTTCTTCACTTCAAAATTTCCGCTCGCCTCTTCGGCAGAGCATTTTTGTTTCCGGATTAATGGCTTAAAGATCAGGGCCCCGAGGCGGGCTGAAAGCTACATTTCAGGGCCCTCACAACACGAGGGTTCTTTTTATCACATTTTTTATCTCAAAGCAAGATGGAATTTAAATTTTTCTCTGGTATCCTGGAGATGGTCTTTGGATAAGCAAGGGTCGGGTAAAATTGTCCGGTCATGCCCCATCAAGGAACAGTGCGTTTTCCGGCTGTTTTCCGATCCTTGTTCTTGCAGTTTCCCGGCAAGGAGCGAGTAATGTCCGACAGTTCTCTTACGCCGCCCGGCAACCGTCCCATGGTGACCCCGGTGATCAACTCGGTGAACTACGAGTATGAATCGTTCGATCTTCTCCGGCGCATAGTAGACGGCGAGATCGAAGGATACACCTATCATCGCGACGACAACCCCACCGTCCGGCAGGTGGAGCGGGAGATAGCATCCCTGGAAGAAGCACAAGACTGCGTGCTCTGTACCACCGGCATGGCAGCCTGTACCCTGGTCTACTTTTCTTTCTTGAAGGCGGGCTCGCATGTACTTCTTTTCCATGACATTTACGGGGCCAACTACAAGGTCAGCCTGGTCCTGGAGAGGATGGGCATCGAGGTCTCCTGGCTTGACGCGTCCGATCCGGAAAAGGTCCCGGAGGCAATCAGACCGAACACCGCTCTTATACTTTGCGAGACGCCGAGTAATCCTTTATTGAAGGTCCTGGACATCGGTTTTCTGCGGGAACAGGCCGACCGTACAGGGGCCTTGCTGGTGGTTGACAACACCTTTGCCACCCCTTGCCACCAGAAGCCTTTGTCGCTGGGCGCGCACATGTCTCTCCACAGCGCCACCAAGGCGATGGGCGGGCACAACGATCTCATGGCGGGGGCGGTGGCCACTTCCAAGGAATATTACAATGACCTGTGGTTCACCCGCCAGGCCATCGGCACCACCCTTGATCCCGTGTCCGCTTTCCTTTTGCAGCGGGGGCTGAAAACGCTTTCGCTGCGGGCGGAGAAGATGTCATCCAACGCCCTGGCGGCGGCCGAGTACCTGGCCGGGCATTCCAGGGTCTCCCGCGTTTTCTATCCGGGCCTTCCCGAACATCCCGGTCACGCTCTCGCCCGCGAGCAGATGGAAGGCGGCTTCGGAGGAGTGCTCGCTTTTGACGTGGGAGAGAGCCAGGAGGAAGCAAAGCGTTTCGTGAACGGCCTCGAACGCGTGGTCCACGCCGTAAGCCTGGGGGCAACCGAGTCGCTGGTATGTATCCCTTACTTGAGCACCATGCTTTATCTGCCGGAGGAGCGAAGACTTGCCTTTGGAGTCCGCAAGAATACCGTGCGCCTTTCTGCGGGAATCGAAGATAAAAACGCGCTTATAAAAGACCTGGAACAGGCCCTGTCCGGGGTTTGAGAAGGCTGCAAAAACAAACGGCAGAGACTGGTCAGTTGAAATACGGCAGGAAGACGGTAAAGGTGCTCCCTTTTCCCGGCTCGCTTTCAACGCTTACCGAGCCTCCGTGGGCCTGGGCGATATGCTTGACAATGGCCAGGCCCAGGCCGGTGCCGCCCAGCTTCTTGCTCCTGCCCTTGTCAATGCGGTAGAACCTCTCAAACAGCCGCGGAAGGTGTTCCTCTCCGATACCGGCCCCGTAATCGCGTACGTTTATCACCACCGATGAGTCCTCCTGTCTGGCTTCGACCTCGACCACCCCGCCGGGCTCGCTGAAGTTGACGGCGTTGTTGATCAGGTTAATGATCGCCTGGCTGAGAAGAGAAGGGTTGATCCGGGTCCGCAATCCGTCGTCGCAGGAGATGCCGATGTCGATGTCTTTTTCCGCGGCTTTCAAGCCGGAGACTTCGATGGAGGATTCGAGGACTTCTTTTACGCTGCCTTCCTCAAAGGCGATGGATTGCTTTTCCGCGCCCTGTTCAACGCGGGAGAGGATAAGAAGGTCCTCGATAATGTCGTTTAGCTGATCCGCCTGCTTGTGGATGATGTTCAAAAACCTTTCCGTGTTCTCCCGTGCGTCCAGCTCGCCGTCGAGCAGGGTCTCGACAAACCCTTTGATCGAGGTTATGGGGGTCCGGAGTTCATGGGATACATTGGCCACGAACTCGCTTCTTAAGTTCTCCAGCCTCCGTATCCGGGTAATGTCGTTAAATACTATGACCGCGCCGATGGCTTTGCCCATGGTGTCGCGGACCGTTGCCGCGGAGATGTGGAGGAACCGGTCTTCCCGGACTATCTCCTGTTCCGCTTGTCCCTCCTGTTCCATGGCCTTTTCGATGAGCTCGACGATCTCCTTGTGGGGGATTATTTTGGGAAGCAGCCTTCCCCGGGCGGCGTTCCTGACTATGCCGAACATGTCGCGGGCCGCCTGGTTTATCAGGATGATCCTGTCTTCGTTGTTTACCGCGATCACTCCTTCCATCATGGAGGCGAGGATGGCCTCCTGCTCGTTGCGCTGCCGGAGGATGGTGCGGATTCTTTCGTCAAGCTGGGCCGCCATCTCGTTCATGGCTTCTGCCAGGCCGGCCATCTCTTCCGAGTCAGGGGTCTCGAGCCGGGCGTCGAAGTCTCCGCGGGAGAATCTTTCCGCTCCCTTTTTCATGTCCTCCAAAGGCTTACTGATCTTCCGGGAGACTATCAAGCTGGTGAGCGCGGCGAGCAAGGCGATGATAATTCCGCCGATCAGGATTTTTCCGTGGACCTCCCGCAGTGCCGTGCCCAGCGTGGTCAGCGGCATGGAAGTCCTTATCACGGCTTTTATCTCCCCTGCTCTCTTCAGGGGTATGGCCACGTAGACCATCTCTTTTTTAAGGGTCGCGCTGTAGCGGATGGAGCTTCCTGCCTTGTCCTCCATGGCGGTCAAGATCTCCGGCCGGGTCCGGTGGTTGTCCATGGTGGAGGGGTCTCTTTCCGAGTCAGCCACAACCAACCCGGAAGGCAGGATCACGGTGATCCGCGTATCGGAGCGCTTGCCCAGGTAATCGCAGACGGCGTCGATATCCCCGTCGGTAGATTCCAGGAGCTCCCTGACCTGCCGCTCGACAAGGTAAGCCCGGGATTCCAGGCCGGACTTTATCTGGTCAAAGAAAAATCCGCGCACCGCCCAGGAAGCAAAGATAAGGACGGCCACCAGGGCCAGGATGGTAATGAAGATATAAGACAGGTAAAGCTGCCTCTTGAGCTTTCTTCGTTGCACCGGCTACTCCTTGAGGCGATAGCCTACCCCTCTTACGGTCTCTATCAAGTTGCCGGCCTTGCCGAGCTTCTTTCTGAGCCCGGAAACAAGTACGTCCACCGACCGGTCGGTAACCGCGTAATCCGAACCGTGGACCTCGTCAATGATCTGGTCACGGCTGAAAACCCAGCCCGGACGCCTGGCAAGAAAGTAAAGCAGGCGGAACTCGGTATGGGTCAGATCAATCAGTTCGTCTCCCACGGAGACCTGGTGCCGGCCGGGGCTTATTACCACGTCGCCGATATGGAGCGTCTCCTCTTCCGACGTCGGCTGTTGGGTTTTACGACGGAGAGCCGTCCTGATCCGGGCGGTCAATACGCGGGGACTGAACGGCTTGGTCACGTAATCGTCAGCCCCCAGCTCAAGTCCCGTAACCTGATCGGCCTCCTCCCCCTTGGCGGTAAGCATGATAATGGGGACCCGGGAAAGTGAAGGGTCACTTTTCATGATTTTGCAAACCTCGAAACCGTCCATGCCCGGAAGCATCAAATCGAGAACGATCACATCCGGGGCCTGGGTTCGGGCCGCGCTCAAAGCGTCTTCACCGTTGATTACGCTCGTCACCCGGTAACCGTTCTTGACAAGATTATATTCCACCAGCTCCAGAATGTCCTCTTCGTCGTCAACTATCAGAATGTGTTCGTAGGCCATAAAACACCTCGCTCGTCTCAACTTGAAACCGGGCTTGCCCGCTCCCGCGCCCGCTTATGCATCTTGCAAATCCTCTTTGATGGAAGCCCTTTTATACAGAGTGAAATATAGATGGAAATAAAATCATTTTCAAGGCGTTGAAACCGGGAACTATAAATCGGTCCCGGAGAGAACTCCGCCGGCTTCTTAAGAAATTAATGAAGAAAAAATGCAGCTTATACATCTTCGCAGATTCATTTTAAATCATGATTGTTAGCGGTTCATTAGCGAAAACACACAAAGTTTAAGAAGCACAAAGGTGTGGACAGACGCGGCGGGCACCTTTTGTTGACAAGGAAGAAATAGGCGAAAATAATGTTTAAAACCCAAGCCAACAGGAGTGATGATGAGAGTCTGCCTTTTAAGCTACCGCGGCAACATGTACTGCGGCGGCCAGGGGGTGTATGTATATTACCTGTCCAAGTTCCTTGCCCGGCAGGGCCACGAGGTCCACCTGGTGCAAGGGCCGCCCTATACCTGGGAGACGCCGTGGTGCGTGCAACATCGCCTGCCCGACTATAATATGTTCTCCACCCGCAAGTTCTTTTATCGCTCCGTTCCCCCGGACAAGTTGTTCACGCTTTTCCGGCCGTCCCACTTCTACGAGTTTGCAGCCACCCGGTTCGGGTTCTTCCCGGAGATGCTGGCGTTTTCCATGCGGGCCTACAACCTGCTCCGGAAGCTCTGGAACGACCATCCTTTCGACATCATCCACGACAACCAGACCCTGGCTTACGGCCTTATTTTGATGAAGGCTTTCGGCGTGCCCGTGGTTTCCACCATCCACCACCCTCTTTCAGAGGACCGCCTGGCAGACTTTCAGCAGCTTCCCCGGCTCTTCGACCGATTGAAGCGCACGGCCTATTACCCCATTGACATGAACCGGCGGGTGACGCCCTGGATGGACGATATCATCACAGTTAGCGAGACCGCGGCCCAAAGCGTTTCCCGCTCTTTCTACGTGGACCGGGAGCGGGTCAAGGTGGTATACAACGGGGTTGACACCGAGATGTTCCGGCCCGATCCCCGGGTCCGCAAGAAGCCGCAAAGCCTCATTTTCGTGGGCAACACCGAGGACCGCAAGAAAGGCATCCGTTACCTCTTGGAGGCCCTGCTTTATCTTCCCCGCGAGGTGACCCTGACGGTGGTTGACGGGGGCGCTCCCCGCCAGGTACACATGCGGGAGCTCACCAAGAGGTACAACCTGCACGGCCGCGTTCATTGTACGGGCGGCATCCCCACCGAAGAGGTCGCCCGCAAGTACAGGGAGGCGGAGATAGCGGTGACTCCATCGGTGTACGAAGGGTTCGGCTTTCCCGCTTCCGAGGCCATGTCCACCGGGCTGCCCATAGTCAGCACCACCGGCGGAGCCTTGCCGGAGGTCGTGGGAAAGGACGGAGAAGCAGGGTTTCTAGTGCCGCCCCGCAATCCGCCCGCGCTGGCCAGGGCCATCAGCCGGCTCTTATACAATGAGCCCCTCCGCGCCAGGATGGGCCAAGCCGGAAGGGCGAGGATCGAAAAGTTCTTCAGTTGGGACGTGGCCTGCACTGACATGACGAGGCTCTACGAGGACAACATCCGCAAAAAGCGGAAGAAGGACCGATCAGTCGGTCGAAGTAAAATTAAATACCGTCAGCCTTGATACTACGGCTGGTTAGTTTTTCCATCACACTTTAATAAACTCCGTACAGGCGGTGTAACTCACGGCTTTAGCTGCGTGGAGAGTAAGCACTGATCTTTTAGAAATAAGCTGCAAAGACAAAAGGGACAAAGCATTATGTCCGCGCATATGCTTCTATCGGTCCGGTCGCGGGTACCGGCTGTTTTTTCAGCAGCTCGATCTTCCGGAAGACCATCTCCCGCTGTTGTGCATGGGGGAACTTTGCCAGGAACTGGTTAAAAACATGTATGGCGGGCTCGGTGAGGCCCAGCCTGTCGGCGAGAAGTCTTCCCTGGGTTATGTACGCCTGCTCCATTATCTGCTTGTACCTCCCGGAAGGATTGCGGGGTGCGCTGTCGATCATGAGCTCGAGCCCGCGGGAGGCCGTATCGTAATCGCCCAGCTTGATAAGCTGCCTGCACAGGGAGAGTTGGAAGGCGGGCTGGAAAGACTCCCGGTATTTCCTGTAGAACTCCGCGTATAAATAAGCCGCATCAGTGCGATTTCCTTTTTTCCATAAGTTTACAACAGCCTTTCGGTAATAAGACCTTGCAGAGTCGTGATGCGTAAGCATGGCCTCCACCCGGGCCATCTGGGTGAGCGCCCGGCAGTCCGAGGGCATCTTCCGGAGGATGGCCTGCAGGTCTTCACGGGCCTGGCCTAGCCCGATGCCTTTCTCGATCCATTGCCGGCTTCTCCTCATGTACTTGTCTATGTGGGCCTCCCGGAGATGACGGGAACACAGGCTGAGGACAACGCCGGCCAGTATGCCGCCTGCATGCGCGAAGTATCCTACCGGTACGAAGTCGTCAATGGACTTGATGCCGTTAAAGAAGTTAGTTGCAAAGTAAAACCCGATAACAATAATCGCGCTTATCCGGAACCTTTTGGGAATGAAGAAAAACGGACCGAAAAGGCTTATCCCCGTTTTGATTTTGGAAAAGTAACAGCGGACGAGATACACGCCCATTATTGCAGACACCGAACCCGAAGCCCCGATCAGGGGTATGTCTGCCAGGCGGGGATCAATAGCCAGGAAAGCCAGGCTCTGGCATATGCCGGCAAAAACGCCGCCGAAAAGATAATAGAATAGAAAACGGCCTCGCCCCACCAGGGGCTCGAGGGAGGCCCCGAAGGTCCACAGAAAAATCATGTTGAATAAAATGTGATAGAAATCGAAGTGTATGAACTGGTGGCTCAACAGAGCGGGGACCTGCCGTGCCGAAAAATACCAACCGTAGAGACGGACCGTCTCGTGGAACCCTATTCAACCGGCGTCTTTGAGCCCCAGCCATATCAGGGTATTGGCCGCAATAATGATGACCGTGATATAAGGAAAGCTCCTGATCTTCTGGTCCGTGCCTAAAGGTACTATGCCCATGATCATCCTCCTTTCGGCTCTGGTTCTTTAGATTCAGGAGATATGACTGTTGATGCGGAATTTTACTCCCGGACGAAATTTTCACTAAAGAGTCATTGTGTTTCCGATGGAAGACAGGGATTTCGAGGAAGGGCATCACAGGCCGGTCTTCGCCGGAACTTTACACCGTTACTTCAAAAGCTTCATATAGCGAAGCAGGGAACGGACTCCGGGCAGCTCCATGGCCGGCATCAGCGAGGTGGCCATGCGGCCGGCAAGGGAGGGACGGTAGATTCCCATCATGGGATGGACCCGCCGGCGCACCGAGTTCTGATAGACGAAGTTTTGCAGAAAAAGGGTTATATGCGGCGGATACAGGTAGCGGCGGAGAATGGAGGCGGTGCTGTAGAACTTTTCCTGTGCCCGCCAGAACTCGGCTTCCAGCTCTTCTTTGCTCATGCTTAAAGGCTCATAAACGCAATGGAGGCCGTCGTAGAGTGACCAGTCACGGCTCTGGATTCTGTCTTCGCGTTCCATGCGTTCATAAAGCCTCGAACCGGGCACGGGTGTAAGGATAAAAAGAAACAGGCCGGCCACGTTGTTCCGTATCAAGAACTCCAGCGTTTCGTCAACCGTCTCCGCGGTGTCGTCGTCCATGATCATCATGCTGGCGAGAAGCTCGACCTTGTAGCGTCTCAGCATGCGCATGAGTTCGATCACGTCCTTGCTGTCAAAGCCGGCAGTGCCTTTGCCCATCCGGGAACGACGCACCGGGTCCAGGCTTTCTATGCCGATATAAAGAGCCACGCAGCCCGCGTCTGACGCCAGGCTCAGAAACTCCTCGTCCGCGACCTCGTCGAGGCTCGCCTGGGCGTACCACAGCTTACGGAGGGGCTTCATTTCCCGGAACAGTTCCAGGCAGTAGTCGCGATGGGAGAGGATGTTGTCATCCACGAAAAAGACAAGCGGAGAGGAGACCTCGAGATCGGCGAGCACGTCTTTCACCGGCCGGTAGCGGAAGGTCCCCCCGTACATCCTGGTCACCGTGCAGAACTCGCAGTTGTTCGGGCATCCCCGCACTGCCTGTACCGAAGAGATGGGAAACCAGTACTTTGACCGGTCCACCAACTCGTATCGGGGAGAGGGAAGCCCGGAAAGCGACGGGCGTGACGAAAGCTTATACTTTCTTTTGAGCTCTCCGCTCGCCGCGTCTGAAAGGATGTCCTCCCACAACCCCTCGCTCTCGCCAATCACTACAGCGTCAACGTGCTCCAGCGCCTCTTCGGGCTGCAAAGCAACGTGAGAGCCGCCCATCAACACCGGCACCCCCCGGCGGCGATACTCGGCCGCCATCTGATAGCCGCGCGGCGCCCGCGAAGTAATCGAGGTTATACACACCAGATCAGCCGTCTCATCAAAGTCCACCGGCTCGACAACCTCGTTGTGGATGCTGATATCGTGGCCCGGACCTATACAAGCGGCAAGATACGGCAGGGTAAGGCCGGGCATAAGGTCCCGGTAAAACCGCAACGGCCGGCCCGCCCGGTCCAGGGGCGCAGGATATATAAGTTTGATCTTCATGAAACTTGAAATGCCGGAACCTCAATTTGTCCCGGAGCATGGCTCACATTTAATTTTTATCATCCTCTTTCCAGGTTTCCAAACCCGATGGCGCCTTTGTTTCTCTTTGCCGGCGGCCGGCAGGCAGGGAGAACATATCTTTACAAAGCCTTCGGGAAAGGAGTATTACTTTTTCGCGCACAGAATCTACATGTTCTACCTGGCGTCCGCGGTATGCGATTACCCGGAGCTTGTAAAGCTCATCAAGAAGCTGCCGGACAACCTGCCGGTCATGGGATACCTGGCGAGAAACGGCATCGAGGAATGAGTGGTAGAGTACACCCTGGCCGGTTACAGCAATGGTCCCCATTAATATTACGCCCAACCTCAGCGTCCATTCCGGGATACCGGTCAGAAAGCTGCCCCGGCTCGAGCAGTGGGATGGCCCTCCTGATATAAAGGGCAAGCTGGGAGTGGTGCTCGCCTTGACCGACGGGGACAACCTCTACATGCAGGCAGAGCAGTATTTGAAGCCCGCCTACTGGGAGCATCCCCGGAGAGTAGAGCTGAAGGTGGCGTCGAGCCTGGCACCGGAACTGTACGAGCTTGCTCCGGGCCTGATGATCTACTTTTACGAAACCAGGTCATCGAAAGATTTCCTGGTGGCATTGAGCGGTGCGGGGTATACCTTTCCTTCGGCCTTCCGAGACCGGGATTCCTTCCGGTCCGTGTCTCTGTCCTATATGAAGCTCTCCTCACTGGACGTGCTCTGGAACCTGGACCCGGGGTTTAACCTGGCACTAACCGATACTGCTGTAGCCGGGCTGATAGAGCACCTGGGTGCCCGTGAATACATAAAGGGGGTCCTCGCCGGGTATGCTCCCCCTCTAAGCATGCGCTACTACCGGGTGCCGGAAGGGTATCCCCCGGTGCTCCACAGCAGGTCGAACTACTTTATAACCGGCAAGGAAGAGCTGACAGGCCTTATAAAAGCTGACTCCCTGGTGCTGCCCGACCGCGGCAGGATAGCGTTCTACTCCGTGAACGCGTGGACCATAAGCTATGGCGACCTGCTGGAAGCGAAAGGCGGGTTGGAGGACCGCAAAAACATAATCTTTCCTTCTCCTCAGAAGGCTTTTCTGGCACTAAAGAATTGGCGGGAGGGTTAAGCATAGTCCGGCCCGTTGGAGCAACTTCGTCAGATGGGCCGGTTGTGGTATCATTTATTATTGAAGATGCGTGTACTCCTTCTCCGTCCCAACTCCATAATCATCGCCACGCCCGTGCCACTGGGCCTCGGATACATCGCCGGCTCCCTGCGTTCGCGGCGCGGCGACCAGGTGGAGATCGTGGACGGCCGGAACCTTCGCTGGAGCCTGTCCGCCATGCGGCAGAAGATTCGCGACTTCCGGCCGGACGCCATTGGCATCTCCGCCATCAACTTCGAGATGAAAGAGGCCCATGAGCTTGCTACAGCGGCCAAGTCCGAGTGCTCTGTTCCCGTGATCATGGGGGGACCCTACGCCTCAGCCAACCGGGAGGCGGTGCTAAACGACGAGAACGTGGACGCGGCAGTCATCGGCGAAGGGGAAAACACCGTAATCGAGCTCATGGACGCCATCGAGTCGGGCGCGGAGTTCTCCGGGATAAAAGGCATAATAAGGCGTGAAGAGGGAGGGCCAGTGTTTACCGGCGAGCGCGAGCTTATGGATGACCTGGACTCCATCGAACCGGCATGGGACCTTATAAACCCACAAGCCTACTTCAAGCGCAAGGGCAGGAACTCGGAAAACATCGTCAAGTATGACCACCGCACCCTGACCGTATTCACCTCCCGGGGATGTCCCTACAACTGCATCTTCTGCCACAACGTGTTCGGAAAGAAGTTCCGGCCGCGGTCGCCGCAAGCCGTGCTCGACGAGATATCCATGCTTTCCGAGAAGTACGGCATCCGCGAGCTCGAGATAGTGGACGACTCCTTTAACCTGTCCCTTTCGCGGGCCAAGGAAATCTGCCAGGGCCTTATCGACCGGAACCTGAAGCTACACATAGCAGTGCCCAACGGCCTTCGCGGCGACCGGACCGACACGGACTTTCTCGACCTGCTCCAGGAGGCCGGCTTTTACCGGATAGCTTTTGCCGTCGAGTCGGCAAGCCCCCGCCTGCAGAAGATCATCAAGAAGAACATTGACCTGGACAAGGTGAAATGGTCCATCGAGGAGGTCGCCAGCAGGGGAATGGTGGCCACCGGCTATTTCATTCAGGGTTTCCCCACCGAAACCTACGACGAAATGATCATGACCGGAGATTGGGCGGCAAGCTCCGACCTCCACGTGGCAAGCTTCTTCTACTTAAACCCCTTTCCCGGCACAGAGGTCGCCAGAATGGCCGAACAGAGCTTTACGGACGTGGCGTTCCGCGACTACTCCACCATGTCGGTGAACATCTCCGCGGCAACCAACGACGAGCTCCATAGAGCAAACAAGTACGCCTACAGGAAGTTCTACCTCTCCCCCAAAAGAATGGCCCGCATCGCCAGGGTGGTGCCCAAAAACCTCCGCACTCTTGTCAACAGTTGGCTCGTGCTCCGCCTCCTCGTACAGGACTCGGTGAACCAGTAGCTTTTTGACGCTGTAACTTTTCTTCTTTTATAATTGAGTAGCGGCAAAACAAAGCCGTGTATGCGGCCACCGTTTTGTGGGAACAGGTTTTTATAAACTAGCCGGCTTTTTTTCTGTTTCGTTGCCGGCGGGTGGAGCAGATGTCACGCCGCGTGTTTATTCCCGCGCTTCTGGCGTTGGTTATTTTCATGTCACTTTTCACCGCCCGGACCTTCCAAGGCGGCAAGGTGGTTTTCGAAGAACGAGTGCTCGATTCTTTATCGGGGCCTCCTTTACGGGTGGTGTTCGTTTTTCCCGAGGACCGGCACAAGCTTCCCGCCCGGTCTGCGCCCGCGGTCATAGCCATTCCCCCTTACAGCATCCCGCCTGAAGCCATGGACATCATCTGCTCTGAGCTGGCAGCGCGCGGAGCTGTATGCGCCATACCCGACTTTTTCGGCAAGACGCCCGCCGAGTCGCGACAGCGCATGGGCTCGGACAGCCTTCAAACCATGACGCGGGACATGCTCACTATTGTCCGGCACCTCCGGGGCCTGCCTTTTGTGGACCCCCGCAAGATCGGAAGCTGCGGCCATTCCGTGGGAGGGACCGTGTCCATTTTAACCGGCATGGCCGACACCCGGATGCTGTCCACCGTGCCTATAGGCATGGAGTCGGAATTCAAGCAAGGCCGGCCGCAAAACATCATGTTCATCTCCGGACTCTACGATGAGATACATTCGCCAAAAAACCTGCTTGAAAACCTCACCCATCACAACGTCACGGAAAGCCCCCAAAACCGGAGGGTCTACGGAAGCTTTGAAAAAGGCAATGCCGTCAAGGTCGATATTCTTCCCACCACCGATCACTTTATCGAGACCTTTGATTACTTCCTGATCAAGGACCTGCTTGCATGGTATTCCCGTTCGTTCGGGGAGCCGAGCCTGGGGGAAGGGACCTTGCGGTACTGGTGGTACAAGGTGTCGGTGTTTATATTCATGATTGCCCTCTCCGGCTTTTACGGAGTGGTGGGGGGACGCTACTCGGAGCTTGTTGCGCAAAAGACCGGCTCGCGACTGCCCCACTGGCTTTTGTTGCGCATCCAGGCTTTGCCGCTGCTCCTGGTGGTTGCCGCAGCCTGGTTTGTGGGAGAAAACTATCCGAGCTGGAGGCTCGCCGGATTATACCTCATGGTTTCCATACCTCTGGCGCAGGAGTTCGTGAGCTTCCGGGCGCTCGGCATGCTGCGCCATCCCGGGAGGTCGCCTTTCCGGACGATCCGGCCGGCCTTCCTGATCGGCGTGGCTTTGGGAGCGGCTACACTGATCTCGTTCGGCCTGGTGAGTATTCCCAACTATGTCCGCTTTCCGGAGATGCTTCCCTGGTACCCGGTGTTTGCGGTTAATATGACCGTCCTCTTTCCGCTGGAGGTCTGGGGAAGGTCCCTTCCCAACCTGTTCAGCGACACTGTAAGCGGGATCGTTCCCGCGGCCGGTTACCTGATCCTGGCGGGAGCTGTAATACTGGCGCCCGGGCTTCTGCTGCGGGCTGCGGACCTCGTCGCCAGGGAGATTGTCATAGCTGTCCGGGCCCGCCTGAAACCGCTCCACAAGGCAAAGGAGAAAAAGCCCCGTACCCGGTCGGTATCGCCCATTATGGTGGCTATCCTTATTGTGCTCCTGGCTGTACTGGGTTTCCTGGTCTATCGGCGGATTAGCGAAGGAATGCTTACCCTGGAGACGGCGCGCCTTGCAGGCATATCCATTCTACGCTTTGCCGTGCTGCCTTTTGTACTTACCGTGCTCATAGTCAGGACAAAACGGTTCCGCAAGATAGCTTTTCTCGACTGAACCGCACAAACCGCTCCGCCCACGCTTCGCAAGCCCCCGCGCAGAACCACTAACCAGACTTCTTTTTCTGCTCCAGGTAATGGATGAGCCCGAGCGCATCGTCCGGCAGCTCCTCGAACTCGATGCCCATGCCTTGGGGTTCTCCGCCTTCATAGCGCACCGAACGCACCGTGCCCCGGACTATGCATTCCTCCCGGCCGGGGACTGGAAGCTCGATCTCAACGCTTGTGCCCACCGGTTTCACCTTCCGCGTTTTAATAAAGATGCCTCCGTGGCTCAGGTCCGCGGCATGAGCGTCGATCAGTCCTTCCAGCTTGGAAAGACTTTTGAACTTAAGTCTTAAGTCAACCGGGATTCGGGCGAAACGCCTCCTCTCTTCCAACTTCGACCTCCTCGGGAATGTCGGCGTCCGGCATGGTGGGTCGTATCCGCTTCGAATCCGGGTATAAAAAATAATGCCTGTCTCATGCAGTGGCGGAAATTATTAGATATGGAAAGTCCCTGCCGGTATGTTGTCCATTTATAAAGAGTTTAGCTTCAATTACAGACCGGTCAACTTCGTAAAGGGAGGCTGTATTATATCAATGAAGTTGCAGATGGCTTAATACTGTATCATGCGACTCTCGGCAAAAAAGAGACATCGCCCAGCCTTGGCAGGTTGTCTGAAGCGGTCCCTGTTGTATTGTTCTAAACAAGTATGGTCTTGAGCTGCTCAGACATTTATCGATTCGGAACCGGAACCTTTCTGATTTGATGCAGAGGTAATCCTTCTCGTTCAGCTTTGCGTTCCGTTATGCTTCGAGCAGCAGGAAGACCGGGGCCGCTTCCCGGGCTTTGAGGCAAAATTTTGTTTAGCAAGCCGCCCTTTTTCATAAGCTGGAGCAGGGCGTGTGCGATTTGGAGCAAGTAGTAAAAGACTTGTGCCGCGTTCCAATTCGAGCACGTGGTGCTAATAGAGGGTTTTGCCGTTGTGGACGGCGGTGGGGCAGTGGGACGGATCGGCCCGCCTTCCTGGTTTGGCCGAGGATTTCCTTCCCCCCGTCGGTCGTTTTCAGGCTTCCCGCCTTAACATAAGCCGTTTTACTTTCCAGGTATACGTCAAGGAAAAAGTTTGCTGATCGCGAAAAAAATTTCTGTTGTTGGAAGCAAGTAGTGATGCCTTCGTAAAAAGTCATTTCGGCCAGGATCGCGGCACGTAAAATCAACTGGTGCCCTGTCAAGCGTTTTTT
>CAYQTK010000015.1:0-40220 GCA_964420375.1 uncultured bacterium
TGTCCGCTTTTTCCGCCGGGAAGCTTGCTTGTCGGAAATGCGCTCCACAAAAGGCCCACAGTTTACGAGGCGCCTTTTGGTAAGTTCCGGCAAGGCGGAACTTATGAAAGCGAAAGCAAGCTTTCCTGTCTGCCCTGTCTGCGTGTCCGCACAGGCAGGCGCACTCCGAAAACGGAATTTTGCATCGGGAACTAATTACGTGGAATGATTTTTCCCGCTCCCGGCTTTATTGGAGGAAGCCCAGCCTCTCCTCGGGATGAAAGTCCGTCTTCCGGGCCCAGATCAGCATCTCGTGTTCCTGGTGAAAGAACGCCGCGGACACGAACACGACATAGAGGGCTGCCTTTAAAGCGCCGCTGGTTTCCGTGTCTTTCGGCGATTCATCGTGGCCTTGTATCCACTGCACCAGAAAGCCGTTGTCAATGAGCGCCCTGGCGATCGAGTCGCGGTTGAAGTAGTACAGGTGGTCGCGGTGATAGAGCTTCTCCAGGATCCCTTGCGAGCGGCGGGGAGCGAGCTTTGCAAAAAGATGGACCAGCCGGTTCACCAGGCTGCCGGTGTCGGGGGTCAGTATTGCCAAAAGTCCTTGTGGCGCCAGGCGGCGATGACATTCCCGGATGATTCGGGCGGGATCGCTCAGGTGCTCCAGGGTGTCCCACAGCGTGATCACGTCGTAGGTCTCTTGCGGGTCCAGCTCTTCTATGGAGCACTCGTGTATGGTTACGTTGAACTGGTCCCTGCCCCACTGCGCTGCAAAGTTGCTGGGCTCGAGGCCTTCCGCATGCCATCCTCTCTCGCCGGCCTGCCACACGAACACCCCGTTGGCGCATCCCACGTCCAGAAGCCGCGCCGGTCCGCCAAGCAGGTTCTCGAACTCCTCGAGTTGGCGGGAGAAAAAACGCGTTTTGCGGTGTTTTCCGGGATCGAAAGAGTAGAAGAACTTTCCCAGGCTTCCCGGCCAGCTTTCCAGGTAATAGGAGCGGTCATAAAAATCTCGCGGGTCCTCCGGCCCGTGCAGGCTCCGGAAGACAGTGCCGCAATCAGCGCAGGCGTAAAGCGGTGCGGAGAGCTTGTGAAAGCGCGGCGCGGTGTTGCGGCTTCCGCACATGCCGCAGACCGGGGCGGTCATACGTCCTCCCCCATTGCCTTGGCCACTGTATGCATGTCCTTGTCGCCCCGGCCGGAAAGATTGATTACCAGTATCCGGTCCTTGCCCATCTTCTCAGCAAGCCGGAGTCCCAAGTAAACCGCATGGGCGCTCTCCAGCGCGGGTATGATCCCCTCGACTTCGGTCAAGGTCTTAAGGCCCTCCAGTGCTTCGGCGTCGGTTACCGGGGTGTAGCTCGCCCGGCCGGTGTCCTTGAGCATGGAATGCTCCGGACCTACGCCCGGATAGTCCAGGCCAGCCGAAATGGAGTGCGCAAGCTGCACCTGCCCCCTTTTGTCCTGGAGAAGATAGGTCAGGTTGCCGTGAAGCACGCCCGCACGGCCCGCGCTCAGGCTTGCAGCGTGTTTCCCGCTCTCGACTCCGTAACCCGCGGCCTCTGCGCCATAAAGAGCGACTGCTTCGTCCTCCCGGAATGTGTGGAATATGCCCATAGCATTGGAGCCGCCTCCCACGCAGGCCACAACAGCGTCGGGCAGCCGGCCTTCCCTGGATTGCACCTGCTCCCGGGTCTCCCGCCCGATAACCGACTGGAGCTCCCGCACCATGGTGGGATACGGATGGGGACCCGCAACCGTGCCGATCAGGTAGTAGGTGTCCCTGACGTTGGTGATCCAGTCGCGCATGGCCTCGTTGAGCGCGTCCTTTAAAGTGCAGCTTCCCGACTCGACCGGCCGGACCTCGGCGCCCAGAAGCTTCATCCGGAACACGTTCAATGACTGGCGCTCGATGTCTTCCGTGCCCATGTACACCACGCAGCTCATGCCGAAGCGCGCCGCCATGGTGGCTGTGGCCACACCGTGCTGGCCCGCCCCCGTCTCCGCAACTATGCGGGGCTTGTTCATCCGACGCGCCAGCAGAGCCTGGCCCAGGGTGTTGTTCACCTTGTGCGCGCCGGTGTGGCAAAGGTCTTCGCGCTTTAAGTATATCCTGGCGCCGCCCGTCTCCTCGGTAAGACGCTCGCAAAAGTAAAGCGGAGTGGGACGGCCCACGTAGTCCTTCAGGTAATAGGCGAACTCCGCCTGAAAGCCCTTGTCGGGCCAGAACCGCTCCCAGGCCTCGGCAAGCTCGCGCAGAGCGGGCACCAGGGTCTCGCTTACGTAGCTGCCGCCGTACTCTCCGAACTTGCCCTTATCAGCCTGCATCTCGCACCGCCTTTATAAAGTCGAACATCTTGCGGTGGTCTTTCTTTCCCGGCTCCGACTCGATGCGGGAAGCCGCGTCCACCGCCCAGGGCTTGACCACCTTTATGGCTTCTCCTATGTTGGCGGCGTTAAGGCCCCCAGCGAGCCAGAACCTCTCCCACGAGTTGCGGGCGCGGCAGGCCATCTCCCAGTCCGGAATAACCCCCGAGCCGCCGTAACCGCTCGTCCGGCTGTCTAACAGAGCTCCCCAGGTGCGGTAGTCCTCCATCCCGGCAAGGTCGGACTCGTCTCCCACCCGGAAAGCCTTGATCACCGGCCGGTCAAAACGCAGGCAAAAAGCGGGCCCTTCGTCGCCGTGAAGCTGGATGATCTCGATCCCGGCGCGCTCGCAGATTTCCTTTATGGTGTCGGCGCGCTCGTTTACAAAAACCCCTACAACCTCCACCGAACCGCGCAGACTCGCCATAATGCTCCGCACCGTGTTCGGGTCTACGTAACGAGGAGAAAGAGGATAAAAGTTAAAACCCAGGTAATCCGCTCCCGCATTGACCGCGGCTGCCGCGTCCTCCCCGTTTGTTATCCCGCAAACCTTGACCCTTGTCTTCATGAAAGCTTCTACTTCTCTATCGTGTGAGCGACGAAAGTCGCGCACATTGATTTTCAAGCTGTCTATAAATGCTCAGTACACCAACTCCCCCAGCGCCTCCGCTTCGTCCCGGCAACGCATCAGCGCCGTCCCGATCAGGAAACCGGAGACCCCTTCGGCAAGCAGGGAGTCGAGCACCCCACTGTCCGACAGTCCGCTCTCGCTTATAACCGCGCATCCGCCGGGTACCAGGGGAAGAAGAGAAAGCGTCCGGTCCACTGACACCGTAAAGTCGGTGAGGTCCCGGTTGTTGATGCCCACAAGCTCGGGCAGCGGATCGAGCTGCAAGGCCCGCTCCAGGTCATTGCGATCATGTACTTCTAAAAGGACCTCCAACCCCAGAGAAAGCGACTTCCCGTACAGACTCTCTAAAAGAGCGTCATCCAAAACCCGCACGATTAGCAGCACGCAGTCCGCACCGCCTTGCGCGCTCTGTTTCAACTGTACCCCGTCAATAATAAAATCCTTGCGCAACAGGGGCAAGTCACAAGCTTCCCTTGCCAGGCCGAGATGCGAAAGCGAACCGCCGAAGAACCCTTCGTCGGTAAGGACCGATATACAGCGGGCGCCCGCGTTTGCATATGCCCGGGCAATGGAGCCGGGATCGAAGTCTTCTCTTATCACTCCTTCGGAGGGGGAAGCGCGTTTAATCTCGGCTATCACCGGCCGGCCGCTCCTGACCCGGTCCAAAAGCGCCGCCCGGAACCCGCCCCGCGGAGAGAACCGGCCGTCCGGGTCCGGGGGATTCGCTTTCAGGTCCTCGACCTCTTTTCGCTTAGCTTCGATGATCCTGTCCAGGACCGTATTGGTGGCGATGATCTCCGACATGGCTTTACTGGTTGGATATCCGGATCAGCTTGTCAAGACAGCCGAGCGCCTTGCCGGAGGCCATGGACTCCATTGCCGTGCGCACGCCTTCGGCGAGAGTGGGGGCTTTTCCGCTCACGTATATGGCAGCTCCCGCGTTTACGGCCACTGCATCCCGTGGCGGGCCTTCCTGGTTTTCGAGCACTCCGCGGAGGATGAGGGCGTTCTCTTTAGGGTCTCCTCCCACCAGGTCTTCTCTGTTGTATAGCTTAAGTCCGACGTCTTCAGGTGATATGTTATAGGTGTTGATCTCTCCGTGCTTGAGCTCGGAGACCCGGGTGGCAGAGGTTACCGTTATTTCGTCCAGTCCGTCCGCTCCGTGGACCACCATGGCAGCCTCGGAGCCCAGGTTCTTGAGAACGCTTGCCATGACCTCGGTAAGCGAAGGATCGAACACACCCAGAAGCTGCCGCGTTGCTCCCGCGGGATTGGTCAGTGGTCCCAGCACGTTAAAGATGGTCCTCATGCCCATGTCCCGTCTCGGGCCGATGGCGTGGCGCATGGCGCCGTGCAGGGCGGGCGCGAACAAAAAGCCGATGTTGGCCTCGAGAAGCGATGCCTCCACCGCCTGCGGGCCCGCGTCAATGTTGACGCCAAGGGCGGAGAGCACGTCTGCGCTTCCGCAGGCGCTGGACGCCGCCCGGTTGCCGTGCTTGGCCACCATGACGCCTGCGCCCGCGGCCACGAAAGCAGCGGCAGTGGAGATGTTAAAGGACAGAGAATGGTCGCCGCCGGTGCCGCAGGTGTCTATGCAGGGGCCGGGGGATTTGATCTTCCGCGCCTTGTCGCGCATGACCATGGCTGCGCCGGTTATCTCTTCCACGGTCTCTCCTTTCATGCGCAGGCCCATGAGGAAGGCCCCGATCTGAGCGGGGGAAGCCTCCCCCTCCATGATCAGGTCCATAACCGCAACCATGCTTTTTCTGTCCAGGTCTTTGCCAAGAGCCAGGTCCGCCAGTGCATCCTTGATCATAACCTTCTCCGTTTTGAAAGTGCCGGTTGAGAACCGGAAGATCGAAATCACGCCCTACCATTGTATGCCTCGGCAAGGCAATCCGGCAAACTTGATAAATGCGAAGCTTCGAGTCAAATCCGCGGTATTCTTATCCTCCGCAGTCGCCGCCCTCGCCGGTTAATATCTCCAGCCCGTGGGAGAGCGCAGGCAGGACCGCTTCCAGCGACTCCCGGACGCCCTTTTCGCTGCCGGGAAGATTGATGATAAGGCTTCTGCCGCGGATGCCGGATATGCCGCGGGAGAGCATGGCCCGCGGCGTCTTCTCGAGTCCTTTTTGGCGGATGGCCTCGCTGATGCCGGGCGCAAGTCTTTGAACAACTTCGCGGGTGGCCTCCGGTGTCCGGTCGCGGGAAGAAAAGCCGGTGCCGCCGGTGGTCACGATAAGATGAAGCCGGTAGAGATCGCACCACGCCGAAAGGGTCTCGGTTATCCTTTCCGGATCGTCGGCACAGACCTCCCTCTTTTCCACCCGGAAACCGGCATCGCCAAGCATGGCAGCGGCTGCGTCTCCGCTCCGGTCCTCTCTCGCGCCTTGCGAGCCACGGTCGCTTACAGTGAGCACGCCCGCTTTATAAGTAATCTCGTCCATATTTATCACCCTTGTCGGCAACCCCTTCAGCCGCCGATCCTGGACATGCCTCTTTCGGAGGGATTAAAGCACGGCGCGTCCTGGTCCGGCTTTCTGGATACGGCGTACAAAAAGGTCTCTTTCAGTTCTTCATGAGAAGCGCCTTTGCGGAGCGGGCCTTTGATGTCTATCTCGGTGCTTCCTGCGAGGCACGGCCGGAGCATCCCTTCCGGGGTCAGGCGCATCCGGCGGCACCACTTGCAGAAAGGCCTGCTCAAAGGAGAGATAAAGCCGATCTTTCCGCCTCCGGGAAGGCCGTACACCCGCGCCGGCCGTCCTTTATCACCCGAGAGGGGAGTAAGCTCTCCGTACTCGGACTCGATGCGCTCCCGGAGGATATAAGAAGGAACGTATTCCGTGCTCGGCATCCCGCAATGAGGCCGGATCGACCGGTTTACAAGCGGCATCTGTTCTATGAAACGGACCTCCAAGCCCTCCCGGACGGCAAAGCGCGCGAATTCCGAGACCTCGCCGTCGTTCTCGCCGGGAACGACCACCACGTTTATCTTTATCGGCGTAAGCCCGGCTGCCTGGGCCGCGCGGATGCCGTTAACAACGCGATGGAGCCACGGCCTGCGGGTCATGCTTTCGTACTTTTCCGGCTGCAAGGTGTCCATGCTCACGCTGAGCCGGTGGAGGCCGGCAGCCTTCAGGTCATCCGCCATCTTTTCCAGAAGCACGCCGTTGGTGGTCATGGGAAGATCGTTAATACCGGGTATGGCAGCCAATCTCCTTACAAGCTCGGTCACGTGCTTTCGGACCAGGGGCTCGCCGCCGGTGAGCCGGACCTTGGACACGCCCGCGGACACGGCCGCCCGCACCACCCGCTCGATCTCCTCGAAGGACAGTATCTCCTCGGCAGGCAAAAGCGGTATGCCCTCCGCGGGCATGCAGTAGACGCAACGGAGGTTGCAGCGGTCGGTAATGGAAACCCGGAGTGTGTCTACCTTATTCAAAGGAATCCTCGTCAGGGGTAAAGCATTATGGCGGCTTCAATTGACCGGTGCCGGAGCAGTCTGAGCCGCCGGCCCTATTATTGTATATTTTAGCTCGATCGCGAAGTTTATTAAAGGAAGGGGGCCTGCGACATGAAAGGGGGTTTTCGAGAATTACACCGATTATCAAGCTGGGAACGCGGCTGTCTCGGCCGCAGATAAAATCGGGCGGGACGCCCGCGATCCCAGGGACGCCGTCGTTTTATCTGCGCCGGTTTCATGTCGCTGGCCCAAAGGAAGGCTCGAGGAGTTGTTTTTCGTGTTTTGTATTTCGGCTCTTGCAATCTCCGGAATTTCCCATGGCGGGAGACTCCCCGGCCGGCACAAAGAATTTCTTGACAGGGAGTGCTGGTTGGACTATATTCCCGGATAAGAATCAGTTGCAGATAGGAAGTGTTAGTAATGAAGGTTTCAAAAGAAGAGCTGGACGATCGCATGGAGAACTTCAAAGAGGTTTTCGGCCGGGAGGGACTAAAGCTGACACACCAGCGGCTGGAGATATTCCACGAAGTGGCGGGTGCCATCGAGCACCCGGACGCCGAGACCGTTTATAAGGGCGTCAGCAAGCGGGTCCCCACGATCTCCCTGGACACGGTATACAGGACACTCTGGCTGTTGCTTGACTTGGGACTTATATCTACGCTCGGGGCTCCCCGCGAAAGGGCGAGGTTTGACGCGAACCTTAAGCCCCACCACCATTTCGTGTGCACGAGCTGCGGCAAGGCCCGCGATATTTACAGCAAAGAGTTCGACAGCCTGAAGGTACCGGACAGCGTAAAGGAAGTTGGCAGCGTGGAGAAGACCCAAGTGGAGATCAAGGGTCTTTGCTCGCGTTGCTCAAAAAAGAAGGCGAAAGCCAGGAAACACCGACATTGAAAGGAGAGACTGCCATGAGTGACGACAAAAAAAGATTGACCACCGGGTTCGGGGTGCCGGTAGATAATGATCTTAACTCGGCGACCGCGGGCGAGAAAGGGCCCGTGCTTATGCAGGATGTCCACCTTTTGGAGAAGCTGGCCCATTTCGACCGCGAGCGCATTCCCGAGCGGGTGGTACACGCCAAGGGCGCCGGAGCTTACGGCTACTTCGAGGTCACGAACGACGTCACCAGGTACACCCGCGCGGCGTTCCTGTCCGAGATCGGCAAGAAGACCGAGGTTTTTCTCAGGTTCTCGACGGTGGGCGGCGAGCGGGGGTCCGCGGACTCGGAGCGGGACCCGCGTGGATTCGCCCTGAAGTTCTACACTGAAGAGGGCAACTACGACATGGTGGGCAACAACACCCCCGTGTTTTTCATCCGCGATCCTTTGAAGTTCCCCGACTTCATTCATACCCAGAAGCGCGACCCGGCAACCAATTTGAAGGACCCCGACATGTTCTGGGACTTCCTGTCCCTGACTCCCGAGTCCATCCACCAGGTGACCATCCTGTTCTCGGACCGCGGCACTCCCGCGAGCTACCGTAACATGAACGGTTACAGCAGCCATACCTACATGTGGTACAACCAAAAGGGCGAGTATTACTGGGTGCAGCTTCATTTCAAGACCGAGCAGGGGATAGAAAACTTCACCGGTGAAGAAGCGGACCGGATGCGGGGCATTGATCCTGATGTAACGACCCGCGACCTGCATGAGACCATAGCCAAGGGGGACTACCCGTCGTGGCGGCTGGAGGTTCAGGTCATGACGCCCGAAGAGGCCAAAGAGTATCGCTTCGACCCGTTTGACATCACCAAGGTTTGGCCCCACGAGGACTTCCCGCCTATTGAAGTAGGCAGGCTGGTCCTGAACAGGAACCCTGACAACTACTTCGCAGAGGTCGAGCAGGCAGCGTTTTCTCCGGCCAACTTCGTTCCCGGCATCGGCCCGTCGCCTGACAAGATGCTGCAAGGCCGCCTTTTCAGCTACCATGACACTCACCGGCACCGGCTGGGTCCCAACTACCATTTGTTGCCGGTCAACGCTCCCAAGGCTTCCCCTCTGCACACGTATCAGCGGGACGGCTTCATGCGTTTCGACGGCAACGAGGGCGGAGGCCCGAACTACTGGCCGAACAGCTTTGGAGGACCGGCACCCGACCCGGATGTGGCGCCGCCCCCCATTGACGTGTCCGGAATGGCCGCCCGCCACTCCTACGAGCTCGGCGACGTCGACTTCGTGCAGGCGGGGGACCTCTATCGCAAGGTCATGAGCGATACCGACCGCGAGCACCTGGTAGGCAACATTGTCTCTCACTTGAAAGGAGCAAAGAAGCCTCTCCAACTCCGGCAAACCGCACTGTTCTACAAGGCCGACCCCGACTATGGAAAGCGGGTAGCCAACGGGCTCGGGCTTGCCCCGGAAGAGGTCAAAAACCTCGCGGCCATGTCCCAGGAAGAAAGGGTCAAAAAGACCGCTCCCTGACCATCACGTTGCAGCAGATATAAAAGCCCGGGTTCGTGTATATCAGCAAGGCCCCGATACGAAAGTTCTCGGGGCCTTGTTTTATTATCATCTCCGGTTATGCTCATTTTATCTTCAACACGGAGGTCCCGGCTTCGGATATGACAACCTCTGTCGATTGCAGGTTTTTTGCGGAGATGTACTTTGTATTTACAATCTTGTGTCCCGTGACCTCCTCCGGCTTTGCCGGTGAGTAGACATAGACATCCACCGACTCGCCGGGAACACCTTCGAGTTCCATAACCACGGCTCCGCCCTCGTATTCGATTCTCGCAAACCGCTTTTTGCTCAGGGTCACAAACTTGTCCGCCTCCCCGATTACAGCCATGCCGTTTTCCAGGAGCGGGCAGATTACGTAGTAATGCGCTTTATTCCTGCTCATGCGCCCGAAGTCTATTCCGGTCGAGCTTGTAAACGCCCTTCTTTCCCGGTAGTTCCAGACAAGGTTTTTGCCTTGGACCCCGATCTGTTTGAATGACACCTCGGTGTCGCGGTTTAGAATCGGCTTTAAGTTGAAAGCCGCGAGATAGGTTGTAACACCCGTTTTGTGCTTCGACTCGGTTGTCACTATAAGCGGCTTGTTATTATCCAGGAACATGATGTCGACGGCTGTAGCCGGCCGGTCGGGTTTGAGGAGCACGCCGTCCTTTCGGCAGGTTTTACGGAGCAGGTCCGCGTCGGAGGCCCCGATTTTATCCGACGGTCCCACCACGCCTGCGGAGAGTATTGATATAAGGGTTTCCTCGTAAGGCCATCTTTCTCCGACCACCATGTGCTGTCCGGGAGTGGTGTGGAAGTTGTCCTTGAAAGGCCACAGTCCCACTGCATATGCCATGAGGTTGTTTACATGGAAGACCGGCCAGTAGCGCTCCTTGCTCATGTAAGCGTGATAGTCCCTGGTGGTACGCACCTGGGTCACGTTGTCGTGCTTTACCTGTTGGAGGAAGAAGCCCGGCGACGCCATGCACAACTGGACGGTGAGGTCGTGCTCTCGCGCTTGTTTTATCATGGCGTCGAACCATGACTCGGCCCTGCCGATCCGCTTCCTGAGCCAGGGAATCATCCTGTACTGCGTGTCCAGCCAGTCCTGCTCGTAGACCTCGACGCCGTAGCTCACTGCGTTGTCCATGATGACCTGCCAGAAGCGCGGGTCTACCGGCAATGCGGGCTTTCGCGGACCTTCTCCATATACGCACTCGAACTTATTGCAGTAAGGAGTGTTTTCGTCGTACCACCGGTTGTGGGCGATGAGTGGCAGGCCAAGCTTTTCGCCGAAGGAGTCAAGCCCCTGGGGGAAATGCTTTTCCATGGGCTCCCACACAACAGCTCCCCCTCCGGAGGCTCCCGGCTTTTTATACTCCGCCTTGGGATACCACCACGAGTCGATCTGGAAGTAGCCGTAGGGAATGTTCTCGCGGTCCGCGTACTCTTTGACCGACAACAGGGTCTGTTCGTAATTCTTGCCGGGAGCGGTGTTGTAATAGTAGTACCCTCCGTTGTCCGTCCAGTATCCCAGCCGCGACAGTCCCACGTCCTCGTAAGGGGAAGGGCGCTCCTTGCCGTGCCATAGTCGGAGAATCGAGCCCCACTTCGTGACGGTCGCGTTAATGCCGTGGCCGCGGACCACCAGGACCCGGAACTCCGTGCCCGACGGAACCCGTTCTATCTCGCCCTGGAAGCCGCACCACCACCTGCCTTTCACCGGGCTCTGGATGCTCGACAAGAAGTGGTTCAAAGAAGATATCACAATTACGTCCATGTCGTCGTTGTAAAGAACGGTCGGTCCCATGCTTGCCTGGGGGGAAAACACGGGCGGCGCGAAGGCCTCTTCCTTGAAACTCAGCACCCGGTCGGTGTTGTAAGGCGGCTTAATTGCAGGCAGTGCGAAATGCGGCCGATTGAAATCATTGACCGGTGCGTTAATGTCCTTTTTTGTGGTGGTGCTGATGACGTACGCCTTGAAACCATCACCTGCGGGGACCTCGCAAAGCGAGGATGAAGCCACATTATCACCATTGTCATAAATCCAGTCCGCTTTTGAGCAATAAACCTTGCCCGCCGGCGTGTGCATGTGTTGATTGCTGTTTACCGGTCTGACATGAAGCATTTTCAAATCTTTGCCGGGCCGGGTGGGATCAGCAGGCCAGAGCATCTGGAAGCAAAGGTCTTTTTTACCGCAGCACTCCAGTGATCGGGGGATGCCCTCCATCGAGAATGTGTCCGGCCTTGTTTTGCCTGCCGAGACCGCGGTGGCGAGAAGTATTGACAGGGCAATAACCGGTAAAGAGAGAAGCACAGTCGTACGTTTCATATCCATAGTCCGCCCCTCCTTTATAAAGTCGGGGTATATTATCAAGGTATGAGAAGTTATTCAATTGATTTTACGATTACGGATTAGTGCGCTGTCAAGCTTTTTTTGTTGCATCCAAGAAGTATGATTTTAATGCGAGTGGCTTTAGTCGCGGTATCAGTCGCTTGCACGATATGCGTCATTTTAATCTTGACAAGACACTGCCCCCTTCCAACGGGAAAAATTTTTTTCGCGAAAGGTTCCGGTTCCGAATCGACTCCTCCTGACCATGGTTCCCCGTTCCAGGCCGAACTCCCCTATGAAAACTCCTTACCTTCAAACCAGCCCCCAAACAGGCATGGCCCACCTCTCTACTCTAAACAACTGAACCGGAAAAAACCAACCCCCAAGCTCTCACCACCCCCGGATCTTCAGGGCTGCGTCCCGGTGCTCCTGCTTGACAGCCTCGGGACGCGGTGATACTTTTTCTGTCATGTCCATGGCAGGGAAGATCAACGCAGCGGAAGAACGGTGGATTAAGAAGCGGTCATGAGGTCTTCATTGGGAAAATTGAAAACATCCCTGTTGCATTACAGGCGCGAGATATTGGCGTATCTTTTCGACCTTGCAAAGCACACTCCAAACGACCAGGTCCGCGCGGTCATATTCGCGCAAGGCAGAACCGGCAGCACCCTCCTTGAAGACCTGATTTTTTCCACCGGTTGTTTTCATAAATGCGGAGAGCTGTTAAGAACCAGGGAAGGGGAAGTACTTTTTCCGATGCGGTTTGTGCGGGGAATGTCGAAACGAAACTTTGACAGGCATTTTATTTTTCACGTAAAGATATATCACTTT
Organism: uncultured bacterium; assembly: GCA_964420375.1. GTDB lineage: Bacteria > RBG-13-61-14 > RBG-13-61-14 > RBG-13-61-14 > DATKZS01 > CAYQTK01. The sequence goes on from CAYQTK010000015.1 coordinate 12,048, forward strand.
ACCAGGGACCGAAATCGTCCCGTTGATCCTGCTTTGTTCCTGGAGACCCTGTACCGGGAGGGCTGGAAGGTCATTTACTTGAGACGAAGAAACAAGGTGCGTCATGCTCTTTCGACCATCATCCTCAATCAGCGGGGAGACCCTTTCAAGCGGGATGACAAAAAGGAATCCATCAAGGTGGCGGTGGATTGCGAACGGTTTATGGAATTAGTAAATGAAAGGATAAGCTTCGAACAAATGGAACGGGAGGTCCTTGCTGATATTGAATATCACGAAGTGGTCTACGAAGACGACCTTGAGGAAGCAGGCAAGCACCAGGAGACGGTCAACCGGATACTCGATTACTTCTGCCTGGGACCCGGGCCGGTAAAAACCGACTACAGGAGGATAAACACCTGGCCGTTTGAAGAGTTGATATCCAATTATGACGAGTTCAAAAGCTGTGTCCTTGAAAACGGCTGGCAAAGCTGGCTTGACGGGTGATCAGGGGGAGGACCAACTATCCGGCTCCCGGAAAATCAACTTTATAGCCCGCGGTTAACTATTACACCATGTAATTGCTTACTTCATAAAGGGTGTCCTTTTCAAGAGTCCTTTTTTTTGCGGCGTTCTTATAAGGTCGGGGAAATTTTTCAGATACTCATGCACGTGTTGGAAGCCGGTATCTTCCATTCTTTCTTCATAGTTCAACGATTTAGAGACATCCGTAGAATGGAACACACCGTCCATTAGTCCCGCCATGGCGTAAATGGCGTTTTTATTCCCCGTCTTTTGCCAGTAGCGGGTAATTTTCTCGACAAAGTAGTATAATCGCGGATACTCATCACACCATTTCCAGCTCTCCAAAGAGTAATACCTGCACTCCTCTCCAAAGAAACGGAACCTCCAGTATGCTTCATGGGGCAGATAGACCGGATGGTGGATGCCTGCTATGACGTCTCCTCCTCTGAAGTTTTTGTGAAGCAGGCACTCCCATCCCTGTTCTTTCATCCTCCGGGTCATCCTTTTCGCATATTCCTTATCGTCGTCCATGGGATAGTATCCTATCGGCCTGGCAACTGAAGTGCGGTACATGTGAACCCCTTGAATGCCGCCCATTAGGGGGTCTTCCAGCTTTAATGTCACCTGCCCCCGTTTCGGGTCCTTGCTGATGAGGTAGTAAAGCTGTTCCAGGCAGCGGGGATAGAGTATCATGTCTTCGTCAACTGCAACGAAAAACTCGGTCTCCACTCGGTCCAGCCCCGTCTGCATCGCCTTGATTGCCGGGGTCACGTTTCTTATTATTTCTGTTTTGAAAGGTGGCAGGGTTTGTTTGTCCAGAGCCTCCAGGCATCGGTCCAGGAATCGGCTCGGTTCCATTACGGGAAGGACAACGGTAACATCCTTGCATTCTTTCAGGCCGGGACATATGGGCGAGCGGGGAGGTTTATAGGAGCCGAGTCTCAGCTTCTTTTGTAGCTGCTGGGCATAGTCGGCGATATCCCATCTTAACTCCAGGTACTTGGAATACAGGCTGTCCCCCTTCATTTTTCTTCGCCCCCATCCTGCGGCGAAAAAGAGGAAAGTTTCTGCAAAGGCTTATAAGGCGTTTGCTGTCTTATCCTCTCTGCCGTCTCTCTTTGCAGTTGAGCATCTGTTTTCGCGATTGTATTTTCATGAAAGTTGTAGATGCACGTAATCCGATAGATATGCCGGGAGCGCCTGCCGGCGAGCTCGAGCATGGGCAGGTAGAGGGCGGGGTCGGTGGAACATTCCCAGTACTCGCCGGTGTCCGGGTCTATAAAAGACCCCTTGTCGACATGGCGGTATAGCTCCGCCCGGAAGGAGTGGAGGTGGCTGGTCTGCCACTTGTACTTCCTGAAATCGTTGTCCTCAATAACCTCTGCAGGCACCGGCTTCATTTTGGAAATTTCAGTATAACCGGGAGGAGATAATCTTAAAAAAGTGTTGTACGTCATCCACACCTTGTCGTCTTGATAGACCTTGTTCAGGAACTTAAGTACATTTTTATCCGGAAGCCAGTCGTCCCCGTCCAGTTCGATAACCAGGGCCCCCGGCAAAGCCATGTCAAATCCTTTGATTTTATTCGCAAGAATTCCTGAGCGGCGGCGGGTCTCGATGAACTCCACGCGGTTGTCCGGATGTTCTTTCATCCATGACTTTACAATCTCCGGGGTGTTGTCGCTGGAAGCATCATCAATAAATATATGGCGGACCTTTTTTTTGTCATAGTTCTGTTCGTAAACGGACTGGAGACACTTCCGGCCGGCAGCACCGGCGTTGCGCTCTGGAGAGACGACTACGAAACTATAATAAGTTCCCGGCCTTATCAAAGAATACTTGAGAGCCTCTCCCAGTCGCCCGGCAAGTCTTAATGACCTGCCTTGTAATTCATTCGCCCTCTCCATGAGTCCGCTTTTTAATCCGCTCAAGCTCTTCCGGACCGGCTCGGGCAGGGATCTCTTGATTCGGTCTTTTACCACAGGTCTTTCCCTCCATCGCCTGGCCTGATGAGCCCTTCAATGACACTGCCGCCTTGAAGGGAGAGGACGTATCACTGGGAGTATTCCCATTTCTGAGGATAGAACTTCCGGTATAGGCTCTTCAACCTGTCCTTGTGATACCATAATGGCCGCACCACCCGCTTCCGGCGACGAGATGCAGTCTCGTAACCGCTTATGTTGTCCGCCTCGTTTTCCATCAATTTTTCATATAGCTCAATAAAAAGTTCATCGCTTTTTAACTTTTCGACTTCATGCCGTGCTTCATCAAAGAAATCGGCGGGCGGCTCCGGCTCGGGGATGATTTCCATTCCGCCCTTTTCCATCTGCCTCCTGATGCCAATGCTTCCGAAAAGATGACAATGCTGCTTTTCCCAGAAACGTTCTTTGCCTTCGAAGTAATCCATGCCGATAAGTTCGCACACCCGTTTTAACTTGGCGGAGGGATCCTTTGTTAACTCTTCCAGGCTTATGCAGATATAAGGAAATCCCAAGTCGAGAAACCGTTTATAATACATTATGTAAGCATCGGCCAGACCGTCTGTTTTTCTGCCCCTTTTCCATTGCGAATGCATCCAGTCTCGGGGGTCCTTTACCATGATGATACTGAACACATTCATCCTCTTTTCCGTCCACTTTCGAGAATCAATCGCCCAGCGAAGATCCTTGGACTCGTCGATAATCCACTTCAGGTCTAAATCTTCCGCCAGGGTCGCATGAAAACGGCTCTCGCGGGTGTGATCGAACCTGCGCCAGAGACACTCCGAGTAATCCCGGCCGCACGAACAGACCGGCTTGACGTGATGGGTGCGGAAGGGCCGGAAAAATGCATATATCTCGCCGCACGCAAATGCATCTTCTGCATTAGCAAGCATAAGATGAATCATGGTACTGCCCGTATAGCTCAGGCCGAGCACCTGTACAAGGTTTTTCATGTTTTCAATTCTCTTAAAGCCGGATCGACATGGCGGTTTTTTGCAGCCATGGTTCATTTCGGTATTATTCCGAATTTTTGTAGAGTTCTTGCTGCGATTCCCGTAAGCTTGATACCAAGTATGGACCTTAAAATGTTGCTCCAGTAATGCGGCGTTCGAGGATAAGATAAAACCGCGCGGAAAGAATTCTTGATTGCCTTGTACCTGTGGCCGGTTTCCAGATCACGTCTACTTTGGAAATAGGCCAGCCGGCCGGGAGTGGGAATCTTTCTCTTTTCTTTTTTGTTATAACGGTCCACCCTTTCATCGTGTCCCTTTAGATAGACCACTCCCCGCTGGTCCATGTGAGAGTAAAGCTCGTTCTCGATCACGTAATCGTACAACCTGCTTTGGGGGAGCCCCGTGTAGAGGTTCTTGTTATAGAAGTCGGGCTTGATTCTGCTGATCAGCTCGTCGGTCAATTCAAGGTCGCGCTCGGTTTCGGCGGGCACTCCGATAACTATGCTCGCATAAGTGTGAATACCCAGTTCCCTGCACCAGGCAAAGACCTGTTCAATCTGTTTAACTGATACTCCTTTATTTAAGAAGTCCAATATCCGCTGGCTTCCGCTCTCGACTCCGAAATAGATCGCCCGGCAGCCGCCGCGATGCATGGCCTCCAGCATCTCCCGGTCCAGGGTGTCTACCCGGGACTCGCATATCCAGGACAGGTCAAAGTCTTGCCGGGACAGGCGCTCGCTGAACTCCATGACCCTCTTTCGACTGACGGTGAAGTTGTCTTCTCGAAAATATATCCCTTTGGCGTTGTGGCGGCGAACGAGGTAACCGATGTTGTCCATGATCCAGTCGACACTGAATATTCTGTAGGTCTTTCCCCAAATAGATTTGGTGGAGCAGAAGCTGCAATCGAACGGACAACCCCGGCTGGTGTTCATAGTAAAGATCGGCCGCGTACTGATCCAGCGAGTGTACCATTGATAGGGCATGGGAACGAAATCGTCCCACGGCGGAGGAGGAAGTGAATCAAGGTCCTTTATAAGGGGCATTTTTATTATTCTGTCTGGTGAACCGTTACATATTTCCAGGACCGCCTTTTCTCCTTCGCCCACAACAACATGGTCGACAACCTCGGGCATGGATTCCGGAAAGATAGAGGGATGAGGTCCGCCTACCACTACTTTGCCTTTCCATATCCCCTTCCTCTTAAATTCCGATAACAAGGAGGCCATTTCAAGGAAATGCTCCAGACAAATTGTGTCCACATAAATCCCTACAATGTCGATGTTATTTTCGAGGAGAAAATCGCTTGTTAAAAAATTTTCCCGTTTTAAAAAGTTGTCGAAAAAAATCACGTTATGGCCGGACTCCCGCAACGTGCTGATCAGGAACCCTATACCCAAGAAAGGACGTTTCTCCGAGGTTGACAATGGCGCCATCAAGGGGGCAGCACAATTTGTAATAACCCAGTTCATGAATAAAATAAACTCCGCTTACAAAACAGCCGGCTAAAAGACATTAAAAAATCGAGGTCTTGATGTTCGGTTTACGGCGGCAAACAGCGAAAAACATGCGGTATTCACCGGCCGCGGAAGTTTTTTAACTATCGTTTCTTAAGTTAAGGTATAGCGCCTCGCCGGGGAAATCAAGTATTGGATTCATGATCCTTAACGTCGCCGGAGGGAAGTTCGCATTCTTTAGAAGGACTCGCGAGATTCCAACTGCACTTCCACATCATCCTGCCGCTCGACATGGGGTGGCCCCTGACCATGAGCTTGACATGCCGTTTCCAATCGAAAAGCACCGTGTGTTCGGAATTCCAGAAGGTGAAAAAGAAATTCAGTACCTGGTTGTTGGCATCGATTCTGTCAAAATGAATCTCCAGCGCGCCTTTGCCGCTGATCTCCCCGAATTGGAAGTTGTAGTCACGGTTGGTCACTTGAAAAAGGTTCCCGGGAGAGCTGTCTCTTACGGTAACGTCCAGGAAAGGGTCCTTGACCGTCTTGCTGCTTTCATACAGGAGCAGGATCGTAAGAGGCTCTCCGCAATTAATGTAATCCGTCTGCCTGCCGTCCTTGTCCTTGAAAATGATGTCATTGATCAGGATGTCACCAGTGCCTTTTATGCTCTCCATGTCCACTCGTTCACCTGATGAGTCTCTGAATATATGCTGAAGGTTACGGTTTACATAAAGTGCAACGGCCTCGCCCACATCGCCTATATATTCCAGGTCGCCCTCCTTCATCAACGCTGCCCGGTCACAGAACCCCGAGATGCGATGCATGTTATGCGAGACAAGAATTATGCCCGTGCCCTGCTCCCTGATGAGGCCAATGCTGTTTAAACACTTGGCCTGGAAAGGAAGGTCCCCCACAGCAAGGACTTCGTCGACCAACAAGACGTCCGGCTTTAAGTGGATGGCCACCGCAAACCCCAGCCGGACGTACATCCCCGAGCTGTAAAACTTCACCGGTGTGTCAATAAAGTCCTCCAGCTCCGAGAACTCCACTATGGAATTGAAGTTCTCGTCTATCTCCTTCTTGCTGAGGCCCAGGATGGCCCCGCTGATGTAGATGTTCTCCCGGCCGGAGAGCATGGGATGAAAACCCGCGCCCAGCTCGATCAGGGCCCCGGTCCTGCCCTTGACCTCCACGGTCCCCTTGTCCGGCATGAAGATGCCGTTAATGAGCTTCAGCAAACTGCTTTTGCCCGACCCGTTGGCACCGATGAGTCCCAGGCACTCCCCCCTCTTGAGCTCGAAGGAGATGTCCTGCAAGGCCCAGAACTCCGTCTTGCGAAGCTGGTCACTTTTTACGGGGATGCCCGCGAAATCGCACATTATGTCGTACATCCCATAGAGCATGGACTGCTTCATGGCCCGGCTGAACTTCTTGGACAGGCCGTCAACCCGGACCAGGACGTCATCGCTCATCTGCCGCCCATCCTTTCCGCCATCCGCATTTGAGCAAGATAAAAGAACCTCCAGGAGACCATGAAAACGATAACCGAGAGCAGGCTCGCCCAGGCAAAGCCCCAAGGATCGGATATGTGGCCGGTAATCACCAGGTCGCGGGGGGCGTTGACCAGAGGGGCCAGGGGGTTGAAGCGGGTAAAGACGCGGAAGACCTCGGCCTTGGGCGCGGGATACAAGACCGGCGTCAGAAAAAGCAGAAAGGTCGTAAGGATGTTGACCACGTTGGCCACATCGCGTATCACGGCATTTACCAACGACAGGAAAAACCCTAGACCCAGCGTCAACAAGAAAAGCGGCAATACTGCAAAAGGGAACAGAACAACGGTCCATTCGGGAACCACCCGATAAAAGACAAAAGCCAGGACCACCAGATATATCCGGACTAATGTCTCCACAAAGGTCTGCCCGAAAGACGATACTACCAGGGTCTCCCGGGGGAACTTGATTTTGGCCACCATCGAGCCCGCACGCACTATCGAGTTGCTGCAGTTCACAATGCCGCCTGCGAAAACCTGCCAGACAGTAAGACCCAAAAGCGCATAAGCCGGGTAGGGAATCTCTATCTTGCCGATATTAAGTACACCGGAGCTGTTAAGAAAAATAAAAGTTCCCACTACCACCAGCGGCATGATGACCGCCCATAACACCCCCAGCAAGGTCTGCCGGTAGCGGGCGGAGAAATCGCGCAAAAAGAGGCGCCAGATAAGTTCGTGGCTGGTGAACAAATCAACGAACATGGTGGACCAGCGTTTGATGTCGTCGCTTCTCCGAACCTCGTCCGCCTCTCCGAGAGCAGGAGAGTCGCCTTTATGGCAGACTTTACTCATATCGAATTACATCGCTTCATAAACCAGAAGCCCCCGCTTCCAGGGCTGGTCCGGGCCGGAGTGTAAAGCCTTTTTCAAACTTTTTCCTCCGTAACGCACTTTATTTAGTTCTTGTTGCAAAACTCCGTTTTCGGAGTGCGCCTGCCTGTGCGTTCACACGCAGACAGGAAAGCTTGCTTTCGCTTTCATAAGTTCCGGCTTGCCGGAACTTACAAAAAGGCGCCTCGTAAACTGTGGGCCTTTTGTGGAGCGCATTTCCGACAAGCAAGCTTCCCGGCGGAGAAAGCGGCAGCAAGCTGCCGCACTCCAGAGCAGTTCCGCAAAAGTAAATTAATCCTCAGTTTAGCATCAGGCACTATTTACAATAGGGTAGACCTCAGTCTTTTCCAAATCAAGCACACCTCAAGAACACCCCCGTTCTCTGGTTTTTAAGACAAATCCGCGGGGCGGTGTTATCCTGGAGGTGGGGCAAGAGGAGGATGCCATGCCTTCGAGCGATTGGGAGGACATAGTAGAGCAGGGACCAATTCGGGTCGACAAGTGGCTTCATCAGAAGCTGCCGGGCTACTCCATGAACAGGACGCGTGAGCTTATAGCCGCGGGCCGGGTCCGGGTTGACGGCAGGCGGGTGAAGAAAGGCGACCGGCTGCAAGCGGGCGACATCGTCGAGGTCGAGGGACTGGCAGCCACGGCAAGCCCGCTGCCGGAGCCCGCGGAGTTGGAGGTGGCTTACGAGGACGACCACCTGGCGGTAGTGGAGAAGCCGCGGGCAATGCCCGCGCACCCGCTCTCTCCGGAGGAGAGGGGAACGCTTGCGAACGCAGCGCTTTACAAGTGGCCGGAGCTTCAAGATGTCGGCGACAGCCTGCTCGAACCCGGCCTGGTCCACCGCCTGGACACCGGGACGCAAGGGCTGGCCTTGTTCGCCAAAACGCAGCAGGCTTTCGACTTCCTGAAGCACGAGCTCCGCATGCGACGTATAAAAAAGGTCTACCGGGCCCTGGTCAGAGGCGAGGTAAAAAGGAGACAGGGAGAGATCGACGCTCCGCTGGCCCGCCATCCTTCCCTGCCGGGGACCATGGTGGTTGCCGACGCCGGAGTACGCTTCCGCGGAAAGAGAATGGACGCCCTCACCAGGTTCCGCGTGCTGGAGAGAAGGGAAGGCATTACCCTCATCGAACTCGAACTGGTCACCGGCGTCATGCACCAGTTACGCGTCCACCTGGCTGCAAAAGGCCACCCCGTAATCGGTGACGACAAGTACGGCGAAGCTCCCCGGGCCGGCTCCCGAGCTTACGCCCTCCAGGCATATCGGCTGTCTTTTATGCATCCTGGAAGCCGGGAGATAATAGATGCCCGATGCAAAAAACCTCTTGACTGGGTTTTCCTTGCCGACAAATCTTAGTGTTTGGTAACAATTGTTTTTGTCGCTTACAAAAAGCAGTCCTTTTGGGCGAGCGACTTCAGGCGCGACTAAACTCGCTCGCACGCAACTTATAGACTTTAATGCGGTCCGCCACTAGAAGGGCCTTCCCTTCCATGACATGCAAATGCTTGCCCCTCCTCTCTTGTAGGGCCTCTCGATTTTATTTAGACTAACTGGCAATGGCTGTATCCAACAAAAAGCGCAAGGCAATTGTGCGGGGGTATCCTTCCCGTTCCGTTTCCGATCTTGCTTATGAGCACGGCTTGTCCTCCCGCGAGGTGAAGCAGGTGCTCCGGGAAGCAGGCGTGCTGAAGCGAACACCGCTTCCCGCGCTGCTTGCAATCGCGGGCCTGCTCCTTGTGTTGGCGGCTGCCGGTGCCGGAGGATACTGGTTTATAAACCGTCCTTCCCGGGCGGCGCTCGACGATGTAAAGGACAACCTGAACGTGCTGCTCGTGACCGTGGACACCTTACGCGCCGACCACCTGGGTTGTTACGGGTACCAGGAAGCCCGGACACCGGTGATCGACTCGCTGGCAAAGGAAGGCGTGCGGTTTCGCAGGGCCTACTCGCATCAGCCCATCACCCTGCCGTCGCACGCCACCATCATGACCGGCGCTCATCCCGCCTATCACGGCGTTCACGACAACGGGCTTTTCAGCCTTCCCGGAAAGGCCGAGACCCTGGCGGAGGCATTGCAGCAAAAAGGGTTTGCCACCGGCGCAATCATCAGCTCTTATGTCATGCACCGGCAGTACGGCCTGGACCAGGGGTTTGATCATTACGACGACTCCCTGTCATCGCGCAAATCAAGCGGCGGCGCGGGGTTCGTGGAGATGAAGGCCGGCAAGGTCTCCGATCGGGGGCTGGCGTGGATCAAGGACCACACAGACCACAGATGGATGCTGTGGCTCCATTACTTCGATCCCCATAAGTACTACCAGCCTCCGGAGAAGTTCCGCAAGATCACCTCACATCCCTATGACGGGGAGATCGCCTATGCAGACCACGAGCTGGGCAGGGTCATAAGATACCTGGAGAAGAGCGGACTCCGCGATAACACCCTCATCATCTTGACCTCGGACCACGGCGAAGGGCTCGGCCAGCACGGCGAGCAGACCCACATGATATTCCTGTATAACACCACCACCCACGTACCACTTATCTTCTCCCTGCCCGGAGTGCTGCCCGCCGGGAGAGACACCGACCGCGTCGCTTCCCTCATGGACGTGGCCCCCACCGTACTCGAGCTCCTGGATATCAAGCCACCCGGGTCCATGCAGGGCAGGTCGCTGGTCGAGCTTTTGTTCAGCGATCCCCCGGAAAGGAAGGAAAAGCCGGTGCTCATGGAAACACGCTCGCCCTGGCACCAGTACGGATGGAGCCCCTTGAAGGCGATAGTGGCGAACGGCTACAAGTACGTGGAGGCGCCCCGCCCCGAGCTTTACAACCTGAGAGACGACTTTAACGAAACCGAGGACCTGTACGAGCAGGAAAAAGGCCGGGCCCGCGCCATGGCGAGAAAGCTTTCCGATCTCCGGAAGAGATACGGCAGGGACTCGCTTTCCAGCCGGAGCAGGATGGAGATGGACAAAAAGTCGCAGCAGAAGCTCGCCAGCCTGGGGTACGTCTTCAGCGGGGGAGGACCGGCAGAACCCATGGCCATGGCGCCGGACCCCAAGGACCGGAAAGATAGCCTGGAAAGGATAAACCGCGCCCATACCTTTTATAACGCGGGGAAGAAAGACCGGGCCATAAACCTCATGGAAAAGGTGGTCAGCCGGAACCCACGTAACCGCCGGGCCATGAACCGGCTCAGCATCTGGTACATCAGTACCGGCAGAGGCGGAAAGGCCAAGGAACTCCTCAAAAAGATCGTCGAGCAGGACCCCGGCTTTGTCGAAGCATGGTATAACCTGGGCTCCGTGTACCTGGACATGGGAAAAGTAGAGGAGGCCGTAAAAGTGGCCGACTCCCTTATTGAAAGGAACCCCCGGTACGCCAAAGCCTATAACCTGAAAGGGGCGGCGCTGGCAAGGCGCGGGAAACATGAGCCCGCCATCGCAAACTACGAGAAAGCGGTGGAGCTATTTCCGACCTATGACGAGGCCTGGTTCAACCTGGGCCTGTCCTGCTCGAAGAAGGGACAGCTTCGCAGGTCTCGTGAGGCTTTTAATAAAGCCCTGGAGATAATTCCCGAAAACAGGAAGTATCAAAGATTTGCCCGCGGCCGAGAAAAACCCGCGGAAACCAAGCCGAACAGCGGAGGAGGATGACATGATCACTGTCAATATAAAGACGCAAAGCAGAAAGGACATGATAGACGTTACCGGAGATATCAAAAAAGCGGTATCTGAGGCCGGGCTTTCCGACGGGATTGTGGTTGTTTATGTGCCCCATACCACGGCTGCGGTCACTATAAACGAAAACGCCGACCCCGCAGTGCCTCGCGATATTCTCGATCATCTCGAAAAGATGGTCCCCCCCGGCGGCAAGTACAAGCACGCCGAGGGGAACGCGGACTCCCACATCCAGGCGAGCCTGGTGGGAAGCTCGGTCACGGTCATAGTGGAAGGCGGCCGGCTGGTGCTGGGCACCTGGCAGTCGGTGTTCTTCTGCGAGTTCGACGGTCCGCGCTCCCGCAAGCTCCACCTCGAGCTTATTCCGAAGAAATGAGTCAAGGATAAGACATGAAGGAGCGGGATTCCATAAAAGCGCTGGTGTGCAGGCCCCACTGCCGGTTTTACCGTCCGGGCGAAAAGGAGGAGCTCTCCTGCGAAGGCTACAACTTCATATCCGCCCGGCTGGGCGACGAACGGGCCATGGAGCTTGCCGGGCTTTTTGAAAACACCAGACCGCCGGAGAGCTTCGAGCACGACCTTCGGCTGGAGGCGCTGCTGTGCGGGCATTGCGAGTTTCGCGCGGAGGACTGCGACTTCATGAGCGGGGAGGACATACTTGACGCAGTGCCTTGCGGCGGTTATGTGTGCTGGTTGCGGCTTCTGGAAAAGGGAGTGCCCGAAGCGCGGGAGTGGCTGGATGAAAAGTGAGCGCTATCTTCGCTTCGCTCCCTATGTGTCCTTTCGGGGACTGGAGGCCCCCCACCTTTTCAACATTGTCACGGACGAACTCTACGAGCTGGAGGACGACGGCCTTCGCTTCGTAAAGGAGGTCGAATCGGGGACCTCGGAAGAGGACATCAACGACCGGGAGATACTGGAGTTCGCGCTTTCCGAGGGCCTGGTGGAGAGGTCCGCGGCCCCCGTGAGCGCGCCGCTCCGGAAAGGACAGTCACCCGTGCCGTCACTTCGCTACCTGGAGCTTCTCCTTACCATGCGCTGCAACCTTAGCTGCCGGCATTGCTACCTGGAAGGAGCGAGCACGCGGGAGATGGACCTGCAGACCCTCGATCTCGTCATCTCCGAGTTCGACGAGCTGCAGGGGTTGCGGCTTCTGCTTTCCGGGGGAGAGCCTCTGCTGTACACCCACTTTGACAAGCTATGCGAGCTCCTTTGCGGACGCGGCTTCCGATCGGTGCTATTATCCAACGGCCTGCTGCTCGATAAGGAACTGCTGCACGATGCTCCGTTCCACGAGGTCCAGGTGTCCATTGACGGCATGGAGAAGGGCCACGACCGGCTGCGGGGCAGCGGCACCTTTAAAAGGACGGTTGCGGGGGCTCGCCTTGTTGCTGAGTCCGGGCTCGACCTGTCGGTGGCCTCCATGGTCCACCCGGAGAACCTTGCGGAGATGGACGCGCTGGAAGCGCTGGTCCGCGAGCTGGGCGCCCGCGAATGGAGCCTCGAGGTTCCCACTCCTGCGGGAAGGTGGCAACAAAGTGAGGGCCTGCTGGAGAAAGCTGCGGAACACCTCCATCGCGGCTTCGGCGGGTCGTACCACGGCTCCGCACAAGGGTTCGCCTGCGGACACCACCTCGCCGCAATCACCCCCGAAGGACATCTGTGCAAATGCGGGTTCTACCATGACCGGACGCTCGGGCATATAAGTGAAGGGCTTTGCGATGTATGGTCTTACAAGCACGTGCTCTCGGTTGCGGACATCCCGGTCTGTCGCGATTGCGAGTACCGAAACGAGTGCGGTGGAGGATGCCGTTTCCGCGCCGGAGAAGGGCCGGACCCCCTGATGTGCGCGGCTTACGTCCGGCCGCGGCCGGACCGTGAACGTGCTTGAAAAACTGCATGTTCCGTTTTATAAAAGAAACGCGTCGGCAGACCCCGACCGATAGTCTTTTTACAAGGAGGTCATAACTTGAGCGCCAACAAAGAGCCTTTACTGAAAAGAAGAAACTGGTTTCTGTCCGCGGGACTGACGTTTTTTATTTACATTGTACTGCTGGTGTTCACCCGTAACGTATCCTCTGCAGTGGTAGGAGCGGTCGTGAATTTCATCCATTTCCTCCCCCTTCTGGGGGTCTTCATGATTATTATGGGAGTCCACGACAAGAAACGCAAAGAGGAGTGGGACCGGCAACGCAAGAAAAAGAGATACGAGACCACCATGATGCTCAGCAAGATAAAAAGAAGAAACCAGGGGGGCAGACCTCCCCGTCCCCCCGACCGGTCGAAAGACAAGGCCCCGCCCAAAAAACCGGAGGGAGACGGCTCATGAATAACTTTATTGCTTTAGGCTTTTTGGAAAACGGCTTTGGCTCTCGGGTATCTTCCCGTCGGCGCCGGCAGCGGCAGGATGCATAAGAATCGTGGCCCGGGTTTCCGGCGTGGCCCCCCGGACTCCCGTGTTCATGGAAACCGGGAAAAAGGTCACGGTACCCATGAGCGAGAATACAGCACCGCCCCCTGATATGTCTTCCCTGACTACAACTGCTGCTGCGACAAGGTGGCGCGCCGTCCCTGCTCATTACCGGATGGATTTGCCCTTTATTCCCTGGTAGAAAGCGGCGTCCTATAAGAAGCCGACGCGCCGTAAGGGGGGGTGTCACTCGTATTCCGCGTGCTCGTGGGGAGTGGGAAGAGACGGCTTCTTCTTTCTTTTCGAGCTTTGCAGGGTAAGAAGCTCTTCCACTGTGCCCACCCCCTCGCTTTCCAACTTCTGAAGGATTTTCACCAGTGCTTTGGCCGTGATCTTCGCGTCCCCCAAAGCGCGGTGCCTGCCTTTGTTGCCTTTGCTCTCCGCCCGGATGTCAAGGTGTGCGGCCAGTGCATCGAGCTTGTGGGAAGGCAGGTCCGGAAAGACCCTCCTGGAGAGCCCGAGCGTGCACAACCCCGGTCCGTTGAGGGGCATATCCCACACTTGCCGCCAGGCTTTTTTAAGGAACGCCCTGTCGAACTTCAGGTTGTGGGCGACCAGTATCCTTCCCCTTAACATGCCCTCGAGTGAGGGGAGCACCTGTTCCAGTGGCGGCGCCGCCCGGAGCATTCGGTTATGGATACCCGTCAATCGGCTTATGAAATAGGGCACGGGCACGCCGGGGTTCACCAGGGATGACAGCTCCTTTCCTATCTGGAAGCCGTCGACTTCCACCGCCCCTATCTCGATGATGCCGGCCTCGTCGGCCTTCATGCCGGTGGTTTCCAGGTCCACCACCACAAACCTTCCCGCGTGTACTGCCGAGTTCAGCAGTCCCTCCTCGCCGGCCGGAGGATACATCTCGCGCAGCCGCCTGGCAAGCGGACCGCGGGCGTTCTTGATGCCCAGGTACTCGCGGCAGTAAGCCTCGTCTTCCTCGTACTCGTTATTCAAGGGATTATGCTTGGCCACCATATCATCCTTATCTTCCGACCGGCACCGGACAAAGAGCTTCAGGGACGGTTATGAAAAGCATATGTGCAGGGATCAGTGCTCGACCGTCTCCCGGTACAGGTCTTCCAGCCGTTTTCTCAAGTAAGCGCGGGCGCGGTGAATTCTGGACTTGGAAGCCGCGGCGCTGATCCCCAGTATCTCCGCGGTCTCCTCGTTGGAGAACCCCTCGATGTCGCGGAGTATCACCACCGTCTTGAAGTCGTCGGGAAGGCGGCCCACAGCCTTCTCGATCCTGGCCAGGGCCTCCTCGGTCATGATCAGATCGTCCGGGTTCTGCGCCTCCTCTTCCTGCTGAAAGTGCTCCTCCGGAATCTCGTCAATGGACACCCGCTCAGCCTGTCCTTGTCCGCGGAGCTTCATCAGGGAGGTGTTCACCGCCACCCGGTAAAGCCAGGTGGAAAAGGACGACTTGCCCTCGAACTGGTCCAGCTTACGGTAGAGCGTCATGAAGACCTCCTGGACTATCTCCTCTGCGTCTTCCTTTTCGCCCGAGAACCGGAAAGCAAGTCGATACACCCGGGAGCGATACCTTTCAATCAGGTCCTCCAGCGCCTGGTCCTCCCCTCGGAGGACCTCTTCCACCAGCGTTTCATCCGTGGGTTCAGGAACCATAACGGGAACCAAGCTTCTTCATTTTCCTGGCCCGCTCCGGCCATACCCGCTCTTCGGCCATCCACCCCTTGATGCCGGTTTCCGGGTCCTTGACCAGGTAATAAGTGCGGGACGGGGTATACAGCAGGCCCCTGATGAATATCACCTCTTTTCCAGGCCGGACACGGTTGATAACCTTGACCAGTCCCTTTGAGGTCACGCTTTCGAACATGGCCGGTTTGCCGTACCTTTTCATATATTCATCGTCGGCGTGGACCTCGTAACGACGGTAGCTGTAGACCATGGTCTCCTTCTCCTGCCGAACAAGCCTCTTAATCTTGTCGAGCGCAAGGTCCAGACTGGCGCATTCCCTGGCATCGACCAGGTGCCTGGCGCGCCAGTACAGCTCAATGATTTCGAAGGGCGGACGGTAAAGATTTTCGATCTGCTTTTTAAGCTCGGCGAGTCTTTCCGAACCCTTCTCCAGGCACTGCTTCTCATAGTCCACGGCAAGCTCGGCCTGCTTGCGGGCTTCTACCGCAGCTTTTATTGCAGCCTCGAGGTCGCCCTTCTTCTCTTCCGCTTGGGACCTGCTCATCTTCTGCCGGAAATGGTAGGTCAGCTTGGACGAAGGGTCATACTTCTCCATCAGCTCTTCGTAAATCAGCCGCGCATGAAGACGTTCCAGGGCCAGCCGCGCCCGTAGGGCCTTGTCCAGCGCGGTATCGTAATCGTGCCGGTCCATGGCTTGTCGGGCCTGGTCCATGAGCTTTTTATAAGTCTCCAGGACATCGTGGTCGGGAGCAAGCGCGGAGACCCGGTCATAAGTCGACCGTGCCGCGTCCATGGCGTCAAGCAGCTCCTGAGGGGGCGGCGGCGGCTCCGTCTTTTTATCCGGACAGCCATAGAATAAAGGGAGAGCGAGAAGGAGGCTGGAAAGGAAAAAGCTGGCCCGTTTCATTGCTCGGACTCCTTTCATATAAAATTATACCTTATCCTGCCGCAGCTTCAAAAACTAAAAAACTAAAAAGACACGGGTTGTTTCGGGGAACTTATACTGAAAACCGGACAATCGCAAGTTATTGTCCCCGGGGAAGAGATGTACGATAGGGTGCAGTGCATCAAGGTCTATCTGTTGCTTGCGCTTTTCTCGTAATAAACCACCGCCCCCCGGTTGGTAACGGTAATCATCCGCCGGCTTTGCAGGACCTCGAGGTACTTCAACGCCTCGTTGCGATGAATATTCAGCCCCCCCGCGATGTCCTCCAGGGTGCACGGCCTGCGGGCCAGGAGGTCCAATATCTCTTCTTCAGACACCGCAGGGGTCAAAGGCACATCTTGCCGTGCCTGGAAATCCGCGATGACCTTGGCTGGCGGATCGAACAGGGCGGCCAGTTCCTCCATCTTGCCGCCCGGAACGCTCATGGCGAAGTCTTCGGAGGGCGGTCGCGTTACCGTGTTCAACTCGACGCTCCGGACACCCAGGTCGCGTACTATGTCCGCTATCTTGCGAACCTCGCCGGCTATGGCGTTCATGCCGCCCAGCAGAAAGACCTCCAGGGAGAGAGTCCCCTTGAACCCTCGACAAAAGGACTCCAGACCACGGATCATGGAGTCGAAATCGATCTCCGGCGCAGGTCTGTTGATGGCCTCAAACAGCTCCGGGCTGCCCGCGTCAAGGTTGGGTATGACTATGTCGGCGCCAAGCAGTCCTTCCAGAACGCCACTGTCCCCCAGAAGGCCGCCATTGGTAAGGACAGCCACCTGCACATCGGTCATCACTTTTATCGAGCTTATGATCCGGCCGAACTCGCTGTGCAAGGTCGGCTCGCCGGACCCGGAAAGCGTGATCACGTCCGGCTTGTCATGTTCGGACAGATAACCCTCGACCTGTCGGAGTATCTCGTCCGCGGGAAAATACTCCTGTTGCTGCACCGTCTTTTGTGTGGTCCTGCCGAGCTGGCAGTATATGCAGTCGTAAGAGCAGGTCTTGTAAGGCACAAGGTCAACTCCCAGAGACCTTCCCAGCCTCCGGGAAGGAACCGGACCGAAAACGTAGCGATGACGAGAAAAAGACATTTTTTTTTCTCCCCCCTGAGAACAACTATTGGGAGGACCGGCATGCGGCGAAGAGACGATTTCAAGTTATGTGAACTGCTAAGTCCTCTCTTTCACTATTTTAACCCCCCGTGCGCTTTAATCAATGTCTTTCTTTATAAGCTCGTGTTTAATAATAGCAAGAGGGTTTTTTCCGGATATCAATTCGCGGGAACTTTTTATTTGACATCATTGCCATAATATTATATGTTCAAGGTTTGAAAACAGGGAAAGCAATACCCGGTTTTTGGTCTGGAGCCGGCCATTTTCTGCCGGCATTTTTTTTAAGGAGAAGATTAAGGAGAAGATAATGAGAAAAAGAATCAAAATTTTCACGGCATTGCTCGCGGGGGCGTTTTTGCTTTTTTCAGTAAGCTGCGAAAACGGCGAATCAGGCTCCCAGGGACAATCAGGCGATCAGGGCGACACGGGCGGAATTCCCGAACCCTCCGGCCTTGCTTCCAATACGGTCTCTCCTCCGGCAACACCCGAGTCAGACTTTCCCGGCACTGATACAGGTTCCCAGGCGGATACGCCTGCTTCAGACCAGGGCGAAGACCCCGTATGGATCCGGGTCAACGGCGAGTCGGTTTACAAGTCGGAGGTCAAGATGATCGAGTCGCTCTTTAAGATGCAGTTTTCGCAGATGGGCAAAATACCTGCCGAGCAGTTCAAACGGATAGCCATGATGAACTCCGTGCAGATGGAGCTTCTTAACCAGGCGGCGAAGGAGGCGGGCATAGAAGCCGACCCCGCAGAGGTGCAGCAACAGCTCGATAATTTAAAGCAGAACCTTCCCGGCAATAAGGGGCTTTCATCCTATCTCCAGAAGCTGGGCCTGAGCGAAGAGCAGTTCAGAGAACTGACCAAGTCTCAACTGGTACATACCAAGGTTCTCGAAGATAACGTACAACTGGAAGAACCCACTGACGAGGATATCCAACAAGAGTACGAGAACCAGAAGACGCGTTTCAAAGAGCCGCCCCAGGTCAAGGTAAAGCATATCATGCTGAGCGTCTCCCCGGCAGCGGACCAAAGCCAGAAGCAGGAGAAAAAGGAGAAGGCGGAATCGGTCCGCAAGAAGATCGCCGGCGGAGAAGATTTCATGGAGCTTGCCGAGAAACACTCCGACTTCGGCGGCGCGGAGAAGGACGTGGTCCGGACCTTTAAAAAGGGCACCATGCCGGAAAAGTTCGACAAGGTGGCCTTCAACCTGGAAGAAGGAAAGTTAAGCCCGGTTATCGAAACGGACATGGGCTATCACATTGTAAAAGTTATGGAAAAGCCGGAAGCCGGTGTTGCCTCCCTTGAAGATGTCAGGGAAAAAATCATCGAGGTCCTCAAAGTCAAGCAAAGACGCGAAGCCATGAGCGAGTACATGGAAAAACTGAAGAGCGACGCCGAAATAGAGTACGTCGAGCCCCTGCCGGAAGCTCCCCGGCCCACGCCGCAGCCGGGAATGCAGCCGCCGAAAGAAGAACCGCAGCCAACCCCGTAAGCCTGCTCCGTACCGAACTAATAAGCCCCCTTTCCTCTCAGCAGGGAAGGGGGCTGTTTCGCGGAGTCCGCGCGGTGTTGCGGCTCAGCTCTTTTGGAAGCGGACGCTTTTCAAGTTCTCCATGTCCACTTTGTGGATGATGTCATCGGGACCGCCACGACCGTCCTGCGCCCGGTAAACGCAATCGCCCAAATGCTCCCGGTCGCCGCGGTGCTGGATGGAAGCCTTTTCAAGAACAAAGTACCTGCCGTCGTTGAGCTCGACCTTGATGCGGCAGGGCTCGGAAAAATCCCCCTTGTCGGAATGATACCATACACAGCCGCCGTTACGGGCAACAATATCGAAACGGTAAATCATGGAGAAAGGAATTCTAACGTCACGCTCGCGCAGCATTCCCCGCACGCTGCTTAAGTTGATGATCTCGAAAAAACGGACCGATCCGCCGCTTTCCAGGACCAGCACGCCATTGCGGGTCAGCTTCTCTCCAGCCACGTTCCCCTTGCCGCCCGGGGCAGAAGAACCGTCGCGCCCGCGCTTTTGCGCCTTTTTCATCTCTTCTTCCATCTGCCGGGCCATGTCTTCAAACTGGCGTTGAAACTCTTTTTCAGTCATCCTCTCCATGGCCTTTTTGGCCTCCCGGAGACCTTCCGTGAATTCACAACCGGATACCAGGATGACAACAAGAAAAAAAGCGATGACGGTTAAAGGCGTAAATCTTGTCACGGTTCTCATGCTTCCTCCTTAGCGGCCGAGGACTGCGACGGCCATCATCTCGACCAGTCC
The DNA here is from genome assembly GCA_964420375.1 of uncultured bacterium. Taxonomy (GTDB): domain Bacteria; phylum RBG-13-61-14; class RBG-13-61-14; order RBG-13-61-14; family DATKZS01; genus CAYQTK01. The sequence continues at coordinate 31,458 of CAYQTK010000015.1, forward strand.
CCGTGTTTTCGCCCTTGTATTTTCAAAAGTTATGTTATATAATAAAAAAAACAAATCAAGTTGGAAAATCGGAAGCGTCATTTACAAAGCAGATCAAGCGGAGGTGAAAAAGATGAAGCTCAAACGCATCCTTCCCGTCGTTCTCGTGTCCCTTTTAATCAGCCAGGCCGCGCTCGCGGTAATGTACATCTGGAAAGATGAAAATGGCTCCACCCATGCCACTGACCAGATAAGCCGTGTACCTACTCCTTATCAATCGCTGCTTCGCTATAGTGATCGCGACAGTTACGTCTCTCCGGATGGATTCGGCTTTGAGAAGGACGGCAAAGGCAACATTCGCTTTTTCGACCACTCTTCCCCGGCCAAGCAGGTGACCAAGGAGAAACCGCAGAGAAACCGCAACGTCATCAGGGGGGCCACGCCGGGGACCACTTTGACGGAAAAGCAGTATAACCGGCTCCGTAAAGCCTATGCGGAATGGGGAGGAGAGCCGATACCCAACATCCAGGAGTTCAAGGTCATCAGGATCGTCTCTCCCGATACCTTCCAGTTGGAAGACAAACGCAAGGTGACCTATAATGGACTCGAGTTCCCCTCCGAGCTGCCCCCCAACAGCGACGTCTATAAAGAGGCGGTGAAATATCAGTGGAAAATAATGGGCGGCAAGAACGTACAGCTTATCTTCGGAAAGAAGCGCTACGACGCCAAGGGAAGGCTGATGGCCTACGTCTACGTGGGCAAGGACATGTTCGTAAATGCAGACCTTATCATGAACGGCTACGCCCGCGTCAAAATAGAAAAGCCCAACACCGACTACCGCGTCCTGTTCAACCGTCTCGAGAAGTTCGCCCAGAAGAGCATGCTGGGCATCTGGTCTTCAAAATACTCGCTCAACAGCCGAGGCCGATAAGAGGAGAAGACGAGAGAAACGGTAAGGGGGCATGCGGCCCCCTTTTCTGTAATTAGTGCCTGTTGCGAAACTCCGTTTTCGGAGTCACGCAGACAGGACAGCTTGCTTTCGCTTTCACAAGGCCCGGCTTGCCGGAACTTACCAAAAGACGCCTCGTAAACTGTGGGCCTCTTGGGGAGCGCATTTCCGACAAGCAAGCTTCCCGGCGGAAAAGCGGACAGCTTGCTGCCGCACTCCAAAACAGCGCCGCAAAAGTAAATTAAACCTCCGTTTCGCAACAAGCACTAAATACACTGAAACGGTAATCGAGAGGAGAAGTGAATATGAAAAAAAGAAGTGTGGTTTTTGCTTTTGTACTGGTCTTGTTCACGTGCTTTACGCTGTCCTGCGAAAATGGCGGTGACCGCGACAAGGGAGACAAAGCCTCCGCATCTTCAAGCGTCGAGTGGGACCGGTTATACGGCGGGTCCCACAATGACAAGGCCAACTCCATTATCGAGTGTGAAGACGGCGGTTATATAGCAGCGGGGCTTACCAAGTCATTCGGGAAGGGAAAGTGGGACGCCTGGATCGTTAGAGTTGGCGAAGACGGAGAAGAGCTGTGGAGCAAGACCTTTGGAAAAGAAGGCGATGACGAGGCCTTTTCAATCAGAGAGGCCGGCGACGGTTTTCTCATCTCGGGCTTCAGCGACCGGGGAGAATCTGTAGAAGAGCAGGCGTGGATATTCAGGATAGACAAGTCCGGCAAGAAGTTATGGGAGAAGTTTTACGGCGGCGAGCATGACGACTCCGCAAACTCACTGGTTGTAAACGCTGACGGCTCCATGGTATTCGCCGGTGTTAAAGGGATAAGCTCCTACATCAACTCGGACCTGTGGGTGGTGTCCCTGGACCCGTCGGGCAACCCGATATGGGAGAAGACCTTTGGAGAACGCCGCAAAGACAAGGGCCATGCGATAATAAAGACCTCGGACAACATCTACCTGGTGGCCGGACAGAAGCTCAGCACCTCGACATCCAACCAGCAGGACGCCTACTGCATAAAGCTCGACTCGTCGGGGAAAAAAGTTTGGGAGAAAACTTATGGCGGCAAGAGACTGGACATTGCTTATGATGTAAAAGAAACCGAGGATGGCGGATTCGTGGTGGCTGGAAAGAACCGTTCGGCAGGCTCCGGCAAAAACGATCTGTGGGTCTTCAAACTGGATAAATCGGGCAAAATGCTGTGGGAGAAGACCTACGGCGGAGCAGACATGGACGAAGGCCGTACCGTTGCTTTGCGTGAAAACGGCGGATTCCTGGTAGCGGGCTTCACCAAGTCAAAAGGGGCGGGCAACGCCGACCTGTGGGTTTTAAAGTTGGACGGTTCCGGGGAGATCACAAAGGAGGGGGTCTTCGGTAAAAAGGGGTGGGAGTCGGGGGAGTCCGTTTTCGGCACGTCGGACGGCGACTTTGTCGTATCCGCGGTGAACGCCTCCACCGGCCGCGGCCGCGAGGACCTGTGGATCGTGAAGATCGACGACTGAGGTTTCTCTTACCTTGCGGGGGAAGTCGCAGCAATCTTTCCCCGCTTCCATCTGCCCGACTTGATCCGTATCGCCATGAGCAGGATGCGCAACACCAGGTCGGGGTACATGGAAAGCCAGATGATGTAGACCGGGGGATGGAAGAACGTGTACACCGCCCATGCCATCATCACCCTTCCCGCGTAGACCCCCACAGTCGAGGCGATAAGCGGGGGAATGGTGTCGCCCGAGCCCCGCAGCCCGCCGGCCATGGAAAAGGACACCCCCATAAGCGGCATGACAAACACCAGCAGGATGGCGAACGTCCGCCCGTAATCCATGGACGCTTCGGAAAGCTCGCCAAAGACCGTGCTCAAAACTTCCGGGGTGGCCACCACGAAAACCGTGGCCCCGATGATGGCCATCAGACCGAAGGCCAGGAGCGCGCAGTGGCGGAACACGCTTTCCGCGCGGTTTAAGTCCCTGGCGCCCACGGCCTGCCCCACCAGGGTGGCGGCAGCGGTCTGGAACCCGAACGAAGGCGCCTGCGCAAAGGTCAAAAGAGCGATGCCCGTGAAGTAGCCCGCAGCAGCCTCAGTGCCGTAGTGATAGATGATAAAGATATAGACCAGCACGCCGAGTTGGATGAGTATCCATTCGGCAGCGGAGGGCAGTCCGATCTTGAATATGGCCAGGCCAGTCTTGATGTCAAGCCTCCACCCGCGCAACGGAAGTTTGATGATGGTCTTGTTCGCCAGGAACAACACGCCCAGAAAAAGCGTAAAGGAAAAGAACGTGATATCAATGGAAAGAGCTGCTCCGCGCGTCTCCATGCGGGGAAGACCCAGCTTGCCGAGCACCAGACCGTAGGTGAAAAATACCGACAGCAGGCTCATGATCACCCCCGCCCACATGGGCGTCCGCGTATCGCCCGCTGCACGCAGTCCGGCGGAAAGGAAGAAACCCACCGCCACCAGCGGCAGGGCGGCGAACAGCCATACCATGAACTCCGTGCCCTGGGTCATGGTCTTCTGGTCCGCGCCCAGCAGGTGGAACAGGAGCTTGGACAAAGGCATGCCCAATATTGCAATAACCACGGTGATGATAAACCCCCACATCACGCTCTGCTGCAAGACGCGCCCCGCCTGCCGCCGGTCACCCGCGCCCCAGTACTGGGCCACCAGCGCGGTCGTGCCCACCGCAACAGCAGCGATGACCGTGATGATCACCATGAAGATCATCAGGCCGATGTTGACGCTGTTGAAGGACTGGTCGCCGAGCTGGCCCACAATGGCGCGCGAGATGAACATCACTATTGAGCGTAGACCCTGGGCTACGAAGACCGGCCAGGAAAGGTACCAGATGCTGCGGTACAGGTCCTTGAGCTCGGTGCCGGAAAGCGTGTCCTGAAAGAGCTTCATCCGTTCCGGGGCTTCCCGGCTGTTATGGCTGTTGTTGGACATTGAACTCGAATAATAACAAAAGCGCGGCTTCGCCGCCAGAAAAGCGGGCTATAACACTCTGAAAAGACGCTCCACAAGAGCGGAAAACGGTACAAGAGGACTTCTAGAACCTCTGCGCCGAGACCTGGAACAAAAGGAAAAGGAAGTTGCCTGCGCCGTGTGCCATGACCGGCACGAATACCGAGTTCGACCGCTCGCGGAAGTATCCGAAAAGAAGCGCGGGGAAAAATACCAGCAGCCGGTCGGGACGCGGCTCGAGCACGTAATGGGCGGCAGCGAAAGCCAGAGCGGATATGAAGAGTCCCCCGCCTATGTCTGCGCCCAAAAACCTCAGCTTCCTTCCGATAATGGCGTCAAGCCGCTCCTGAAGCCAGCCCCGGAAGAAAACCTCCTCCGGAAGGGCCACGCCGAAAAAGTGCCACAGAAAAAGCATTCCCCAATCGGGCGGAAGACGGAAGCTGAGCCTGACGGGTATGCCAAAGGGCTCGATAACGCGCCAGCCTGCAAAGAACAGGGGCAGAATCACCAGGGAATAAACAAGGATATCAACGCCGGCGCGCCTCCAGTCGGTGCCTTCCAGGCCGGCGCCGGCAAGGTCGCGGTTTCTAAGCAGGGAAGAAACAACGGGTGCGTAAAGAAACAGGGCGGGGACAAGCCAGTTTTCAGCCTCAAAGGACGGCGGAAGAAAACCGGCTCCCGTGAGCACCAAGCCCGCGGCACAGACAAGTAATACAAGGCCGGTTTCGAGGATAGTGCCGCGACGGCCCTGCCGGGCCATGCCTTATTCCTTGACTGTAGAACTTATAAAGCGGGAGATGAACCCCCGGGATTTGCGGCCTTCCAGAAGTAGCTCGAGCTCGCCGCTGTCGAGCCAAATCCCGTTGCAGCTCTTACACTTGTCAATCATGATGTCCTCGTAAGAAACTTCCTCCAGGTCATTGCCGCACTTGGGACACTTCATCCAGTGCTCTTTTTTGAGGTTCTCCTCTTTAAGCCTTTCTTTCTCTTCGTTCAGCTTCTTGCGGAACTCACGCCGCTTTTTCTGCTCCTGCTCGGCAAAGTACTTCTCTTCCTGCTCTCTTTTGGTATCGGCCATATCTTACTCCTTTAATAAAAATTGTCCGTCGGCGCCCGCATCCTCTCAAACGGGCCAGACAAATATATCACAAGCCCCGTTTCCAGTCCAGCTTCTTTCAGACCGGCTCCAGCGGGGCGTAACGGGCCAGGAACTTCTTGGTCTTCGAGCCGAACTTGACCACTATCTTGAGACGCTCGCCGGACTCCTCGAACCGCTTGATGACGCCTTCGCCGTAGGAGCGGTGATAGATGGCGTCGCCGGGATGAAGTGTGAACCCGTCGGGGTGTTCATAAGAACCGTGGGCATGGTCGTCTTCGTACACCAACTCCGAGTCACCGTAGTCCACCCGGGACGGCCGCTTTTTCTGCGGCTTTTGGGACTTTCGTTGGGGAGTGCTGAGCGCGCCTCCTTTGCGCACCTTCTCGAAGTAGGAAGAAGGTATCTCCGCAAGGAAGGGGGAAGGATTGCATTCCTGGCGCGATCCCCGCAGGATGCGGCTTCCGGCATATGATATCACCAGTTTTTCCATGGCCCGCGTGACCCCCACGTAACAGAGCCGCCGCTCTTCCTCCAGGCGCGAGCCGGCCTCGTTATTGTCCTCCATCACCGCCATGGCGTGCGGAAACACGCCGTCTTCCAGGCCCACCATGAACACCACCGGGAACTCCAGGCCCTTGGCGGAGTGAAGCGTCATCAGGATAAGACTGCCCTCCTCAGGGTTGTAGCGGTCGATGTCCGACTCCAGGGACACCTTCTCCAGGAAGCCCGCCAGACTCGGGTCCTCCGACTCCAGTTCGTACTCCGCTGCCGCGTTGATGAGCTCCTCCAGGTTCTCGAGACGCATCCGGGCCTCCGGACCGCCCTCGTCCTCCAGCATCTTCTTGTACCCGCTGTCCTCGATGACCTTGTTGACCACCGGCGAAGGAGGACCCGAGACAAGGTGAGAAAACGATTGCACCAGATCGTAAAAACGCTTGAGCCCGGCGCGGGACTTGGGACCGAGCCCGCTGCCTTCCGAGGCCCGCTGCAAGGCCTGCATCCAGTCCAGGCCCTGCGAGGTCTTGATCTCTTCCAGCTTGGAGAGAGTCTTCGCGCCGATGCCCCGTGTCGGCACATTGATGATCCGGAAAAGGTTGACCTCGTCCGCGGGGTTCACCAGAAACCTGAGGTAAGCCAGAAGGTCCTTTATTTCCTTGCGGTCGTAAAACCTGGTTCCCCCGTAGACAGTATAAGGCACCTCCCTTTTGCGGAGGATGTCCTCGAATACCCGCGACTGCGCATGCGTGCGGTAGAAAACCGCCATGTCGCGCAAAGACCTGCCCATGCCCTTCTCCCGCAAGACCTCTTCGACCACGTAATACGCCTCGTCACGCTCGTCAACGGCCTCGTAGAGCTTGATCGAGCCGCCCGGCGGGTTCTCCGTCCACAAGCGCTTGGGCTTGCGTTCCTTGTTGAGTGCTATCAGCTCGCTGGAGGCCTCGATGATGGTGGAAGTGCTCCGGTAGTTCTGCTCCAGCTTGATCACCCGGGCGTTGGGAAAATCCTTTTCAAAGCTCAGGATGTTCCGGATGTCCGCGCCGCGCCAGCCGTATATGGATTGGTCCTCGTCGCCCACCACGCAGATGTTCTGCGAAGGACCGGCAAGCTGGTGGCTCAACAGGTACTGGACCCGGTTGGTGTCCTGGTACTCGTCGATCATCACGTATCTCCACCGCTCCCGGTAGCTCTCCAGTATCTCCGGATGTCTGGCGAACAGGTGATGGGTAAGCAGAAGAAGGTCGCCGAAATCCACTGCGTTGGCCTCCCGGAGCCGGTCCTGGTACTCGCGCAAAAGCGGGAGCTGTTTCCGCGCTGCAGGGTTGTCCCCCTTTTCCAGGTCGTCCAATGTAAGCGCGTTGCGCTTGACCCATGACACCCAGCCTTTAAGTTGCTTGGGAGTCATGATCTTGGGATCGTAGCCCTGCGACTTGATCACCTTCTTTAAGAGGCTGGTCTGGTCGGAATCGTCAAATATGGAAAAAGACGAGCTGTAGCCGAAAAGGTGGATGTGCTGCCGTAGAAGCTGCGCGCCCAGGCTGTGAAAGGTGCTCACCCATACCCCGGCGGAAGCGCCCAGCAAACGGCCCACCCTGGTCCGCATCTCTTCCGCTGCCTTGTTGGTAAAGGTCACCGCAAGGATATGGGAAGGGTCCACCCCGTGGCCCATGAGAAGGTGGGCCATGCGGTGGATGATCACTCGCGTCTTGCCCGAACCCGCGCCGGCAACGATCATCAGAGGACCGTCCTTGTGAAGCGCGGCCTCCCTTTGAACCGGGTTCAGACCCGAAAGCCATGGATAAGTCTCGTCCAAGTTTAAACTCCTGTATGTCCGAAACCGCCTTGCGAGCGGTCCGTTTCGTCAAGCTCGAAAACCTCTTCCCACCAGGCGTCCGCAACCCGCGACACAACAAGCTGCGCAATCCGGTCGCCAGCCTTGATCGTGAACGGCCCGCCGCCCAGGTTCATCATGATTACCTTGAGCTCGCCGCGGTAGTCCGAGTCTATCGTGCCCGGCGCGTTGGGAAGCACTATGCCGTGCTTCAGCGCCAGCCCGCTGCGCGGACGAACCTGCACTTCGAATCCAGCAGGAATCGCCAGCGCAAGACCGGTGGGAACGGCATATCTTCCCCCCGGCTCCAAAGTTATTGGCTCCGGACACGCGGCGAATACGTCGAAACCCGCGGAGCCGGAAGTCTGCCGCGCCGGAAGAGGAATGTCCGCCGGGTATCCCGGAAGCCGCAGCACCTTTATGCGAATCTTGTCCAAAACGCGCGCCCTTGTAAAAAAGGATTTGAGCTCACTTGCAAAAAGTACAGAAGACATCTAAAAAAACTCGAATGAGGCCGAAAGGCAAGGCCCTCAGGAACGAGAGCCTTTATTTAATTTAGACCCCATGGGCTGAAAATGCAATTTCAGTTCTTGGGTGTGTGACATATTTGCTGGCTGTTGCGCCGGCCTGCTTTTTGGCGACACTGATCTGATAGTATCTAAGATCATCATGAGGGATAAAGGGGCAAGAGCGAAGGCGGCATTGAAAAGAGAAGGAAGGCATTGGTGGAAAAGCTTGAAGCGAGCGGAAAGTTCAGGGAGGGCGGCCCGCGCAGTTTTGTCCTCGAAACTGCGTGGGTGGCGAAGCCACAGGCTAAATGTTCCCAAACAATGCCATCTCCCCGGCATAATAAGATGGAATCAATTCTTTACAACGAATATTACTCCGGATGAGGGGGTAAGGGTTCAGTTGGTAGTGTCTTGTCAAGATTAAAATGACGAATACCGGGTGAGCGAAGAAAGTCGCGACTTAAGTCGCTCGCACGAAGCTTATAAATTTTCATGTGATCCGTTACTACTTGCTCTGTCAAATGCTTCTCGAAGAACAGAATAGAATCGTGCGAGCGGCTTTAGCTTCTCGGGAACAGAAGACCTTCGTGCGAGCGGCTGATACCGCGATTTTCGTCGGCCTTGTTCCCCTTTTTTCGAGAGACAGAGCACTATGTAACCTGCTTCGGCTGTGGCCGCCGGAATCGCGATTGCCGGAGGTTCATCATGGGGAGGCGTTCAGCCTGTGGCGTTGCCACCCGGGAGGCAATAGCCACTAAATATGTCGCACACCCTCAGTTCTTCAAGAGCGGCGAAACAAAGTCCCGGCAGGGGATAAACCTTCCGACTCGGGTCCCCGGAATCGTTGAGCGCTTTAAACAGAGGGGGAAAAGCCGCCCGCAAAGGCGCGCACCGTCTTGATTAGCGCCTGAATTAACGCCTCCGGTCTCT
>CAYQTK010000016.1:0-19070 GCA_964420375.1 uncultured bacterium
AGATCATCTGGACATGGGTGCCCGACGGAATCGAGGCCGAAGATTCCTGGAGCGCTCCCAAGGCTTGATGACAAAGTTTGCGGTCCTCCCTCTTCCCGGAAGCGGGGAGGACCGCAACAAATTTTCAAAGATCTGATGTAAGCCGGGACAAGGCGTCCTGACGAAAAGGCGGAACCATGCGCGGAGAGAGGCTCCTCGAAAGGATAAGCAGCGCGGGCCACGAAGAGGAAAAGCAGGGGAAGCGGGAGCAGGAAATCCTGGAGAACTCGATCCGGGAACACTTGATTCGCATCTTGAACACCAGGCAGGGAAGTGTGCCCATCGCACTTGATTACGGAGTGCCGGACTATCACTCCATGGCCACCCGCTTTTCCACCGATCCCTCCGAGTCGATCAGCGATATCCAGGAAGGGATCCTCCTGGCCATAAACAAGTACGAGCCCCGCCTGAAAACCGTCAAGGTGAAGTTCCTGGAGAAAAAGGACTTCGACATCACCATGTCCATAGAGATCGAGGGGACCGCGTCCTCCAGGGAGGGAGACTTCACCATCACCCTGCGGGCAACTATCTCCGCGGAGGGAAGGATAGAGATCTAATAAAGGCAAGAGCTTATTGGTTGCAAAGCGACTTGAGTAGCGATTGAAATCGCTCGCACCAAAAGAATCCGTTGCCGGGGCTAGTGCTTTGACCGCGTCTTTGTGTCGGGTCGCAGGTCAAATCTGGCGGCTATAGTGATTGGTTGAAATTAATCAACCCGACATTAGCTGGCGGTCAAAGCACTAGTGTCTTGTCAAAAGCTTTTTGGGGAATAGAAATTAATCGTGCGAGCGGCTTTAGCCGCGATCTTCATTAGACCCGTTCCCCTTTTTTCGAGTGACAGAGCACTAGCCTGTGCCGGACATGGCAGACAGGCACGCAGACAGCAGCCCCCGGCTATAAAGCGCGGCTTCAGAGTTCGAATTGTATGTTTGACTTTTTACGTGAACATCTTTCTTTTTATATCTTGACTTTGCGCCTTTGCGTGAAAAAATCATTGTGTGCCCTGCATTAAAGATGCTTGGCCCTCTTGTGACGGGAAAGAAAAGAAATGTTTAACCAGTACTACCAGGAACAGCTCGCCAATCTCCGGGAGCTAGCCGCGGAGTTCTCCAATGCTCATCCGGCGCTGGCCCCCATGTTGAAAGGACCGAGCACCGACCCGGACGCGGAAAGACTCCTCGAAGGCGTCGCCTTTCTGGCGGCTCTCTTGCAGGAAAAGGTGGACGACGAGTTCCCCGAGATCATTCAAGGACTGCTCCGCATAGTTTTTCCACACTATCTCCGGCCACTGCCTTCGGCGACCATCATGCAGTTCGCGCCCCGACCCAACTTAAAAGAAGTATACAAGGTGCCCGCCGGCATAAGCGTGGCATCCAAACCCATGAACGGGACCCGGGCGATGTTCAAGACCTGCTACGACCTGGAGGTCCATCCTTTAAAGATAACCGACGCGGTACTGGAGACCCCCGCGGGCAGGTCGCCCTGTATCCGCTTTTCTTTCGAGCTCTACGGCATGGACCTGGAGATGTGGGAGACGGACAAGCTCCGCATCTACCTGGCCCAGGATTTTCCAGTGGCGGCAAATATCTACAGCCTCTTCATGAACTACCTGAAAAGCGTTACCGTATCGCCGGGCAAGGGCGGAAAACCGGTAACCCTGAGACCGGACAGCGTGACTCCCGCGGGCTTTGCCGACAACGAGGCCATGATTCCATATCCTTCCCACTCCTTTCCGGGATACCGCATCCTCCAGGAGTTCCTGGTGCTTCCCCAGAAGTTCCTCTTTGTCGACGTAAACGGACTGGAACAATGGCAGGAGCGGGGAACGAGCGCACGGTTCGACATGGTCTTCGAGCTTGAAAGGCTCCCTTTCCAGCTTCCCCGGCTGAAGGCGGACGAGTTCGTGCTTTTTGCAACGCCCGCCATCAACGTGTTCCCTGCAGAGGCTGACCCGTTGCTGGTGGATCATAAAAAAAACGAGTACCGTATCCGAGCCTCGGGAGCCGGACGGAACACCTACCAGGTCTACTCGGTGGACCAGGTCACCGGCTACCAGCAGGGAACGGTACAAGAAATCGAATATCAGCCCTTTGAGCTGTTCCACTCCCAGGCGGAAAACATCCCCGTATATAACGTGTCGTTCCGAAGGTCCCGCATCGGCAACTTTGTTGACGCCATGATATCCATGACCTATCCGCAGGAGCAGGGAGAGCCGGTGCCGCAGACCCTTTCCATAAAGGTGACCTGCACTAACGGCGAGCTGGCGGAAAACCTCAAGGTAGGGGACATCTGCGATAAGACCGCGGACTCGCCCGAGCTGCTTGACTTCAAAAATATCCGGCCGACCACCGCCAGCGTGCTCCCGCCGCTGGGACAGACGCTCATGTGGAGGTTCCTGTCACTGTACTGCTTGAACTTCTTCTCCATCGCCCACAAAGACAACTTAAAGGAGCTTCTAAAGCTCTATATATTCCCCGACAGCAGGGACCAGGCAAACACCTTTGCCAACCTGAAAAGGATCGAAGGAATAACCGGGCTCCAGGTCGAGCCCGCCGACCGCCTGGTCAGGGGATACGTGATGAGAGGACAGCAGATCAAGCTGAAGATCAACTCGGAGAACTTCGCCTCCGACGGAGACCTGTACATGTTCGGGGCCATCCTGGACAACCTGTTCAGCAGCTACTCCAGCCTGAACAGCTTTACAAACTTTACGATGGAAGACGTCTTAAAAGGGGAAAAATATAAATGGACGCCAAAGCTGGGCGACCGGCCTTTGATCTGAAAAAGGAGCTTCAAAAAAACGGGAGGAATTTCTCCTTCTTCCAGGCAGTAAGGCTGCTGCGATTTTTGATCGTCAGACAGATGCCGGAAGAGCAAAAGACCCATCCCGTGCGCGAGCACGTCCGGATGAGGCCCCACCTCAGCCTGGGACACCCCTCCACCGAGATCGAAGACATCAATAAGATTTCCGATACTCCTTTGCAGTACATGGTCACAGCCAACTTCCTGGGACTCTACGGCGAGTCATCGCCTTTGCCCGCATTCTACACCGAAGACCTCATCAACGAGCCCGACGAAAGAGATCAGGTCACCCGCGACTTCCTGGACATATTCAACTACCCCCTCTATTACCTGTTCTATGAAATCTGGAGCAAGTACCGCATCCCGGTAAAGTTGATCGACGAAAAAAACATTGACTACCGGCATATCCTCTTCAGCCTGCTGGGGCTGGGCGTAAACGATATCGAGAAAGACCTGCCCGACCCCTATCGGCTGCTCCGCTATATCGGGCTTTTGACCCAGTCGCCGAAGTCGGCAAAGGGGCTGCGCACGCTGCTCGCCGACGCGCTCGACAACCAGCGCATTGCGATCATACCCGCGATCAAGCGCAGGGTCCGTATCCCCGAGGAGCAGAGGTTCCGGCTGGGTGTTTCCGGAAACGTGCTGGCAGAAGAGTGTTACTTGGGTTCCCAGATAGAAGACCGGATGGGCAAGTACAGGGTCAGGATCGGGCCGGAAAAGGCGGACGACCTGCAAAGCTATCTGCCCGGCAAAAAAGGATATGAAAAAATCAAGAGCCTCTCCCGGCTCTATCTTGTCAAGCCTTATGAGTGCGAGCTTCAGGTGGTCCTCGAAAAAGGCGAGCTTCAACAGGCCCGCCTCGGAGAAACCAAATGGGCAAGGCTTGGAGAGGACACCTGGATATTCTCCGGACAGTACAACCAAATGGCTGACGTGGTCTTCCAGGTCAATTGAAGCGGCAAACCCGGACATTGCAAGGTCCCGGGTACGAATAAACAAACTTTCCAGCTAAGGGGGGAATAAACATGTTTGACGTTGATATTAAATCGCTTCTGTTCCGACTCAACGACTTCTGCGCCAATACGCTCCAGGCCGCGGCAGGATTGTGCGTGACCAGGACCCATTATGAGGTCACCATCGAGCATTTCCTGGACAAGCTGCTCGAAGACCCCAACTCGGACTGGCCCATCATCTGCCGCCAGTACGGACTGGACACCGGCCAGGTCAAGAAGTCGCTCGAAGAAGCAATGGAGGACTTCCGCACCGGAAACGCCTCCAAGCCCGCGTTTTCGCCGCTTTTGATCGAGCTGTTTCAGCACGCCTGGATGGTCGCATCCATCGACCTCGGTGACAGGAAAATCCGCTCGGGAGCCATACTGCTGGCCTTCCTGGCCAAGCCCTCCTTCTTTGCCTCGGGAAGATACGTGGACCTTCTAAAGACCGTGGGCAGGGAAACGCTGGCCAACGACTTCTGGACCATACTTAAAGGCTCCAAGGAGGTGTCCTCCAAGGCCGCGGACTATGCAGGAGAGCCCGCGGCGCCGGGGGAAGCGCCTTCCGGGGAATCCGCACTGGAGCGCTTTTGCGTAAACTTTACCCAGAAAGCCTCTGAGGGCGACATAGACCCGGTGTTCGGCAGGGACCACGAAATCCGCGAGATGATCGACATCCTCGCCCGCAGGCGCAAGAACAACCCCATCTGCGTTGGAGAGGCCGGAGTAGGCAAAACCGCGGTGGTGGAAGGCATGGCCCTGCGCATAGTCGAGGACGACGTGCCGGACATCCTTCAGGGCGTAACCATCATGGGACTGGACATGGGGCTTCTCGAAGCCGGCGCCGGCATGAAAGGCGAGTTTGAAAACCGCCTCAAAGGCGTCATCAACGAAATCAAGGCCTCGGAGAAACCCATCATCCTTTTCATTGACGAGGCCCACACCCTGATCGGCTCCGGCGGCTCCGGGGGCAAGGGAGACGCAGCCAACCTGCTCAAGCCCGCTCTGGCGAGGGGCGAGCTTCGCACCGTGGCAGCCACCACCTGGTCGGAGTACAAGAAGTACTTCGAGAAGGACCCGGCGCTTGCCCGGAGGTTTCAGCCGGTCAAGCTTGACGAGCCCTCGGTGGACACCACGGTCACCATCCTGCGGGGCTTAAAGGACAAGTATGAAGAGAACCACGGGGTGATCGTCCGCGACGACGCCATCCTGGCGGCAGCGGACCTGTCCAACCGCTACATATCCGGCCGGCATCTTCCCGACAAGGCGGTGGACCTGTTGGACACTGCTGCTGCGCGCGTCAAGATCGAGCTTACTTCCAAGCCCGACATTTTGGACGACAAGCAGAGAAGGATCCTGGCGCAGGAGCGGACCAAGAACGCCCTACTTCGTGATCTCAACAACGGCATCAAGATAGACCAGGACCTTCTCCAGGCCGCTGAAGACGAGATCGAGTCTTTGGGCAAAGAGGTCGAAGAACTCCATCAAAAGTGGCAGGAGATAAAAGAGGCATCCAACCAGGTGATAGACCTTCGAGCCGAGCTGACCGACGAAGAGGACGAGGACAAGCGTGAAAAGCTGAAAAAGAAGATCAATGAGGCGCTGGACGATCTCAAGGACAAGCACGGCGAGACCACGCTGATCCACGTCGAGGTAGACCCCGATATGGTGGCCAAGGTCGTCTCCGACTGGACCGGCATCCCGGTGGGAAAGGTCATGAAGGACGAGGCCACCAGCGTGCTCAAGCTCAAGGACAGCATTGGCGAGCGAATCAAGGGGCAGGACCACGCAGTGGCCATACTCGGCGAAGCCATGAAAGCGTCGCGGTCCGGACTCCGAGACCCCAACCAGCCCATGGGGACCTTCCTGCTGGTGGGACCCTCGGGGGTCGGAAAGACCGAGACCGCCCTGGCGCTGGCAGACCTCATGTTCGGAGGAGAGCAGTCGGTGGTGACCATCAACATGAGCGAGTTCATGGAAAGCCACACCGTGAGCAGGCTCATCGGCTCTCCGCCCGGATACGTGGGATACGGCGAAGGCGGCGTGCTCACCGAGGCGGTAAGGCAAAGGCCCTACTCGGTTGTCTTGCTCGACGAAGTGGAGAAAGCGCATCCCGAGGTCCTGAACCTCTTTTACCAGGTCTTTGACAAGGGCATGCTCGCCGACGGCGAAGGAAAGGTCATCAACTTCAAGAACACCATCCTGTTTCTGACCAGCAACCTGGCTACCGACGTGATCACCGAGATGACAAACGACGGAGACCGGCCGGACATGGAGACCCTGATAAGCGCCGTCCGGCCCATCCTCAGCAACCACTTCAAGCCCGCGCTCCTTGCGCGCATGACCATCGTGCCCTATTACACCCTGGACCCCGCGGCCATGAAGAACATCGTGCGACTCAAAATGGACGTGCTTGCCAGGCGCCTCGTCGAGAACAACAAGATGAAGCTGAGCTACACCGACAAGGTAATCGACACCATAGCCGAGCGCTGCAACGAGGTCGAGACCGGCGCGCGCAACATAGACCACATCATCCGGGGGACCCTGACGCCCCTCATGGCCCAGGAGATACTGGCCTACATGAGCTCGGACACCATGCCATCCCTGGCGGAGCTCGACATCGGCGAGGGAGGGGCATTCAGCCTGTCGTTCAAGGAGTAAGCAAATGACATACCTCGAAGAGAAAAGCTTTTTCTTTGTCTCCCATACTCCCGCGCTGGAGTCGGAGACGTTCTCCGTGGTCAACTTCAAGGGGACCGAGGGCATATCCAAGCCCTACGAGTTCGACATTAACCTGGTCACCAAAGTCGCGGATATTGACCAGGAGGACGTACTCGCTCATCCCGCCACCTTGTATCTCCGCCCCGAGAAAACCCTGCCCGTGCACGGCGTGCTGGCAGGCCTCGAGCAGCAGAGCGAAGTTGACGGGAATATCTTCTACAGAGCAGTGCTCGTGCCCCGCTTGTGGCTCTTGTCCCTGTACAACGTGAGCGAGGTCTACCTGGGAATGAAGTTTCCCGATATCCTCGAAAAGGTCCTCCAGGAAGGAGGACTCGCCTCTGATGATTACGACCTCAGGTTCATGCGCAAGTACAGGCAGTGGTCGTACGTGTGCCAGTACCAGGAGACGCACCTCGATTTTATCTCCAGGTGGATGGAGAGGGAAGGCATATATTATTTCTTCGAGCAGACCGAAGACAAGGAAAAGATGGTCATCACCGATACCTACATGGCGCACGTGGACCTGCCCGACGAAAAACTCGTCAATTACTCGCCCCCCTCCGGGATGGAGATAAGCGGACAGAAGAACGCGGCAACCGCGTTTATAAGCAGGCAGAAACCAGTGCCCAAAAAGGTGACCCTCCAGGACTTCAACTACCGGAAGTCTCCGCCGGGAATAACCGGCGAGGCCGAGGTCTCGCCCGCCGGCAGGGGAGAGGTCCACATCTACGGCGAGCACATGAAGACCAACGAGGAAGCAGACGAGTACGCAAAGCTCCGCGCCCAGGAGATACTCTGCAGAAAAAGGGTCTATCACGGCGAGACCGCAGCAGCTTTTCTCCGGCCCGGCTACTACTTCGAGCTCGACCGGCACTATCAGAAGTCCTACAACCGCAAGTACCTTATAACCGATATAAGCCATGAAGGCAGCCAGGCGGCAACCTTGCTGGCGGGGATTAATGTCAACCTCTCCGAGTCAGAGGAAAAGCCCTACTACTTAAACTCCATCGAGGCCATTGAAAACGATCTCCAGTATCGGCCCGAGCGAAAGACCCCGAAGCCGCGTTTCTACGGGACCATCAACGCCAAGGTCGAGGCCGAGGGAAGCGGCCAGTATGCAGAGCTCGACCAGTACGGACGCTACAAGGTCAAGCTGCCCTTCGACAGGAGCGACCGCAAGGGGCAGAAGGCCTCCCGGTGGGTAAGGATGGCTTCTCCCTATGCGGGCCCTGACGAGGGAATGCACTTTCCACTCCGCAAGGGCGCAGAGGTCCTCTTAACCTTTATGGACGGCGACCCCGACCGGCCCATCATTGCCTCGGCTGTGCCCTCTGCGGAAGACCAGAACGTGGTCAATGACCAGAACTCCGCTTATAACATGATGAAGTCAGCGGGCGGAAACGTGATGCACATGCACGACCAGGAAGGAAGACAACGAATGCTCATGCAGTCCCCCACCGCCGGCTCATGGATGAGGATAGGAGCGTATAACGATCCGCCGGACCCGTATAATGTTAACGAGGGAGAGTCTCTCGATACCTATGTGGAGTCCCTGGATGGGGAAACCGTCACCTGGAACCTGACCAGTCCTGCTCCGCCGAAAACCGCTGCAATTGATGATGACGGCTCGACTCTGACTTATAGGCTGACAAAAGCATTCTTAGTGGCCAGAGTATACGGTAATTTAAGAGTATTAATAAATCCACGCTCCATCTACCCTTTTGAGATACCTTACACGGTGAACCTGTATCTCACCTCAGGTCATTGCATGTTTTATGATAACGACAATATCTATGTAATTGCAGATTCTTTATACCTTGTTTTCAGCTTATCCGAATCATCATTGCTCTCTGACGGCCAGAAAGATTCCGGTAGCTGCACTATAGAGAATAATACCTGGACCCTGGATGAAAACGTGAGCTTAGACGAACAGGAAATAGGAAGCGTACGCCGGGGAGAGATACAAACAGAAGTCCGGTTCTATCGGACAAAAGATGTAGTGGTTAACGTAGGCGAAATGGAAACCGTGGAAGGGGACGACGGGATCAGGATTAAAACTGCGGAGAACCTGTGGCTTGAATCCTACCATCGCTACGGCGAGTTTTATGGCAGCCAGCCTGCGGACCTTACTGTAGAGGCGGGCGATAACGAACCGAAAAGCACTAAACAAATGCTGGACGAGTTCGGAGGCGACTACAATCCTTCCAATCTGAAGGCAAGACACGGCGACAATGATACCACCACCCTGGAGCAAGCCATGCAGGCCGGCGCTCACGTCTTCGTCTCCAGCTTCGATTCCTTCATAACCCAGGAAGGAAACATCTATGACTTCGGAGGGTACTGGAACTACAACCTGGGCAACTGCTACGTGGAAGAGCACATCGACCAGCAGGCCGAGCTGAACTCTCATCCCGAGTATGACCTGTTGGCAATTGGCGGGCCGTATTGGACGAAAGAAACCCCTCCCTGGCGGACCATTAAGAGCAGCGAACAGGGAGGTTCTGAAAACGAATTAGACCTCGGCAATGATATCTGGGTGGAAAAAAAATTCGGGGACTCCTACGAATATTACGAAGGCAACCAGATTTCCGTGACCAAGGGCGGCTCCCAGGAAATCCAGATTGGCGGCAAGCACGTGGAGGAAAAGTATTCCGGAAGCGGGAAGAAACTGGGATATAGCTCGTCCGAGTCGGGAACATCCGAGGAGTACTCCTGGGGTAAAAGTGGAAACATGCTGAGCTATAGCTACAAGAACACTACGCCCAACGGGGTGAACAAGTACGAGTTTACCTGGGCCAATATCATCTCCGCGGAGTTGTCTTTCTCTTCAAACCTGTTCTTCTCCCTCGACGCCTCAGCCAGGCTCGGAGTAGACGTCTCCTTGGGCGCCCGGGCGTCCCTCGACCTGAGCGGTGCCCTGGATTTCAAGCTCGACTTCGGACTGGCCGCGGGCTGCGGCCTCAAGGGCCACCTGGGAGGATATAACGAGTTCAACGTGGTCACCGGCAAGTTAGAGTCGGAAATGATGGGAATGCAGGCCCAGAAAGATGCGGCTTTGAAAGGAGAGAAGCAAGATCTCGTCCTAAAAGGTCTGACAACCGGATTAGAGAAAAAAGGCCTTGATTTTGAAAAGCTGGAGGCAGCCATTAAAAAAAATACTCTGAAGGTCGATGCCGGACAGTTGTTCCAGGGACTCTAAGAATGGACGTCATAAGACCCCTACAGCTAAGCTTCAATTCCCGGGTGCTCGAGCAGGACCGGAGGTTCTACTTCATCGCCTCGGCAATGCTGGGAGTAAACCTGGCCACCGGCGAGGAGTTCCTCGAGTTCGACACCTTCAAGGACGCCTTCGAGTGCATGGGAGAAAACCCCCTTCCGGACAGCGGCATGCCCAAGCCCAACGGCGAGTTCCTGGTCTCCGGCAGCTTCTACGCCACGGGCGGCACGCCCGTGACCGGCGGCGAAGTCATGGTCCGGGTGGCAGAAACTGAAAAAAGGCTCTACGTGTTCGGGCCCCGCTACTGGAAAAACGGCTCTCCCGCGGGACACGAGCCAATCAGTACCATGCCCGTGGACTATGCTTATGCCTTTGGCGGAGAAGGGTATGACAAGAACCCCGCAGGCATCGGCTACAAGGACGGCAAACTGCCCTGCATCGAAGCCCCCAAAAAAATGGTGGCCTCGAAAAGCGACCGGCCCGACCCCGCGGGATTCGGGCCCCTGGACCCGTCATGGCCCCAGAGAATGCGCTTCCAGGCTACCTATGACCGGGACTACAAGCAAAAGTACTTTCCCGGATACCCCGCTGACCTCGACTGGAGATACTTCCTGGCAGCGCCGGAAGACCAGTGGATGAAGGACTACTTCGCGGGTAACGAGTCCTTCGAGCTCGTCAACATGCACCCGGAAACGCCCGTGGTCCGGGGAAAGCTGCCCGGGCTATACGCCCGCTGCTTTATAAAGTACGACGCAAAGAGCGCGGGCCGCGACTTCGAGGAGCTCGAGATGAACCTGGACACGGTGTGGCTTTTTCCGGAGAAGCTTATGGCCATGCTGATCTGGCGCAAGGGCATCGAGGTCACGGACGACGAAGCCTCGCAAATATCCCACGTTCTGCTTGCCTACGAGAGCAGAAAGGACGAGCCGAGGACCATGGACCACTACCGGCGGGCACTGGAGCTTCGCATCAACAGCGACGAGCCGCTTGTCAACTACTTCATCACCGAGGACCTGATACCTCTAGGCCATAAATGTGCCATGGACCTCCTCCAGGACAAGGCGGAGGAAGACAGCGAAGAAGACGAGATGGCAAAGAACATGGACGCCAAGGCTGCCGCTATTCAGCAACAGGCGGACGAGCAGATTGACGAGGCCCTCCAAGATGTGGACAAAGGCATGGAGGGGGTTGACGTTCCCCCCGAGGGCCAGGTTGATTTAAAAAAGATGGCCAAGGGCGCCGAGGAAGCGGAGCCTGATCCCGAGGTCGCGGCCTTGAAAACCAGGATGGAAGACATCATGCCAGGGGTCACCACCGGCGAAATGCGTCTCAAGGACTTCTCCTTTGAAAAGATGGACCAGCTCTTCGAGGTCATGGACGACTTCAGCGCGACAAAGGAAAAGTACGCCAAAGATACTGCCGGCGAGCAGATGGCCGAGATAAAAGAAAAACTGCAAAGCCAACTGCAAAGCTCCGATCCTGACGCGCCCGAAATCCCGGAAGAGCAGAAGGAGGAAATCGAGAAATCCATCCGGATGCTGGACCAGATCGACCTGGATAATCCTCCGCAGGCGCCTCTGCCGCGGCTTAAGGCAGACGAGATTCTCGAACAGATGCCGGGGACCCCTCCTGAAGTCATGGAAGCCATGCAGCACTTGAACGCTGCCCGCGACATGGGCGCAGACCCGGAAACCACGGACGGCCTGGAGGAACAGGTCCGACAGAAGCTGGAAGAGGCGGACAAGATGACGGAGGACGGCGTTCGAGAGGCGGAAAAGGCCTTTAAAGAGGCCTACATCATGGGCGCCCACTTCATGGAAGATGGACTGTCTCCTCATAAAGAGCCGGTGGAGGAAGTAGCTGTTGCCTTTCTTGCCGCAGTCGGCAGGGGCGAAGACGTGTCCCACAAAGACTGGGCCTGCCTGGACCTCTCCGGACAGGACCTGTCGGGGGTCGATCTTTCCGGCGCTTACCTCGAGCAGGTGAACTTCAAAAAGGCGGTGCTTAAGGGAGCCATATTGAAGAACGCCATCCTCGCCCGGGCGGACCTGGAAGACGCCGACCTTTCCGGGGCCGACCTGGAGCAAGCAAACGTGGGAGCAGTGCATGCGCTGCGGACAAAGCTTACGGACGCCAGCTTAAAGTCCGCCCGGCTATCAAAAGCCGACTTCACAGACGCGGACCTGACCCGGGCCGACCTGGAAGACACGGAGACGCTCGAGATCACCATCAGGGGAACGGCACTTGACGAGGCCAACATACCCGGCCTTACTTTTGTCGAATCCGCCATAAGCGGCGCCCGCTTCAGGGGGGCCAAGCTCGACTCCAGCATATTCTACGACTGCGATATAAAGGACACCGACTTCTCGGGCGCCGGCATGACGCGATGTACGTTCGCTGATGTAAGGTTCGATAACGTGCGTTTTGACGGGGCAAACATGGAAAGCGCCTGCATGGTTTCCACCGACCCGGAAAAGTCGTCCATGCAAGGCATGAGCTTTAAAGGCGCCTTCTTAAAGCAAGCCACCTTCCAGGAACTGGACATGCAGGGAGCGGACCTCTCCGAAGCGGAAATGGAGAACTCCAACTTCATGGGCGCGGACCTGTCGGGCGCCAACCTCAGCAGGGCCTATGCCAAGAGCGCCTTCTTCAAAAAAGCGAGATTGGCAGGGGCCAACCTGAATGCCGTAAACCTGATGGAAGGGTCCCTTGCAAAGGCATACCTGGTGGACGCCTCCTTTGTGGGTGCTAACCTGTTCACCGTGGACTTCCTCCGCTCCACCATCACCAATACCGACTTTACCGGCAGCAACCTCGAAGCAACGCTCATCGAAAACTGGAGACCGAAATGACCGGTGAAGAATTGTCCAGGCTGGTGAAGGGCGGCGAGTTCTTCTCCGGAGAAGACTTCTCCGAGACCGACTGCAAAAACGTTGATCTTTCCGGGGGAATCTTCAACCAGGTCAACTTCGAGCTTTGCGACTTCAGCAGCGCAAACCTCAAACAGGCCACCTTTAACGGCTGCAACATGAAAAAAACCCGGTTCGCAGGTACCGACCTTACCGATACCAACCTGGTCAAGTGCGACCTCTCCGAAGCGGACTTCAACGCCGCGGCAATGGACACCACCAAGTTTATAGAGTCCGAACTAACCGGCGCGGTCTTCGAAAACGCGAAGATGGCAACCGCGGTAATGAACGAGTGCAAGCTCGGCGGAAGCTCCTTTGCAAACGCTGCTTTTGAAATGGCCCTGTTCAACGGGTGCGATCTCAAAGAAGCGGTTTTTACTAACGCCACTATGCAGAGCGTAATCTTTTTCGAGTGCGAGTTCGAAAAAAACGATTTCCAGGGCGCGGCCATAAACCTGTCCTGCTTTCAAAGCGCGGTCTTAAAAAACGTGGACTGGAGCAACATGGACCTTGCCCAGTGCCAGTTCATCGAGTGCGAGCTGACCGGCTGCAACTTTCAGAATGCAAGCCTCAAGCAGGGCGGCTTCCGGAACGCAGCGCTTACCGACACTGTCTTTGACAACGCCGACCTGGAACTGGCCAACTTTTACGAGGCCAACCTCGAGTCGTCGAGCCTTAAGAACGCCAACCTGGAAAAGGCCAGCATGCAGAAAGCGGTCCTGACAAGGTCCGACCTCAACTCCGCCAACCTGTACATGGCCCAGCTCGCAGAGGTCACCGCGGAGCTGGCCAACTTCTCCGGCGCAGACCTTACCTATGCGGACCTATCTCACGCCAACATAGTGCGGGCCAACTTTACCAATGCAAGCCTCTTCCGGGCCAACCTTCACGAGATCACCGAGGAGAAGACTTTGTGGACCGGCTCCGGAAAGTCGCTCGCTTTGGGTACGGACAAGAAGCGCAAAAAAGCCGAACAATGGGGGAAAGAATGAACACGCAAACAGCAGAAAAGGCATGGGCTTTCGGAAGGGGAGACTCATCTCTCCGAAAGGCGGAGGTCATATCCGAAAAGGACAGGGTCTGCCGGCTCAGTATGGCGGACGCCGTTATTGACGCCGCGGTTGCCTTCAGTTGCCTGGTACAGCCCCAAGCGGGCGACGTTGTCATGGTCGCGGAAGACGACTCGGGCGAGTGCTATGTGCTTGCCGTGCTCGAGCGGCCCGGCAGGCAGGACCTTTCCATCTCCCTGCCCGCGGACGCCGCCGTAATTGCTCCGGCCGGATCGGTGCGCTTGTCCGCTAAAGAAGGCGTAACCCTGGCTTCAAAGGAGCGGCTTTGCATGTTCTCCGATAAAGCCGTCCACAAAAGCCGCGAAGCAACCGTGAACTTCGACGAGCTCGTCGCCACCGGCTCCCGCCTGCAAGCAAGCTACCAGGCGGTTCATCTCGTCTCCCGCCTCATAAGCACTATCTCCCGCCAGGTCATCAAAAAGGCCAAGAGCTACGTCAGAAAAACCGAGGACTGCGACCAGGTCAACTCCGGGCAGATGACCAGGAAGGTGGAAGGACTCTACACCATGGACTCCAAGCATACGGCCATGGTGAGCAAGAAAGAAACCAAGATTGACGGCGAACGCATTTTTATGGGATAAAAAACAAAAAGGAGAAAACAATGTTTGCCAACTGTTCGATGGGAGGAATGGATTTCGGAATGCCCGACGTGTGCCTCACTCCGGCGCCGCCGGCGCCGCCCATACCGGTGCCCTACCCCAACACCGCGCAACTGCCCATGGCGGTCCCGCCTACGGCCAATATGAAGCACCTTATATCCATGATGCCGGCGCACAACCTGGGCACGACCATACCCATGTCCATGGGCGACAACGCGGGAGTGAACATGGGGGTCGCATCCGGAACAGTCATGGGACCGGCCCGAAACACCATGGGAAGCACCAAGGTATTTACCGGTGGAATGCCCTCGACCAAGATGCTCTCCACTGCCATGCAGAACTCGACCAATGTGCCCGGCGGAATGACCCTGGCTCCCTCGCAGACCAAGGTCATGATCATGACATGAAAAAAACCCCGGATATCGGTTTTTAAAAAGGAAAGATAAAAATGGCTGAAGGACAGGACAACCAAGACAAGAAGAAAAACGTCCAGTTTCATGTTTCGCCAGAGCTGGAGTACGTCTACCGCGACGTGTTCAACGTGTACGTGGGAAGCGGAGACGTGGTCATCGAGTTCGGCAACCAGCACCGTTCCATGCCCGAGCACGTAACCATTGGAAACCGGATCGTGATATCAGTGGCCAACTCCTATACCCTGGTCCAGGCATTGCAACAGGCGCTTCAGGACGCGCAAAAGAAACTCCACCAGCAGCTCCAGGACCAGACCAAAAAGTAAAGCGGCCCCCGCCTGAATAAACCGGGCGGATATTTCGTGACAAAGGGGAGAACGGATCATGAAAAAAGTGTGGATAAGTGTGCTCGGCAATAACCAGGAGATGGCCCAGGAGCTGATGGCTACAGTGAAAAACTACGGCCTGGAGCCTGACGGTCATTTCTGGACCAGCGAGATAGAGAAGTCCGGATGGATGGGACCACGCCAGAATATGCTCGACCCCGACATGTCCCTGTGGATACTGGCCGGAGGAAAAAGCGCTCTGCAAGACCGGGACACGGCCTGCGGTGTAAGCCTGCTGAGCCTGTGCATCCAGGCGGAGCGAGGACACGGCTTTCCCGTCTGTTTCCTCTATGATGCGGATGATCCCGTTTCCGTAGATGACCTTCCCACTCCGCTCAAGCACGCCGAGGTCCTCGCCCTGAACTCCTCCACTGTCGGGGCCAAGCTGGTAGCCCGGGCCAACAAGGCGTTTAAACCCCACCAAACTGACTACCGACTCGACACCTACGGCCTGGCCCACCTGGGCACCTGGATGGAGGTAGGACCTGCCGCAGGCTCCTGGAAGGGTGTCATGTTCGGAGTCTCCGGCGAAGGAGCAGACATCGAGGCCCACGGGGTAGGGCCCAAAGGACAACTTCCCCAGGAGAAGATGATCCTCAACTATCCCCAACAGGGACTGAAGCTCGAGATGGGAGACAAGGAGTTCACCGCCTGGGCGGTGCAGAACGAGCTGGACGAGAACTCCTCCTACTTTGTAAAGGTCACCGGGACACCCGACTCCCTGCTCTTCGGAGAGTTCGCAAGCGACGACGAGGCCGAGGTATACATCGTAGACCTCTGTTGAAGCATTGTCACCAGTTCAGCGAAAGCTCGATCCGGCGGGGCGCATCAACCAGCCCCTCCGGCGTCAGTGCGATGCTCACTATGCCGGAGCTGTCATCCGGCGCAAAAACCTCGAGGTCAGCAGGAGGCTCCTGTCCGGTCTTTTCAAAGTAAGCGGATATGACCGCGGCAAGCCCTTTGGACACTGCTTCCGAATCCATGTCTCGGCGGAAGTTCTCCCGGCACCAGAAGACGAGCCGGATTATTGTCGACAGAACCAGTTGATACTCGAGGCTCCCGCCTGATGCAGTGACGGCACGCGTTACAAACACCTCGCCTTTGTTCTTGACCCCGTCTACCGGCGTTACTCCGATCTCCAGGAACTGGTTGGACCGGTCTTCGGAAAGCATGGTCTCGACGGGGTATGACGACCCGTCAGGCTCCTGCCGGAGCGGAATCCCCGAAAGCAGGGAAGTGCCCGGCCCGGAGAGTCCGGTGGGCCAGCCGGTCTCCGCAGTCCTTGCCGCCATCAGGGTCGTAAGCATCCATACCGGCGAGAGGTAAAGATGCCGGTCCTCCCGGAAGGCGACGGCGGACGGGCTGTTGTCCGCGTCATAGGCGTGCCGGAGGAGGGGCCGGTTTACAGTCATGGCCATCCATTCGGCGGCAGGGCTTTTCCGGAGCTTGCGCCACTTGGCGAACTCCGGCTGGTCGAGAAGATTGGGAAGATAGGAAAGCTTTTTTAAGTCCTCCCAGTTCGAGAGGTTCAGGAACTTCTCGTTGAACCAGGCGATGGACGGCACGAGAAGCGACTCGGAGAGATCGGCCGCCCTCTCCAGGGTCTCCGTTGCAAAGGTCGAGTTGTCAAAGGGAAGGTCGTAAACAATAAGCGAAGGAGGGTTGTTAAACAGGTCCTCTTCCAGCCGGTCGAGAACGGAAGCGAGCGCGGACATGGACGCGGGCACAAGCTTCAGGACGAGCTCTTGCGGAGCGGCGTTAAAAAGCAGGTCAACGCCTCGCCAGGCCGCTTCATACTTTCGGAAATCGTTGTCGGAAAAAATGGTATAAAGGCACTGCCGCAAGACCTGGTCCAACTGGTCGTGCCAGTCCTGGGGCGCGCCGCCGCCCGGGGGAGCGGACGCAGCCGGTGAAGAAACCATGGAGAGGATATCGTCTACCTTGCCCGCGGAAGTTGAGGAAGGCTTTTCCTGTTGAGAAGCGGAAACATCGATTGGCAGGCCGGGCCACTGTTTTAGACCTTCGGCGATATCCGCTGCTCCGGCGCCGTCCTTTGCGGATGCAATGTAATCCCGGGCCTTGGCAAGGCGGGAGAGATAATCGTTTTTCTCGATCATGGCGTCGGGATGGAAGTCGTTGATACTCTGAAAGGCAAGGGATATCCCGCGCTCGGGACACAGCTCGGGGGGAAGCGAAAAGTAAAGTGAAGGCCCGAGCTCCTGCATGGCTTCGTCAACCGAGCCCGCTGCAATGATCCGGGGCTTGTAGCTTTCCGGCAGCGGGTGGAAAGGGGCCATCAACAGCATGGTAAAAGTAAGCTCGGGAACGTCCATGGTTTTCTCCTTATCTGAAGTTGCCAAATTGTAGCATACAGCGGCCGGTTTGGCCATTAAGTTAGTACAAGCGGAATTTACAGTGTGAAAATCCAATGGACAAGTAACTGCTGTTGAGTTAAAATAATTGTGCTTTTCGCTGATATTAAAAGCTCGCGTAATATCGGCCGCGCATTTCCGAGGGTCACTGGAGAGTCGGAGCATGAGAAACCGGACGTGGGCCGTTCTGGCCTTGATCATATTTTTTTGCTGTTGCTCGGTAAAGGAGTATCCCCGCCAGGTCAACACCATTGAGAAGGCCTTGAGCAACGCCGGCCACGTCATAGACAAGGCGGGCAGCAAGGTCCTTCCCCGTTATCGCGCCGGACAGCGCTATGACCTGGAAAGACAGACCCCCGCGATCGAGTACTCCTTTTACTGGAAGCAGAAGTTTAAAAAATATCCCGGCCTTTTCTACCAGCTTGGCCTCAATATGCCCATGATGGAGACGGTGGAGGTATTGGCTGAAAACCGGCGTTACAAGGCCGAGCTCATCAAGTGGCGAAGCCAGTACTCGCCGCAGAACCCGGACTTCGCACTTCATTACCAGACCTACAAGGGCCCCAAGACCGCGTATGCAGTGTATCTGCACACCGAGCCGCGGGGCAAAGGACTGGTAATCCTCACCCACGACTGGGAAGAGACCGATATCAGCAAGGATTGGCGAAGCTACAACCTGCACGAGTATCCCAAGAACGGCTATGATGTGATCCTCATCCAACTGCCCTATCACGGGCTCCGGCGACTATCCAACATGGCCTACTCCGGCGAGTTCTTTTTCTCCGGCGACCTGGCACACATAAACGAGGCCATGTGCCAGTCAGTGACTGACATACGCGGCATCCTGAGATTGTACCGGCGAAGGTATGATGTGATCGGTCTACACGGCGAAGGACTGGGCGGGACAACATCGCTGATGACCGCGGTGGTGGACAAAAAGGTTGACTTCGTGGTAACCAGGGCTCCTTATATAGACCTCGCAGCCGCCATTCAAACGAATGCCTTGACATCGCAGGTGCTGGAGGGCGTACAGCTTTCCGGGATTAACGAAGAGACCATCGTCAAAACCTTGTGGGTGTCCACACCCACTCATTACGAGCCAAAGATCGCGGCAGAGGACGTGCTCATTATGGCGGGCATGGGCGACATGATGATCCCGCCCGACCAGGTGAAAAAGATCAACCGCAAGTGGGGCAGGGTCAACACAAGCTGGTACGCGGGCGGACACATGGCCAATTTCCAGAAAAGACGGACCGCAAAAAAAGAAAGGGCTTTCATGAGAAAGTACCTGGAAAAAGAAAAGTGAAACCCGGATATCTCTTTTTGTGATATAATAAGTGCTAGTTGCGAAACGGACGTTTAATTTACTTTTCCGGTATGATAAAGACAGGAAGAAAGATGCAAGTCCGGTTACAGAGCACCTGCAGAGGCGCGTTGCGCGCCTGCCCGCACAACAAGTTGTATGGGCATAGTGCTCTGTCAAGCGTTTTTGTCACTTGCAAGACAGTTTTTTTCGTGCGAGCGACGGAAGTCGCGGCTAAAGCCGCTCGCAC
>CAYQTK010000016.1:19170-39931 GCA_964420375.1 uncultured bacterium
CGGAAGTCGCGGCTAAAGCCGCTCGCACGACTTTCTCTTATTCCATAAAAAAACGCTTGACAAGACACTAGTGTGGGAAGATTAAAATTTATAAGCTGCGTGCGAGCGACTTTAGTCGCGAAGAAGGGCGCTCGCACAAGAACTGTTTTTTGTCAGTGACAAAAACAATTGTGAACAAACACTGGTACTGTGACAAGACAGACAGGGAGAACGAGCCATGAAAAAGCATGCCGGAAGTTTTTTAACGCTTGTGTTGATTCTCGGTTTCGCAATATTTTCCGCGGGCCTCATCGGAGGCTGCGAGGGGTTCGAGGGGGAGGACGGGGCTCCCGGTCCCCAAGGACCCGCGGGCATGGACGGTCAGGACGGGTCCACCGGGTCCACGGGGGTGCCCTGCGCGGCGGGCGATGAAGGGTGCGTAAACAAGAACTCGACCGACATTGCCGAGCTGTCCGTCATATCCACCCAGATAGCGGACGGGCACATCACCTCTGCAAAACTCACCGACGGAGCGGTCACCACACCCAAGATACAAAACAGCGCCATCAGCAGCGAGAAGCTGCGCGATGCTTCAATACTGGGCAAACACATTCTGGCCGACCAGATAGACTCCTCGAAAATCCTCGACAACAGCGTGCAACAAGCCGACCTCGGTCAGGGCGCGGTGGGAACTCTACAGCTCGCTCCGTACGCGGTCACCGGACCCAAGATCGAGCCCTATTCCATTGGCAGCGGACAGTTAGAGGACGGCGTCTTCAACACCCCCAAGATAGCCGACGGCGCCATAACCAACTCGAAACTCGCCGACAATGCTGTGAGCTCATCCAAGCTGGCCGACTCATCGGTCGGAACCGCTAATATTCTAGACTTTGCAGTAACAGGCCCCAAGCTGGGAAACAGCGCGGTGACTACGGACAAGATTATGGAAAAGGCGGTGACATCGGAAAAAATCGGCAACACTGCCGTGACTACACCCAAAATCAACGACCTCGCGGTGACTGAAAACAAAATCGGAGCAGGTGCGGTGACTAATACCAAGCTGGGAAGCTCAGTCGTGTCAACAGACAAAATCCAAAACAACGCGGTGACCGAAAACAAGATTGATGCCGGAGCAGTCACCGAGCACAAAATAGGAGCCGGGGCAGTGACGGAGAACAAGATCCACAACGGCGCGGTGACCGAAGACAAGATCGGAGCAGGTGCGGTGACCGACCTCAAGCTGGGAGCCACAGTGGTGGGGACCAACAACATCGAGGACCAGGCGGTGACCGAAAACAAGATCGGGGACGCCGAGGTCACCCATCCCAAGCTGAGTAACAACGCGGTGGACACCAACAACATCCAGAACCAGGCGGTGACCGGAGACAAGATCGACTATCAGACCATTACCGAGGAAAACGTGGCCACCGGAGCGCTGACCAGGGTGTTCACCGCCCAAGGGCCAGCAGGTATATCATGTACTTCTAGTAGTGATTATTCTGATTTGGTGTCTATCAAGCGCAGTGACTGGAGGAACGGCGTTTACACCGTTATTTTCCATATTTCCAATATTATGCATTTTACTCCTAATTCCAATGATAGAGATCTTTATTCAAAGTTAGTAATAGCAGGAGACACGAAACAGAGTTGTGATGTTGTTAATGGATTTAACGGGGCCTTTCATTGGACAGGATACCTTAACTTGGGGGACTATCCAGAACCAGCTATCAAAATCAGGTGGTCTGATCCTCATGATGATGGGTATCAGGTTTGCTCGCAGAATGTTCATCGAAGGCTGACCGTGATAGAACAGCCGGCAGCGGAGATTCATACTCCTTAAAACTGCGGCCCGGCTCCCACTGGCGCCCGGGTGTTGGGGTTGTCGCCCAGGGTGATCTTCAACCCCACCTGGATGCCTCCAGTGAAGTCGGTGTCCACCATGCGCGTGCCGGCGTTCACGTACTTTTCATCCGACGGATCAAGGTTGTAGTACATGTACCCCACGTCGAGCTGTATCCACAGCCAGTCGTAGACCGGCGACGTCCAGAACCCCGCGTAGGGGTAGAGCACCAGGAGCTGTTCCTCCACCAGCCACTTTCCGCGCGGTCCCAGGTCCGCGCCCTTGGCTTCCATGGCAAGCTGTCCGATCCCGGCCATAACTCCCACCAGCCAGCCTTCGCGGAAGTAGGGGATGCGCGCGGGGTAGCGAAGATCGTGCTCCGTCCAGATCTCCCGGTTGTACTCGAAAAAAACTCCGCCGCCGTAAAAGGACAGGGAAGCCTCCCGGGTCTGGCCCGATACCAGGCCCTTGGTGCTGTGTCCGCCGGAAAGGTAAAGAGCGCCGAAGCGCCAGTTGCCCCGGATAAAACCGCCCATTATCCCGTAAAGAAAGGTGCTGTCCTCAAACGAATCAATGCCCCGCTCGTCCGTCATCGGAGAAAAAGGCGACATCTCGCTCTGAAAAAGAAGGAACATGGGGCCCACGAACCAGCCCGTCTCCTGAAAGCCGTCCGATTCTCCGTCGTCCTTGGAAAGGTAACGGTCGAAAAAACGTGACACAGCGCCCGGCTTATCTTCTTCCTGCGCATCAGCAAGCCCCAGGTAATGGAGCCGTTCCGTCATGTTCCGGTGAAGCACCTCGCAACTCGTGGTCCGGGGAAACAACAGAAACGCGGATAAAACGAAAAAAACTGCGGCCGCTATAAAATGATCTCTCTTTTTAAACATCACTGTTCCGGCTTTTTTATAAAGTACACATGCGCAAATTAACATTATTCATATAACAGACATGGAAAGAAAAATCAAACTTCCAGGCTTTAACCCAGCAATTTCGCAACTTCTGTCGAGTTGGTGTTTGGCTTGGATGTTTTCTTTAATTTTATAGGGCAGATTGCTTTTGATGTCCGGTAATAGGTCCGCAGAGCAGTGTGCAGGCGTTTTAAATGATCCTGTTGCGGCATAAATGACGAGGAGTTCCGGCTTGCCAAAACTTCAAAAAAGATGCTCATGTAAAAAGTCTGAAATCGGCCTTTTTAGGCCTCGTAAATAGTGCTTTGTCACTCGAATAAAGGGGAACAGGGCCGACGAAAATCGCGGTATCAGCGGCTCGCACGCTTCTCTTCTATTCCCCGAGAAGCATTTGACGGAGCACTGGCCCCTGCTATAGAACGTCGCTTTTTCAGAGCTCTAATGGGCTTATTTTGACTTTTTACGCGGGCATCAATTATAAATCTCCAACCCCTTTTGTATCGCTACAGGTAAGGGGGGGGGGAAGTTTCCTGCGGAGGCTCTGCTTTTTCACTCGGTTTATCGGTCATCTCTTCTTCTTTTTCCTCTTCATCTTGCTCTTGTTTTTTCTCTTCCTTTTTCCGTCCTGCAGTTAAGGTATATTGGGCAACCATACCTGTGACGCTAAGAATAATCCAGCAAAGAAGCAGGACTAACCGGGAAGCCAAAACCTTATGCAGCATCTCCGGGTGATGGAGAAGGTATTCCCAATCCAGAACACCTATAAAGTGAGCTGCTCCCATTACCACGTTGTTCGCTCCCCCAAATGATGTGGTCGCAATGATCATGAACTTTTGTATTATCAATCCGAGCACTCCGCCAATGACGGCCGGGATGATAAGCAATATGGTTATTTGCTCGTGCCCTGCAGCCACTGTGACCAAGTAGCCGAGGAGGGCTCCCAGGGACGCACCCAGGAGAAATACAACCGCGAAATAAAGCACAAACATTAGATAGCCGCAGATGATCCCGCCGAGAATAGCCGTTAAAAGGGCGAGTACTAAGTCATCTAAATACAACAGACCCGCAACAAAGCCCAAGGCCCATCCGGTATATACACCCAAGAGTAGCAGTATCCATTTGAAGATTCGATAGCCGAAAAAACAGTTTACAAGACCGATCAAAATGGAAATGCCTGCCATTACACCAATAAGATTAATATCTACTTCCGGCATGGCTTCCTCCCCAGAGCTTGTATTCAACTAACCACTTTCTCTTCCACAGATTTTTTTTGCCGGCACTTACAGGCTGGACCGTATCATTCAGGCCTTTGGCGGGTGCATCAACCTTGGGTTTACGATATTCTTAAAACGAATTATCCAATACCTTCTTCAGTACTTTGCTGAGCTCTTTCATGTCGTATGGCTTGTTTACGACCCCTTTGAAGCCATAGGATTTATAGTCGGCCATGATGTCGTCAGTTGAGTATCCGCTTGATACGATGGCGCAGATATGGGGATCGATTTTTTGGAGGTTTTCCATGGTTTCTTTTCCTCCCATTTTTCCGGGGATGGTAAGGTCGAGGATGACGAGGTCGAAGGGAATTTTTTCGTGGAGGGCCTTTTTATATTCTTTGATGGCCTCTTCACCGTCTCCAGCGAACTTTGCTTCGTATCCGAGCTCGGAGAGCATTATATTTAACAGGTCCCGTATGGCCCGGTCATCGTCCATGACCAGTATCCTTCCCTTTCCGGTCAGGGGAGTTTCGACAGACTCTTTTTCCTGCGGTTGTTTTTGGGGAACAGCGGGGAGATAGATGGTAAAAATTGTTCCTTTTCCCGGTTGGGAGCAGACCTCGATATGCCCGTCATGCTGATGTACTATGGAGTAAGAGGTTGCCAGTCCCAATCCGCTTCCCTTTTCCTTGGTGGTGAAAAAGGGATCGAAGATTTTTTCCAGGTAATCCTGTGGTATTCCCACGCCCTCGTCTGCCACGGTGGTCAAGGTATAAGGACCGGGCGCCAGCCAGGTATGTTCTTTAAGCTCGATGTTTTCGACCTTTACATGCAGGGTTCCTCCCTGGGGCATAGCCTGATCGGAGTTTATAACCAGGTTGTGAATCACCTGGCTTATCTGTCCTTCGTCTACTTCTACCGGCCAGATGTCCTCCTGGAAGTCGAACTCGCAATCGACGTTGGAGCCGTGCAATGCGAACAGACACGATTCTCGAACCAGGTTTTTTATAGAGATTGCCGACTTTAACGGCGTTCCTCCCTTGGTAAAGGTCAAAAGCTGTCGGGTGAGGCTCTTGGCCCTGCCACAGGCTTTTTCCGCCTCTTCCAGCCGGCTGTCCAGCTTGGGCATGTCCTTTACCAACATCCTGGACATGGAGATATTTGCCAGGATGGCGGTCAGGATATTGTTGAAATCATGGGCGATTCCGCCTGCGAGTATGCCGATGGACTCGAGCTTTTCCGTCCTCATCAACTCTGATTCCAGCTTGCGCTTCTGGGTTACGTCGCGGAAGACTATCACCACGCCGATGACCTTGCTTTCCCTGTCGCGTATGGGAGCTGCGCTGTCGGCAATGACGCGCTCGGACCCGTCCGCCCCCACCAGTATGGTCTGTTCGGAAAGGTTTATGCTCCCTTCGGTGTCCAAGACCTTTTTAACCGGGTCTTCCGCCCTCTCCCCGGTGTTCTCGTCAATGATGTGAAATACGCTTTCGAGGCTCTTTCCCAGGGCTTGTTCCTGTCGCCTGCCGGTGAGGTTCTCGGCCATCCGGTTCATGAGAATTATTCGTCCCTCCCGGTCGGTGCTTATGACGCCGTCTCCAATGCTGCGCAAGGTCACTGCCAGCCGCTCTTTTTCTTCTGCAAGGGACTCCTCGGCGCGCTTTCGGTCGGTCACGTCTATGTTCACTCCGAGGATTTCCTTTATCTCGTCTCCGTAATAGACCGGAGATATGATATTAAAGAAATGCCTGTCCTCGCCCTCGATGCAATAGGTCACTTCCCCCTTGACCACTTCTCCGGCAAAGGCCCGGCGGTTGTTTTCCAGCCAGATATCCATATACTCCTTGTCCACGCCCAGCTCTTCGGGTTTTTTCCCCACAATGTCTTCGGGCCCGTTGCCGTGCTCTTCCGATGACACACCTGCCCAGTGCCTGCGTACGGTGGTGTTGGCCAGGGTATACCTGCCGTCTTTTCCTATCATGAAGAAGTCGAAGGGCAGGTTCTCAATGGCCGCTATAAGCCTCGACCGGCTCTCTTGGAGCTCTTTTTCCGCCTTCTTTTTTTCGGTGATCTCCCTGGTGGTCTCGACTGCTCCGGTTATCCGTTGGTTTTTATCCCTTACCGGGTAACTGCGGATGTACCATGCCCTGCCTTCGGGCGTGAACATCTCTGCCTCTTCCGTCTCGCCGCTTTGGATGCTGCGATTCACCGGGCAGTTGTGGCAAGGCGTGTCCCTGCCCTGCCAGATGCGAAAGCAGTCCTTTCCGATGAGGTCATCGACGGTAAGGTCCACGGACTCTGCTGCCGCCCGGTTGGCCCATATCACCTTGAGGTCTATATCGTGATAGATAAGGTGCTCGAACACCGCGTCCATAACCAGTGCTTTTTCCGCTTCCGATCTTTTCAGGGCCTCCTCTGCATTCTTGCGGTCGGTTATGTCCGCCATGGAGACCAGCAGTGCGGTCCTTCCCTTGTACATGATGGGCCGGGAATGCTGGACCATCCATCTCAAGTTTCCCTGCTTGGTATAGAGCCTGTAGGTATAGCTGGTCACAGTGTCCGGATCCCAGGCCAGCTTCTTTCTCGCCTGTTCCCTTATGAACTCCCGGTCCTCGGGATGAACCAGGTTGAAGATGTCCTCTTCAGTCCAGGCGTAGACCTCTTCCAGGGAGTACTTCAGGGCATCCAGGAGGGCCTCGTTGGTGTAGATGATCTTTCCGTCCTGAAAGATAAACAGTGCCAATACCGACTGCTCGGCAATTATCCGGAACATCTGTTCGCTTTCTTTGAGCTTTTCCTCGGCCATCTTCCGGGAGGACACATCCTTGGTATTGGCGATCATTCCCTTGGGTTTTCCTTGTGCATCGCGTATCAGGGCGGTGTCGAGCTCTGCAAAGAAACGAGAGCCGTCTCTTCTTACAAACCGGACCTCGATGTTTTTGTCATATCCCTTGTGTTGGGTTTGGCTGGAGCTATTGATTGCTTTTTCCAGGTCACGCGGGTCCACCATGTCAAAGGCGTTTCTGCCTATCAGGTCTTCGGGCCGGTCATATTTGAGCAGCTTTGCCGTCTGGGGTGAGGCGTAGGTTATATTTCCAGCAAGGTCGGTGGTGGTAATGGAGTCGGGGGATGCGTTCACCAATGCCCGGTACATCTCTTCGGATTCGGCGAGCTCGGCCTCTATGCGATCGAGCTCGCTTATGTCGGTAAGCACGGCCACCACCCCCAGAAATAAACCGTCCTCTGAGTATAGGGGCCTTCCGGAACTAATAACCGGAATGCGTGCTCCGCTTTTTTGATGCAGCTCGACTTTAAAGGAGCTGCGCGCTCCTTCAAGCCTTGCTTTTAACAGCTCGCGGTACTTATTTGCAGTGGTCTCGTCCATAAAGCGATCAGGGGTCTTGCCGAGAATATCCTCCTTCGAGTAGCCCAACATCCGGCAAGAGCTGTCGTTTACATAAATGATTACTCCTCTATCGTCTGTCTTGACCAGGCCCTCCTCCATGGTGTCCACCAGGTCACGAAAGCTTATCTCGTTCTCTCGCAGGAATTCCCTTTCTTGCTTGTGATCGGTAATGTCGCGGATTGCTGCCTGTACAGCCTTCTCGCCGGAGGGCCCGGTAACCATGTAAGAGTTATGAAGCACCCACTTTTTTCTGCCGGTTCGGGTCTTGAAGCTGTACTCGTAGTTTGTAATGCTGCCGTACTTTTTGACCATTTCTCGGATGTGGCCGGGCGGGTTAATATGCTCTATCAGGTCTTCAATATTTTTGCCTTCGATGTCGGAAGGGTCGGGGTATTCATTATCCAGCTCGAAGATTTTCATTGCGGCTTTGTCCATGAACACGATGGCGCCATCCGGCAGGCAGCGGTATAAACCGATGCCCGCGAACTCCAGCGCCTGCTTGCGTATGGAGTCGAACTCTTCTTCGCTTATGCCGGAGGAGTCGGTGCCTTTCATGATCTTTCTCCGAAGCTAATGATATTCTGTTCTCGCTGGTCTCCTCTTTGGTTCAGGTCTTAATCAGCACTCTCATCTCTGTATGACCCACTCATGATCGGGGTCGTTATGTGGTTTCATGTTTCGGTTCGGCCCAGCCAGGGCCCAGTTGTAATAGAGGGCGTAGCCGGGCGCCGCAGCCACGGGATGGTATCCTTCGGGAATGATCACCAGGTCGTCCTGTTCGACAGTGATGGCCTCGTCCAGGGACCGGTCATGGGTATATACCCTTTGAAAGCCGAACCCCTGGGGAGGATTTAGCTTATAGAAGTAGACCTCTTCGAGCTCGGTCTCCACTCCCTCGATCTCGGTGTCGTGCTTGTGGGGGGGATAGCTGGACCACTCGCCTGGAAAATTAACGGTCTCGCCCACCAAAATGGAATCTGCCTCGATGTTCTTTACGGCAACGTCGCGTACTTGCCTTTCATATCCCGGCTTGCCGCGATGGTTTATTACCACGTCATCGGGTGTGATAAGTACGGGCGTTTTCGTTTTTTGCCAGGGACCGTAAGACAAGGTGATCTCCGAGTTCTTTTCGGCGATGATCGTTAATCTTTTTCCTCCGGGCACATAGGCTGCATAGGGCAGTTGTTCGAACACGTTATCGCGAGGACCCATGCTTCCCAGCTCTATATCCTCCACCCTTACGCGACATTGTCCGGCCGTCAAAAGGGCCACGCATTCCAGGTCTTCGAGCTTGATTTCATGTTCTTCTCCGGCCTCCAGCCTGAGCACCGCGAACCTTACGTAATTCAGCTCTCCGTTTACCATGGTGTTTAGTCCTTTTTCAAGCTTCATTTTAATCTTCAGTCGTTCCATTACTGCTTTTTTCTTCTCCTTTCTCGAGTGTAAACTGGGAAAGTATCTCGCGAAGCGAGTCGGAAAGGCCCCGGAGCTTTTCCACTGTACGGGTCATTTCGTCAACCTGTCCTCGGTTGTCCTCAGCCACACTCTTTATCCTGTCGACCTCGTTCCTGGACTGTTCGGTGCTCTTTAACTGCTCGATCTGTGACTGGTTGATATAATTGGTTATCTCTGCGATGTGCTCGATTGCCTGTGTTATCTGCCTGCTTCCCTGGAGCTGCTCGTTGGTGGCCCTTTTTACCTGGTTGGTCACGTCTTCCATCTGGGAGGCGGAAGTTGTAATCATGTCTCCGGTCTTTGTCTGCTCCTGGGTGGCTTGTGCTACCTGGCTTATGAGGGAGTTGACCCCGTCCATGAAATCCATGACTTTCTTGGACCGCTGCGCCTGGTCGGTGGCTGCATCCGCCATAGACTTGCTCTGTTCGAGTCCCTGCCTGACGCTCTCCCTTATCTGGCTCAATGCTTCTCCCGCCTGCTCGGAAAGCTGTACCCCCCTGGTCACTGACTCCTGTCCCTCCTGAACCCGCTCGACAGCCTTATTAGAGTCCTCCCTTACCGCGTTAATCAGCTCCGCTATCTCCTTGGTGCTCGACGCAGTCCTCTCCGCCAGGTCCTTGATCTCATCCGCTACTACCGCAAAACCCCTTCCTTCTTCACCCGCCTGGGCGGCGATAATCGCAGCGTTCAACGCCAGAAGATTGGTCTCCTCGGTCACGTCCTCGATCACGGTTAAGACGTTGCCTATCTCGCGGGCACGGCTGCCCAGGCTGGTTATAACCTCGGAGACGCTCTGGGAGGTGCGTTGAATCTTATCAATTCCGTCAATAGTAAGGCTCACCGACCTTGCTCCCTGCTCGGCGTCGTTGCTTATCTTTTCGGAAAGGGAGGCGGTCTGGCGCGAGCTCTGGCTGACCATTTCGTTGAACTTCTCCATCTCCTGTAGAGCTGACATGGCCTCCCGGGACTGCTCGGAAAGATACTGGACGTTGCCGGCCACTTCTTTTACAGAGGTGTTCATCTGTTGTATTGACGAGCTGGTGTCCATTACAGAGCCGGAGAGCTTTTCCACGTTTTTGTTGACCTCTTCAATGGTGGCCTGGACCTCGACAATGGACGATGAAGACTGCTCGGCAGAGGACGCCAGTGTTTGCACCATGTCGGCAATCGACTGGACACTGCTTTTCATCTCGTCCATGGAGGCTGATGTCTCGTCCACGGACTTCACCTGGGTCTGGGAGCCCATAGACACGTTATCGGACTGTGACTTGATGGATTCGGCCGCGGAATCCAGGTCACGTGTTGCCTGGTTTATCCTTCCGATAAGTTCTCTCAGTCCGAAGATCGCTCTTGCCAGCGCCCTGGCGAGCACGCCGATTTCGTCTCGCGCGGTCACGGTAACGTTTGTCGACAGGTCTCCATAGTCCATCTTTCTTAGCGAGTTCATAAGGGACCCCAGGGGATCGCGAATTTCTTCTGCCGCCAGCTTGCCGAATAATATAGTTACCAGAAAGATTACTATTACAACACCGAGGACCAGCCGGTACATGTCGAACACCGGGTCCTGCCACCTGGAACTGGGTACCAGCACCAGCAGGTCCGCCTTCTGAAAAGAATGGTGAACCACGGTGTACTCGGACCCGAAAAACGTTCCTTCCCTGATTACCGCGGAGTATACGCCGTTGCCTATCGTTCTAATGGTGGGCCTGCTCCAGGATACGGTCCAGCCGGGTCCTTCCAGGATATCGCGGACCAGGGTGCGGAAGCAGGAGGGAATTTCCTTGTCGAGCATGCTCGATCCTTCCCTGCCTACCAGGAACATCTTTGCCGCGTCTTCGCTTTTTCTCCGTCCCTCCTCCAGCCTGATTTCCTGCAGGTCCCGGCTTAGCTCCTCCTTGCTTTTTCCGGCCACCGCCGTTCCGGTTCTTCCGAGCTTTTCCTTTGCCCGTCTCTGGTACTCGTTCCCTATCTGGATCTGGAAGCCTTGATTGGCCGAGCTGAACCCGGCCACCGCGGTGAGTATGACCGAGACCATTGCCAGGCTAACCACCGCTCCCTGGAACTTGGTCTTCATGCTCACCTCGAAGATGGTCTGCTTGCGTTTTTCCGTTTCATCTTCCAAAAGCAGATCAGGGTGTTGATCTAAGAGGTCCTTTTGAAATCCGGCCAGAATTCTCCTGGAGGTGTAAAACTGAAACACGGATATTAGTGTTCCGGTAGCAAAGATCCCTATGAAGAGCACGAGAAGTTGCCGGAAGGAAAACACGTATGCCCCGTTAAGGGCCAGCAGTGCCAACAATGTGCCCATGGCGTAGAAAGCCACGGAACCTGCCGCAGTCCGGTAAGGGAGGACCTCGGTTGCCGAAAGTGCTTTGCGGGCCAGTCTCCTATTTTTGCCCCGGTCTTTTTTCCGGATGTACTCCTGTGCCGGAAAGATGATCCTTATTATCACGAAGTAATGGATCAGCACCGCGGCAGCGCTTATGATTCCGAGCAGGGCGAAGTTATAAACGATGAACATGGGATCGCGGCGGAAGTCGGAACCCAGGTTGTCGAGATCGATGCCGGTGATGGCGCCTATAAAAATGAGCAGTATAGGCATTCCCACGAGGTTGGTCAGGGTGATGGCCCATCTCAGTTTTGTGCGCAGTTTTTTTGCTTGTGCTTCCCTGTCGGCTACGGGCATACCTTGTTCCCCGCTAAGGCTGGTTCAGAATCCAGAGCAAGACCGCCCCCCCTATCAGGGCTTCGCAAACCGCGGCCAGTACTGCTGCGGGAATCATGAGTTTCTTTCTGTCTCCCCAAAAGTAGGCCAGTGCCGCTCCCGCGGCCACGCCGAAAACTATAGCTCCCAGCACGGCCCGGTTGCCCAGAAGCAGCCAGTCATAGGGGTTGGGGTAAATGGTTTTGATCGGCTCCATAAAAACGAGCTCGACCAGGAACACCGCGGTCATAATGACAACCCCGAAGTAGTTTGCCGACTGGCCCCGGGTCGGTATGTAAAAATCTTCGAGGAAATTGGACACGATGGAAAATATAGTCCAGCAGATCATCAATGTAACCAGGCACACGTTTATGTCGAAAAACCCGGGCGTGAGCCATTCGGCAATTGTCATTTTTCACTTCTCCCTTGGCGTTATTCCTTTATGTCCGGTATATCCTGATACGAAGCTCCTCTTGCAGCCGGTTTATGAGCACTTGCGTAAACTCCTCTCCGAGGGTCTGGCCGGTTTCCTTAACCACTGACGTTATCGGCTTGTCCGGAATTCCGCACGGCACGATGTGGTCGAAGCCCTCGAGTTGGGGGTCCATGTTCACTGCCAGCCCGTGAGATGTTATTCTGTCTTGCACCCTGACGCCGACAGCGGCGATCTTTGATCCCCTGACCCATACCCCAGGATACGACGGATCGAGCTCCGCGGGCAAGCCGATGTCTTGGAGTGCTTCCATTACCGCATCCTGGAGCTTGCCCATGTACCTCTTCACGGAAAGCCTTATCCTTTTGAGGTCCAGAACCAGGTAGCATATGGTCTGTCCGGGTCCATGATACGTTGCTTTTCCTCCCCTGTCCACCTGTACCACCGTGATGCCCTGCGCTTCGATATCGTGTTGCGGATCCCGTATCCAGGACCTTCCTTCGTCTCCCTTTAAGGAGTAGCCCAGGGTAATGGTGGGAGGATGTTCGAGAACAAACACCCAGCCGGACTCGCCTTCTCTTACCTTTTTCTTGGCCTGTTCCTGCAATCGCATGGCTTTCTGATAATCTATCCTGCCCAGGTCGACCCGCCATGCTTCGTCAAGGTATTGCATCTGCTTATTGTCTTTATGCCCCTTCGCGGCATGAACCTACATTGTCCTGGCAAAGTCCTTGGGCTTTATGTGCCTCTCCGCCAGTACAACGGGAAGCTCGATAACGATCTTGGTGCCCGCTGGCTCGTTGTCCATGATCCTGATGTATCCGTAATGGTCGGAGATGATCCGCTGAACAATGGTCAACCCCAGGCCGGAGCCTTCCTGCTTGGTGGAGTAATAGGGCTCGAAGAGGCGTTCTTTCAGATGCGGCGGAATACCGCAGCCGGTGTCTCGAATCTCTATCCTTACCACCTGGATCTGCTGGTTATAGGCCGTTTCTATGGCAACCCGGCCGCGGTTTTTTATGCTGGCCACGGCGTTGTCCACCAGGTTGTTGAACACCCGCTTCATCTGCTCCCGGTCAAGCTCGAGGTCGGGAAGCTTTTCGTCAAGGAAAAGATTGAAATCTATTGCGGGATGGGAATCCCTGTATAAAGCAATGGTCTCTTTCACGATCTCGTGCAGGTTCTCGGGAACGGGACTTGTAGAGGGAAGCCGGGCAAACAGGGAGAACTCGTTTACCAGCCTTTTCAACTCGTCCACCTGCCTGATGATTGTGCCGATACTTTCGGAGAAAACAGCGGCCTCCTCCCCCTGGGCGATGTTGTGGAACCTCCTTTCCAGTCGCTGCGCTGAAAGCTTGATGGGAGTAAGCGGGTTTTTTATCTCGTGGGCTATTCTTCTTGCAACCTCCCTCCAGGCCATGGCCCGGTGGGCCCGGATCAGGTCGGTCATGTCGTCCACCACCAGCACAAGGCCCAGGCTTCCCCCGCTTACATCGCGGAGCCTGGACATGGTAATCAGCACTACGAACGACCTGTCCTCCCGGACCATGGTCACCTGCCGCTGCACCATCTCCCTGCCGGTGCTCTCCATCTCCTCCAGCAGGGACTCCATGATCTGCAGCTCGTCCTGCTTTAAGACCTCGGGGAGGGGCCTGCCCGGTTCGAGCTCTTTGTCCTGCCTGCCCAGCATCTTCTTTGCCGAAGGGTTTACGGTGGAAAGCCGGTTTTCGGAATCAATGGAGATAACTCCCGCGCCGATGTGGGCCAGCACCGTCTCCATGTAGCGCCTTCTCTGCTCGAGTTCCTGGTTTATCTCCCGGAGCCGCTTGTATGCCTGGTCGCGCTCGTTCCTGCTCTTCTGGATGTCCTCGGTCATCCGGTTGAAGGAGTAAAGAACCCGGGACATCTCGTCGTCCCGCACCTTGCCCACGTCTATCCGGTAGTCCAGGTTTCCGGATGACACGTTGTCCGTGCCCTCGGAGAGCAGTTGTATGGGCTCGGTTATTCCCTTTGCCATGTAGAACCCGAACCATATGGCCAGGAAGATGACCATCAGGGTCACAAAAGCGAGGAGAACAAAGTAGGAGAACTTGAGGGGAAGCTCCATCTTCTGTAGAGTGGTGTACTCCTGAATTTTTGCCTCTGCCTTGTTGCCCACCATGAGGTTGTCCCACACCTTCTGCTCGACCCACGGTATCATCTTGCCCACCACAACAGCGCCCACAATCTCGGTGTCTTCACCTGCGCGGCGGGGGACAGGATAAAAAGAATAAATAATCGCGCGGCGTTCGGAGACGGACACCGGAGGGTTGTACCCTTTCTCGCCGGCGAGGACCTTCTCAATATTGGAGGACGAAAAACCGGGCAGGTCGGTTTCCTTGTTGCGGGAAAGCACGATCTGCTTGCCTTTTTTGTTATACACTGCGACCATCTTCATGTTGTACTCGATGCGCTTGTACTCGATGAAATTGGACAGTTGATCCAGTGGAGAAGGCATCTTGGAAACAGCGGTATCTCCCTTTTGAGGCTCGACCGTTTCCCCCTCCGCGATGGTGGATCCTGCTTCTACCGAGCTTTCTTCGTCCTCTGCCGGGCCTCCCGGCTTCGGTCCTTTGCGATCTTCCTGGTTCTCTTTTGTCTTCTCATCATCCGCGGCTTGCTCTTTCTGCTCTTTTTCTTTGTTAGGCGCTTCTACCGTGCTTCCCTCGCCGGGCTGCGGCCCTGTGCTTTCCTTTTGCGGGTCATGCTTTTTGTTCTTTCGCTTGAGCTTTTTTTCTTCGCCGGTGAGGACTTTTATCCATCCTCTCTCCAGCAGTGCCCGGGATATCTCCTT
Organism: uncultured bacterium; assembly: GCA_964420375.1. Classification (GTDB taxonomy): domain Bacteria; phylum RBG-13-61-14; class RBG-13-61-14; order RBG-13-61-14; family DATKZS01; genus CAYQTK01. The sequence continues at coordinate 33,943 of CAYQTK010000016.1, forward strand.
TGCGAAATGAAGCCCCTGCTCGCCCTCGGAGTTATAGTTGTCCTCCAGCACATTGTTGGTTATCCCGCTGGTTCGGTCAGCCGAGGCTATTGCAGACTTGGACATATCCACCACGTTAGATACGTGGGGTTCGTACAGGTGCTCTATTGAGGTGTTCAGTATGAACGTGGATAGTATAAACAGCACAGCAGCGGGTCCGATGGTGAGCATCATGAAAGCCATGATGAGTCGCATTCTTATTTTGGACCCCAACACACCGCTTCTTCTTTCGAAGAAGAACTTGACCACGTTTCTTACGATGAGGAAAACCAAGAGCAGGGTCAGAACCAGCAGTAGCGCCCAGACCGCAAAGGTAAAGAAGTGGATGACAAAAGGCTCCATGAGGGTGCTTTCCTCGGCCACCTGGGAGAAGTTATATGCCAGGTAAACCGTTCCCCCCACTAAGAGAGCAGTAGCCAGTATGGCGATCCTCTCCCTGCGGCGGCGCCTCTGGTCCTTTCGCTCCGCGTCAAGGATTTTTTCTTGTGTGCTGGGTTGTCGGGTCATCTAATCAAAATAGTAACATAACGGTATAGGGGTAACAATAGACTCAAGCCGGAAGAACACAAAGACCGGCGTTTCTTCGCTTCGTGGAGGGAAATCTAATAAACAGCATTTTCCAGCAAAAGCTCAGATTACAAAATATTGGTTTACTGTTTACAGGCCACTTTCTTAAATTCTCATTGGCATAATAACACAGGTATATTGAGGGTCTTCCTCGATTTTGATGACCGCGGGCGACTGCTCGTCACGCAGATGAATGAGGAGATTCTCCGCCTTGGTGACGTTCATGATGTCCACGAAGTACCTGTCGTTAAATGCCATGACCACCTGTTCGCCGTTGTATTCGATTTCCAGCTCGGAGTATGATGTCCCGAAGTTGGGGTTTTTGCTTTCCATGAGAAGCTTGCTCCCTTCGAATGTGAACTTTACCGCCCGGGCTTTCTCGTCCACCATCGTGGATGCCCGCCGGAGATGCTTGAGAAGCTCCTCGCACTTTACCACCGCTTTCTTGTCGCATCCTTCGATTATCACCCGATTATAGTCTGGAAACTTGCCGTCTACCATCCTCATGAATACAAGAGTGTCATTTAACGAAAAGGCCGCCATCTTTTCCTTGATGGACACATTCACTTCTCCTTCGTGTTCCTCAAGTACCTTGGCCACCTCTGCCATGCCCTTCCGGGGAAGTATCACCCCTTGGCCTATGTTCAACTGCTCAAGCTTTTCCAACTGCCTGTCTATCAGTGCCAAGCGGTGGCCGTCCGTGGTCACCATGCGGATACTACCGTTGTCTTCGATCTTTTCGGTGTAGATGCCGTTCAAGCTGAAACGGGCGTCTTCCCCTGCTGCCGCATATATGGTTTTGTTTACCATCTCCATCATCAAAGCACCCGGAAAGCTCACAAAATTGTGGTCCTCCACGTCAGGTATCTTAGGGTAATCCTCCGGAGAAAGACCCATAAGCTCGAACCGGTCAGTTTCGGAGTTCACCTCCATCCTGAAGTCCTCTCCCGAGGTCAGGTAAACCGGACCAGGGGGAAGCTCACGGATAATATCGTGCAGCTTTCGCGCGCTCAAGGTGATACTTCCCTCCACCTGAACGTCGGCAGTGCACTTGTCGCGGATCGTCACTTCCAGGTCCGTGGCCAACACCTCGAGGCTGTCCTCGTAAGCCTTGAGCAAGGTGTTGCTCAAGATGGGCATGGCGTTGCGCTTCTCAACTATCCCTTGAACCTTGCCGAGACTCTTTAAAAAAGCGTCTCTTTCTATCACGATTTGCATTCAAATCCTCCTTATTGCAGCACTCGACATCAGTTCCCGACTCTCCGGCATGAAAACGTTGAGTACGTTAAATACTTCATAGTGCGTCTTTCAGTTTTTCCTCATCCCTCTTAATATTATCCCTGTTTTTTTATAAGAAGAAAACAATAATAGAAAGCGCTGTGGAAAAGTGGAAAACACGGTTTTCAAAATACTGTTTTTACGATATGACAAGTGTTTGCGCATCTGTTTTTTTCTTGCACGAAAAGTGGAAAAGCCGGTGGAGTACTTGGTGATACCCATTGTAGTTGTGTTGTGGAGCATTTTCCACAGGCAAAGCACAAGGTTTTTATCAGGGTCTTGCACAGTTTTTCTCCAGCTTAAAACAGTGAGCAGCTCCGCTTGCGAACGTAATAAAGTTCACGGGCTTGTCCCCATTATTCGATCAAGCCGGCAATACCTTTCAGATATTTCTTTCGCTCAGCTTTCTCTTCAAGGATTCGAGGTGTTTACTGAGCTCGAAGTTCGAGTTTTTATCAATTCCTATTTTACGGCAGGAATGGATAACGGTCGAATGGTCCCTTCCGCCGAAGAAGGATCCTATCTCCGGAAAGGACATTCTACACATTTCCCGGCAGAGGTACATGGCTATCTGCCGGGGCAGTGCATACTTTCGGTTTCTCTTAGGTGATTTTAAATCAGAGACCTTGACCTTGTAGAAGCCGGCCACGGTCTTTGTTACCGCCTCGGGGGACAGCATGGCCTCGTTGTCGTCCATGATGGTATGGATAACTTCCTCAGCCAGGGCTATATTCATGGGAGCTCCCGACAGGGATGATAGAGCGGACAGGCGGATCATGCTTCCTTCCAGCTTGCGGACGTTGGTCTTGATCTGCTCGGCAAGGAAATTAAGGACCTCTTCGGGGACCTCGAGCCCTTCCATCTCGGCCTTGTAGCGGAGGATTGCCAGCCGGGTCTCGAACTCGGGCGGCTGGATATCAACGATGATTCCGCTTTCGAACCTGGAGCGGAGCCTTTCTTCCAGGGTTTTCATCTCCTTGGGGAACTTGTCGGAGGTTATGATGATTTTTTTTCCTGCGGAGTAAAGCTCGTTGAATGTGTAGAAGAATTCCTCCTGGGTCCTTTCTTTGCCCGCCAGTATCTCGATGTCGTCCATTAAAAGGATCTGGCAGTCCTTCCTGTAGAACCTCCGGAAGCCGTCCATGTTCTCGTTGCGGATGGCCTGGATCATCTCGTTCATGAAGTTCTCCGCCTGGAGAAGTATGATGCGGTTGTCGCTATTCAGACGGTGGATCTCGTGTCCGATGGCGTGCAGAAGATGGGTCTTTCCGAGTCCCACGCCCCCGTAGATAAAAAGCGGGTTATAGTTACGCGCTTTCTTCTCGGCCACCGCACGGCAAGCAGCATAGGCAAACTGGTTTGAAGACCCGGTAACAAAGTTATCGAACGTATACTTGGGGTTCAACTCCGAACTCGGGGATTTTTTGAAGGATTCCTTTTTACTCTCTGCAGCCCGTCTTTTGCCGCCGGCTTTTACGGAAGTATTTTCCCCGGCTTCGGCAGGGAATGCATTGACAAGTTCGGGGTTGACCTCAAACGAGATATTGACCCTCTCACCCATCGCTTTGTTAACCGCGGACCTGATCGGCTTTATGTAGTTGTTTCGCAATCGATCCAAGACAAACTTGTTGGGAACCTCGATGGTCAGGCTGTCCTCCCCGATCTCTCCTATGGAAATCCCCTGGAGCCATTTGTCCGGGTTTTCGTTCCGGACCTCGTTTACGAACTCGGTCTCAATTTGCTTTAACAGCTTTTTTTTCACCATTGCCTTCCTGAAAATCCCCGGCATTTATTTTGTTTTTTTCAAAATAAGAGAATAAAAATCCACAGGTTTTTCCACAGGTGTGGAAAAACCACTCCCTTTATTTACTGCAAAGCTGTAAAAAAGGTAGCCTCGGGATTAATAAAATTGATATATTTTGAAGAGAGAAACCCGGAGAGCCTCGTAATGAGTAGCTCTCCACCGCTTGCCTTATTAAGATTGAGACAATTTACCAGAGCCAGCGCGCTTGTCAAGGAAAAAATCAGGCCACCTTAAAAAAGTACAGATTTTCTCTTCATCCGATTCTAACCTTTTACTAATCTAACTTTGCTGTATGTGTCCATAAATGCGCTCTCGGACGCTTGTCAAGCCTTTTGTTTATTCCCGCATTGATACGGCAGCAGGAAAATTATGTCTGTTTTCATAAGCACCGCATGGGGTGAAAAAGTTGTCTGCTTCGGATTGCTGAGTTAGCTTGAGTGAAATTTGATGCCCTGGTAAAAAGTCATTTCGGCCAGGATCGCGGCAAGTACAATCAACTGGTGCCCTGTCAAGCGTTTTTTGTCGTCTCCAAGAAAAATTTTTTTTGCGAGCGAAGAAAATCGCGGCATCAGCCGCTCTCACAAAAATGACTGCTTTTTTGTAAGCGACATAAACTATTGTGAACAAACACTGGTTACGAGGCCTAAAAAGGCCGATTTCGGACTTTTTACATGAGCATCAAATCGTGATAAGGCTCAAAGGGGCTGCCATGAAGGCTGATGATATAATGACTTCTCTTATTGCCGGTGGGGCCTTTTACAACGGGCCCCGGAAGATTTTCAGCAATTTTATTATGATCAAAAAAGCGTTCGTGAAGCTAAGCAGGGAAAGACCGGCGTTCGAGCGCTAACTCCTTTGCAATAGTTGTCCATAAATCGATCAGGCACTTGCCGGCTTGTCTCTGCCGCAAATATCAAGTATCTTGTTATCTTTATGGACCTTTTTTACCTGAGCGAGCTTTGTTTCAAGATCACGGTGGCCTTTTATGTTCTCGGCACGCTTTTGTATCTTTTGTCCCTTGCTTTTCGGAAAGAGATGTTCGGCATGTCCGCCACCTGGGTGTCCGTCATCGGACTATTGCTTCATACCGGCGGGCTTGCTTTCCGGTGGATAGAGGCAGGGATAGACCATCCTCCTTTTACCAATCTTTACGAGTCGCTTCTTTTCTTCGCTTGGGGGATAGTCGTTTTTTACCTTGTCCTGGAATGGCGCTACAAGCTGAAGTCGGGCGGGGCCTTTATTCTGCCCATCGCCCTGGGCGCAATGGGAGCAGCGGTTCTGAACCCGGAAAGCGGCAAGGACATCCATTCCCTGATGCCGGCGTTGCAGTCCCACTGGCTTCATGCCCACGTGGCTGTTGCCGCGCTTGCTTACGCAGGTTTTGTGGCTGCTTTCGGCACATCCTTGATGTTCATTATCAAGGACGGCACCCCATCGCGCTGGCTGGGGTTCTCGTCAAACCTGTTCATTGCGTTCATGCTTTTAATAAGCGACCGCTTCAATATCCTCACCAAGCGGGTTTTCAGCTTAAACCTGGTTGCAAAAGGACAGGTAACCGGAAATACAGTAGAATACCCGGCTCCCGGAATCGTCCTGCTTATAGCAACTATTTACTTCATTATAGCGGCGGTGCTCTACCTGTATCGCGAGGAGAAAAAACCCGCAAACACCGGCACCATCCTGGGGATTCCCTTCGGGCCTTTCGTGAGCCTGTTGGGAACGATTTTCACTCTTATCGGGATTGCGCTGCTTCTGTGGGCCGCCCTCACCAACGAGAACGTGGCGCTGTTTGGAAACCCCTTCAAGATCATCATCCTGGCGCTGGTGTTCTTTGTGGGAGCGACAGGCGTTGTCTTCGACCTTATGCTTCCCAGAATCCGCGAGATTCTGCCGAGTGCCGAACTCCTCGACGCACTGACCTACCAGATCATTACCGTGGCCTTTCCGCTCATGACCATGGTCATCGTAACCGGCATGGTGTGGGCCAAGGTGGCCTTCGGACAGTACTGGCAGTGGGACCCCAAAGAGACCGCGTCACTTATCACCTGGATCATCTACACCGGATACCTCCACGCCAGGGTATCCCTGGACTGGCCACCCAGAAGAACAGCAGCAATCGCCATTATCGGCTTCGCAAGCGTAGTGTTCACCTATCTCGGAGTAAACGCAATCGGCACCGGCTACCACTCCTATGCCGGGTTTTGATTAAAGAGCGTAACGGCGTTCTTAATAAACACAGGTCAAGTATCATTTCGCACGACTTTCTCTTATTACATAAAAAACGTTTGACACTGCACTAGT
>CAYQTK010000017.1:0-38473 GCA_964420375.1 uncultured bacterium
ATTAGAAAACATCATCATGAAAGCCTTTTTCGGAGCAATCTTAACTCTTTGAATATATTGTTATTTTATAGTTTTGGCACGCTTCAAAAGCTGCTTTTGTTTGCAAGGCATTGATTTTAAACTCTTTTTTAGACATTTTTAAACAGGCTTTAAAAGTCGCTCGCACGAAGAAAATCCGTCTTGGAAGCGACGAAAGACTCTTGACGGCGCACTGGTAATATTGTAATGACAAACGACAGCCGTAAAAATTCAAGGAAAGAGGCAGAAAACTACAAGCCGATACTGACTCCGGGCGGCAACTGCTGGCGCAAGCTCAAGGCCTCCCGGCTGGCCTTTCTGGTGGACGCGGCGAGTTACTTCGAGGCCTTTGCCAAGGCAGCGGAGCGGGCCCGCCACTCGATTGTCATCGCGGGCTGGGACATTGACAGCCGGACCGTTCTCCGCACGGACGACACCGGCGAGGTCCCCCCTGACCTGGGCGGTTTTTTGAACCACCTGGTATTAAAACGGCCTTCCCTGCAGGTGCACATCCTTATCTGGGACTACTCCATGTTCTACGCCAACGAGCGCGAGCCCCTCATGGGTTTGAAGTTCGACTGGATGACTGATCCGCGCATCCGGTTCCAGTTGGACGGGACCCACCCGGTGGGAGCTTCCCACCACCAGAAGATAGTGGTGATCGACGATACAGTGGCTTTCGTGGGCGGCCTGGACCTTACTACGCACCGGTGGGACACCAGCGACCACCTGCCGGAAGACTCCCGCCGGACCACGCCGGACAACGAGCAGTACGGCCCCTATCATGACGTGCAGGTGGCTCTGGAGGGAGACGCTGCTGCCGGTCTTGCCGAGCTGGTGCGGGAGCGATGGAGGCGCGCAACCGGCAGAAAGCTCGAACACCCGCCGCTCACCCATGTCGATCCCTGGCCGGACGACCTTGATCCCGACCTTACTGATGTGAACGTGGGCATCGTTCGCACCGACCCGGCGCATCCGGACGGCGAGATACTGGAGGTCGAAAGCCTTTACCTGGACCAGATCAACAGCGCCCGCGATTATATCTACCTGGAAAACCAGTTTCTGACCTCGGCCGCCCTGGGCGATGCCCTGGCAGGAAGGCTGCGCGAGGAGGCAGGCCCCGAGGTTGTCCTGGTGATGCCCAAGTACCTTCCCGGCTGGGTGGAGGACAAAACCATGGGCCTCATGCGCAGCCGGCTCATCTGGCTGCTTAAGCAGAACGACCTCCATGACCGGCTGCGGGTCTTCTATCCCAATGCCGACGGCGAAGACGGTCCCCAGGTTTTCGTGCACGCCAAGGTGGCGATCACAGACGACGTTATGGCCCGGGTGGGGTCAGCCAACTTAAGCAACCGTTCCATGGCCCTGGACACTGAATGCGACGTGGCAGTGGAGGCCGACGGTGATGAACGGGCGAAAAGAGGGATCAAGGGCTTTTTAAACCGGCTTGTTGGCGAGCACCTGGGAACGCCTCCCAGCGAGGTCGAAAAGGCCAGGGAAGAACAAGGAACAGTGATCAAAACCATTGACGGGCTTCGCGGAGCGGGCCGGTCCCTGCATTCCATGACCGAAGAGGTCCCCGAGTGGATCGCCGGACTTCTTCCGGAGAGCACCTTTTTCGACCCCGAAAAAACCATGGTGCCCCGTCTGCCGGTCGAGTCCCTGTTGCCCGAGCAGTACCGGTTCCCCAGCAAAAAGAAACGGGTGGCATACCTGTTGATACTGGGGTTTGTTATCGCCGGGCTGTTTCTGGCATGGGAGTTAACCCCCTTGAAGGATTACGCCAACCCCGAGACCATGGCCGAGCTTGCCAAGCCGCTCCAGGAGTCTGCATGGGCGCCGCTCATTATTATCGGGGCATATATAATCGGGGGAGCACTCATGTTCCCGGTCACCGCTCTTATCCTGGCCACTTCCATTCTCTTCGGCCCGATTGAAGGGTTTATTTACGCTGCCATAGGTTCTCTTACCAACGCCGCCATCTTTTTCGGCGTCGGAGAGTACCTGGGCAAGGACCTGGTATGGAGGATCGCCGGAGCGCGGCTTAACAAGGTAAGTCAACGCATAGCCAACCGGGGAACGATCGCAGTGGCCCTTTTACGGCTGGTGCCCATTGCTCCCTTTACGGTGATCAACCTTGCCGCGGGGGTCTCCCATATCCGCTTCCGGCATTATCTGCTCGGAACGGCCCTGGGAATGGCTCCCGGCATCCTGGCCATCGCCGTGTTCGGAGAGCAGCTTGCAAGGACCATGAAAGACCCCAGTCCGTCGAACCTCGTACTTCTCGCAGCGGTGCTGGCGTTAATAGCACTGGCTTCAGTGCTGGCCCGGATCATCATCCGGCGCAGGCTGAAAAAAAGGGGCAGGCAAAAAGGTGAGCTCTAAGATAATCGATATGAAAAAAAGCGGGCCCGCAGATATAAAGCCGGAGAGACCGGTGCTGCTTACACTGGCTTCCTACAACATCCGGCGCGCATGGGGCCGCGACAAACAGTACTCGCCGGAGAGGATCGCCCGGGTTATAAAAGAGATCGACGCCGAGGTTGTCGGCCTGCAAGAGGTGGACTCCTGTCTCTCTTCGGAAAGCGGCCTGGACCAGCTCTCCTATATCGCCCAAGAAACAGGGTATCAGAGCATAGCCGGACCTACCGTATGGAAAGAAAACGGCCATTACGGAAACGCCCTGCTCACCCGGCATCCGGTATTGTCCGTAAAAAGGATCGACCTCAGTGTGCCCGGGCCAGAGCCCAGGGGAGCGGTATACGCGGAGATCGACGTCGCCGGTCTACCGGTAAGCGTCATAACCACACACCTCGGCCTGAAGCGAAAAGAGAGGCTTTACCAGGTGGAGAGACTCCTCGAACTCATTGACGACAAGAAGCGGATGATACTCATGGGCGACTTTAACGAATGGAAGGTAAAAAGCCTTCCCACCCGCATGTTGGAGGACCGCTTCGGCAAAGAGATCAGGATGCGGACCTATCCTACATGGCTGCCCCTGTTTCGATTGGACTGGATATGGATAGTTCCCCGCCCGGCCCTCCGGCACATCGACCGGCACTCGACGCCCGAGTCCAGGATAGCCTCCGACCACCTGCCCGTCCGGGCGAAGGTCACCTGGGAGGAAGCCTGACAAGTTCTTTGCCATGAGGGTTTATTGATCAGACATCTTGTGATATAAGTAAGATACCGGTTCGAAAAAATAAAAAATCAAACTATCAGGAGACAAGACCATGGACAGGAGAAGATTCATGAGCGCAGCCGCTGCTGCAGGGGCGGGGCTGGGTCTCGCCCGGCTATCCTCTGCGGCAGGCTTCGACCTGGTGCTTAAGGACATGAAGTGCTTGATTAACGGCTCATTTGAGAAAAAGGACCTGGGCATTCGAGCGGGCAGGATAGCGACGATCGCTCCTCCGGGCTCCTTGCAGGGCGCGCTGCATGTCCTTTCCGGAGAAGACCTCTACGTCTCGCCAGGGTGGGTGGACCTGCACGTGCATTACGTGGACTGGGCCCACCGCAAGTCGCCGGGAGCGCCCGTCTCCAGGCTGGGACTGGTCCAGGGAGTGACCGCACTCCAGGACGCCGGCACCGTGGGCGTGGAAAACTACGACCGGCTCTTGAAAGCCGTGGACGACGACGACACCGGCGTGCCCTGCTACAGCCTGCTCAGCATCAAGAAGGAGGGCATCAAGCTCACCGATTTCTATACCACCCGCAAGGGATACGACGACATACCGGCGATGGAAAAGGTCATCGAAAGAAACCGCGGACTCATCTCCGGACTTAAGGTCCGGGCGGACTACCAGGTGTCGCCCAAGGACGACCGGCTGTACTACGTGCGGAAAATCCGGGAGGCCGGCGACCGGTACGGGCTTCGGTCCATGATCCATATATCGGGGGCGCCGCCCTCGCTGCCCGATATCCTCCCTCATATGAAGGAAGGCGACATGGTGACCCATTTCCTGCGCGGGCAGGGAAACTCCATCATCGGAGAAAACGGCAGGGTCCTCGACGCGGTCAAAGACGCCTTTGCAAGAGGTGTGCGGTTCGACGTGGGACACGGCATGGGCAGCTTTTCCTTTAACGACGCCGAGCGCGCGCTGGACCAGGGGTTCGACGACTTCACCATCAGCTCGGACCTTTACATCGTGAGTATCCCCTTTTACGCCAAGACCTTTGCCAACGTGCTCACCCAGTTTGTTGCCGCGGGCATGCCCCTGGAGGACATCATGGAGCGGGCGAGCACCAGGCCGGCCCGGGTGCTCGGCCTGGAGCGGGAAATAAAAGAAGACGCGGAAGCCACCTTGACGGTATTCTCCGTAAAAACCGGCGAATGGAAGTGCAAGGACGTCACCGGCAACACACGGCAAAGCGACCGCCGGATATTTCCGGAATGGACGATTATGAACGGCGTGCATCATCCGTCAGGTGAGCATGACAAAAGACTGTTCTAAAAGCACTCTTCATTAAATACACACTGTATTGTTGCCAGGGAATATTAAAATCAAATTATATGAATGCCGCTCCAGGCAGGGCAGGGTGTAAACCTCGAAAAATCAAAGATGTCAGAGCATTTCCTGTTTCTCAAGTATCACAACATCGCTGACACTTACCCCCCCTAGTACTCGTACTCCGACCGCGTAATTGTGACGGGTAACTTCGCAACCTTGCCCTCCGGCAATATATGCTCTGGAGGCAGCAGTTCAAACAACAACTACCTGACATTTCGAGGCGGTCGCTTTACTAGTGTCTTGTCAACAGCTTTTTGGGGAATAGAAAATAATCGTGCGAGCGGCTGATACCGCGATCTGCATTGGATCCGTTCCCCTTTTTTCGAGTTACAAAGCACCGGTGCTCTGCCAAGCGTTTCTCGTCGCTTAAAAAATAGATGTTTTTCGTGAGAGCAGCGGAAGTCGCGACTTAAGTCGCTCGCACGCAGCTTCTGAATTTTCATGTGACCAGCTTCGGCTGTGGCATCCACCATCGCGACTGCCGGGGGGCATCATGGGGAGGCGTTCAGCCTGTGGCGCTGCCACCCACGCAGTTTCGGGGACGAAACTGCGTGGGCCACCCGGGAGGCAATGACCACCAACTATGTCGCAGGCCCAGAGACGATTACAGCCGATTTGAAAAGCTGTTCTACTCTAACAAGTTATATCTGTTGGTCCCGGTGCTCGACGAGTTTAGCAAACATTACCATAGGCTGTAATGATTGTACACGTTTGTAATTTTGGTAAAATCATGTTACCTTTTTGTGGGTTACAGCCGGGAGGAAGGATAAAGGAAATGCCTGACAAAAGCGCGAAAGCCGGGCGGGAGCTTATCGAGCTCCGGCTTCTTTACGAGATCAGCACGTTGCTTGGCAACAGCCTGGATTTGCGGGAGGTTTTAGGCCCGGTTCTGAACTCTTTGGCGGAAGAGATGGGCATGACGCGGGGAACACTCACGTTGCTTAACCGGGAGACCGGCGAGATATTCATCGAGGCTGCTTACGGTCTTTCCGACAGCCAGCAGGAGCGAGGCCGCTACCGTCTCGGCGAGGGCATCACCGGCAAGGTGGTGGAGACCGGCTCTCCCGCGGTTGTGCCCCGCATCTCTGAAGAGCCGCTTTTCTTGAACCGGACGGGGGCCCGGAAGAACCTCCGCAAAAAGGACGTCTCGTTCATCTGCGTTCCCATCAAGCTGGGCAATGACGTGATCGGTGCATTGAGCGTGGACCGCCTTTTCGATGACAAGGTGGAGCTCGAGGAGGATGTAAGGCTTTTGTCCATCATCGCGTCCATGATCGCCCAGGCGGTGCGGGTGCGTCGGGCCGCGCAGGAGGAGAAGCAGCGGCTTCTCGACGAGAACGTCCGCCTCCGGGAAGAGCTCAAGGACCGGTTCCGGCCGGCCAATATCATCGGCAACTCCAAGGCGATGCGCCAGGTATACGACATGATCGCGCAGGTTTGCAAGAGCGAGGCCACCGTGCTTTTGCGCGGCGAGAGCGGCACCGGCAAGGAGCTTGCCGCCCAGGCCATACATTACAACAGCAACCGGTCCGACAAGCCTTTTATCAAGGTCAATCTGGCGGCCCTGCCCGAGACGGTGATCGAGTCGGAGATGTTCGGCCACGAAAAAGGGGCGTTCACCGGCGCCATAAACCAGAGAAAAGGCCGCTTCGAGATGGCCTCCGGGGGGACGGTGTTCCTCGATGAGATCGGCGACCTGTCTCCCGCAACCCAGATCAAGCTCCTCCGAGTACTCCAGGAAAAGGAGTTCGAAAGGGTGGGCGGAAGCGGGACCATAAAAGCGGACGTCCGCATCATTGCAGCAACCAACCGCGACCTGGAGAAGATGATCAACTCGCGCGAGTTCCGCGAAGACCTCTATTACCGCATGAACGTGTTCCCCATATACCTGCCCCCGCTCCGTGACCGCCGCACCGATATACTGCTTCTCGCCGACTACTTTGTGGAGAAGTACAGCCGGAAAAACCTCAAGACCATCCAGCGAATATCAACCGAGGCCATTGACATGCTGATGAGCTATCACTGGCCGGGAAACGTGCGAGAGATCGAGAACTGCATCGAGCGGGCAGTGCTCCTGACCAACCAGGGCGTTATCCATGCCCATCACCTGCCGCCAACGCTCCAGACAGCGGAAGCTACAGGTACGGTCCTCCAAGGAGGACTGGAAAACACCATGGACAACATCGAGCGAAGCCTTATCATTGACGCATTGAAGTCGTCGCGAGGCAACATGGCCAAGGCAGCCAAGGACCTCGGCATCACCGAGCGAGTCATGGGCCTGCGCATCAAAAAGCACAACATCGACTACCGTCGCTTTCGCACGCCCAAGTAGTTTTTCTGTCTGAAAACACATTTTCGTAGCAAAAAGTCCAGACAAAGCCATAAGAAATTCGTGATCTTTACGTCTAACCGACTAAAAAGCCGGCGTTCTTGGTTTTATTCCCGTCTTAAAAACTTATAGGCACAGGATTTGAAAGAAGTTACGAAAAACAAGCTTTTCTGAAGAAGGAGGATGAAACATGAAAATGGCGGCGCAAGCAATGATATCAGCGTTAATTATGGTGTGTCTGATGCCCGCGGCGGCGGGCGCGGCTGATGACAAGATCGGAGTATCATTGGAGGCTCTTTACGCGGAGAGCTACATCTGGCGGGGTATGCCAGTAAACGAGGAAACGGTTCTCCAGCCGTCACTTACCTTGTCCGGCAATGGCTTCAGCCTGAACTTTTGGGGGAACGTGGACCTGACCGATTGGGGTGAACAAGCCGGCTACGGCGACGAGTCGGGCAACGCTACCGAGATCGACTACACCGGCGCTTATGAGCGGAGCGTGGGGCCTCTAAACCTGAGCATAGGTTTTGCAAACTATACCTTTCCTCACACGGGGCTTTCGCCGACCACGGAGGTCTTCATCAGTGCAGGTTTGGACGTGCTCCTCTCGCCTTCCGTGACCTGTTACGTGGACCAGGTAGCGGAAGGGGCCAACTACACCAGCATCGACCTGTCTCACTCCTTTGACCTTTACGAGTCCGGTGATTGGGCCGTGCAAGCAAACGTGTCAGCGCATGCAGGATACGCCAACGACAAGAACGTGCAAACCTACTACGGTCTTTCCGACAACTCGGCATGGCACGACTGGTCCGCGGGCGTGGCCCTGCCCGTGTCCATGAAAGGCGGCTTCTACCTGGCGCCCGCCTACACGTACAGCTCGCTGTGGCATGAGGATATTCGCGACCGGGTTGACGACAACTGGAAAATGTCCCCCCGGGCAGGCGTGTTTACCGTGAGCATAGGCTGGTCAGGCGATCTGTAAAGTGATCTTCTTGCGGGTGTGGCCGGCTGAGGCGCTGGCAATCGGACCACCATGTTGGTGGGCGTTGCCTGCCCGCAGTATTCATGGGGGGGGCAAAACGAATTGTTTGGCAGCGGGGAAAAACGGACAACTATTAACTTCACTCTTCAAGGTCTTCTTCGGTCTTTTTCTTTTCCCCGCCGGTTTTTTCTTTTTTCTGTTTTTCTTGGGGCCGGGGTTTGGGTGGAGCTGTGGCGGCTTCGGCTTTTTTCTCGATGGCGATAGCGAGCCGGGATATGCCCGCTGCCTGGGCCATGTCCATTACGGATACCACGCTTCCGTGGGGAGTTTGCTTATCCGCCTGGATGATAACCAGCACTTTCTTTTCCGAGCCGACCAGGGAGTTGAACCTTTGACGGAGAGCGTTTTCGTTAAGCTCTTTGCCCTCTACATAGGTTTTGCTCTGTTTGTCGACAACCACGTAGAGTTTGTCGGTTTTTTGTACAGGGCGTTGGGCGGAAGCCTGGGGCAGGTTCACGTCGATTCCCCCGGTGGGCGCAAAGGTGGTGGTCACAGTAAAGAAGATGATAAGCAGGAAGAGGATGTCGACCAGCGAGGTCATCTCCAGTCTGGGGTCTTCTCTTTGCCTGTTTCTGAAGATCATGGTTTTTCTTCGTTTGCAGTGGCCGCGGTTTCCTTGTCTTTATCTTGGGGGTCGCTGATCTTTTCCTCGTTGTTTTGGACCTTGGTCATTCCGGAGACGTCCAGGTGACGGAGCACGTCCACCGCTGTGTCCTCCATCTCGCGGACCTTTTTGTCGGCAAGTCCTGCAAAGCCCCGGTAGATCAGATAAGTGGGAATGGCCACCGACAGGCCCGCGGCAGTGGTGTAAAGCGCCTTGTAAATGCCTCCCGCCAGATGCTCGTACTGGCCGATGTGCTCCTGCGATATCTCCTGGAACACGTCGATCATGCCGAGCACGGTTCCCAGAAGTCCCAGCAGCGGGCTTACTCCGGCAATGGCCGCAAGTATGCCCAGGTAACGGTCCAGTTCCCTGCTCTCCCGGCGACCTTCCTCCTCCATGGCCTCACGGATGTCGGCGCGGGAGGCCCCTGCCATGGATAGCCCGGTAAAGATGACCCTGGCGATCATGGAGTTGTTCTTGCGGCAGGCGATTACCGCTTCCTCCTTTTCGCCGCGCTCGAGAAGCATCGAGACCTTGTTGACCAGCGGCCGGGAGATAATGCGGTTCCTGCGGATCATGAGAATCCAAACCCGCTCCAGGAAGATGGCCAGGGCGAGGATGGAAAGACCGATGATGGGCAGCATGACCCATCCGCCCTTCTCCACCAGCGGAAACAACGAATATATCCAGTTATAAAGAACGTCCATGCGCAGAGATTCTAGCACGGATTTCCGATAAGCGGCAACATCTATTGTAACTGCGGGCCGGGTGTTCGTGAAATTACCGTCATTTTTCTTATAATGGTATGTTGAGCTTTAGATTTTAGAGAGGTTATAAAAACATGTCGCTGGAACTTCCCAAGCTTTACTCGCCAAAGGAGATTGAAGGCAAGGTTTATAAACGCTGGCAGAAGGCGGGCGCGTTTATGGCCATGCCCGACCATCGGCCGCCGGAGCGGCGTTATGTTATCATGATGCCGCTTCCCAACGTGACCGGTGCGTTGCACATGGGCCATGCCATGGACAACGTAATGCAGGACATGCTGGTGCGAAAGCGGCGGATGATGGGCGACAACACGCTGTGGCAGCCGGGCACGGACCACGCCGGCATCGCCACCCAGGCGGTGATAGAAAAGCGTCTTTACGAGCTGGAGGGCAAGACGCGTCACGACATCGGCAGGGACGAGCTGGTGGAGCGCATCCTTGCCTGGAAGGACGAGTACCAGCAGAGGATCACAAACCAGCAGCAACAGATGGGCTGCTCGTGCGACTGGTCGCGCCAGCGTTTCACCATGGACGAGGTGTGCAGCGCCGCGGTGTACGAGACTTTCTTCCGCCTGTTCCGCGACCGGCTCATATATCTTGGCCTGCGGCTGGTGAACTGGGACTGTCACCTCCAGACCGCGGTATCGGACGACGAGATATGCTACGAGCCGGCGCAGAGCCACATGTGGTACCTGCGTTACCCGGTGATAGAGCCGCAGCCTTCCGAGCCCGCTTACGTAGTGGTGGCCACCACCCGGCCGGAGACCATGTTCGGAGACACTGCGGTGGCCTGTCATCCCGATCCCAAAGCCGCGCTGGAAGAGCGCATCGCCGAGCAGGAAGCCAGGGTAAAACAATCGCCGGCCAAGGACCGCGAGTCAGTCCAAGCGGAGTTCGACCGGCTCAAGGCGCGAAGGACCGAGGTGCTCCCGCTTCTCGAAAAGCTTAGCGAAATGGCCCGGCAGGGCAGGAAGGTGTTGCTTCCCCTGGTGGACCGGGAGATACCGCTCATCCTCGATGAATGGGCCAAGCCAGAGTTCGGTTCGGGATGCGTCAAGATAACGCCCGCCCATGACCAGAACGACTACGAGGTCTGGCAAAGACACCTGGACGAGATCGGGGCTGTCAATGTCCTTAATCCCGACGGGACCTTGAACGAGTATGCCGGGCCGTGCCGGGACACGGACCGCTTCCAGGCGCGCGACAAGGCGGTTGCCGACCTTAGAGCAAAAGACCTGCTCGAGCGCATCGAGGACCACCAGCTCGAGATCCTCTACTCCGACCGCTCCAAGACGCCTGTCGAGCCGTACCTGTCCAAGCAGTGGTTCGTGAAGATGGGAGACGTGGATGGCGGCGTACTCATGGGCAAGGGCACGGAAAAGGAGTTCACCTCGGCCGGCCTGGCACAGGCGGCCATGGACGCGGCGGACCCGGACTGGAAAACCAAAAGCGGACTTAACCTGAGCTTTCATCCCGAGCGCTACACCAAGGTTTACTTAAGCTGGCTCTCCGAAAAGCGCGACTGGTGCATAAGCCGGCAGCTCTGGTGGGGCCATCGCATCCCGGTCTGGCTTTGCACACTCGATGATAAGTCCTCGGTCACGGAGCTCCTCACCAGGATGCCCGCGGACCCGGAGCGGCTTTTCGTGTGGGTCACCGACTCTACCGGCGCCCACTGCTCGCCAGTGGAACTCGGCAGTAGAGACGACATGGAGGCCCCTTTCGAGCTCCTCGCCTGCCTGCGACATCCGGCACAATGCCGGGACCTTGCCGAGCAGCTCGAGAAGCTCGGCTTCCGGCAGGACCCGGACGTGCTGGACACCTGGTTCAGCTCCGCGCTGTGGCCCTTCAGCACCCTGGGCTGGCCCGACCCGGAGAACGCGCCCGTTGAAGAAGGACAGACGCCGCTGGGTGCGATAGGCGGACAACCGGATTCTTTCAGTTGCTATTACCCCGGCTCTTGCCTGGTGACCGCCCGCGATATCATCACCTTGTGGGTGGCCCGGATGGTGGTCATGGGTCTTTACTGCCACGGCGACGTGCCTTTCGTGGACTGCTTTGTGCACGCCAAGATACTCGACGGCAAGGGCGAGACCATGTCGAAGAGCAAAGGCAACGGCATCGACCCGGTGGACATCATCGACTACTACGGCGCGGACGCCATGCGCTATCTGCTTTGCGACATGGAGACGGGCATGCAGGACATCCGCCTGCCGGTGCAGGCGGTCTGCCCGGAGTGCGAGGCGCAGGTCGAGCTTTCCGAGGCAGGACACGGCAAGACCATCTTTACCTACATCTGCACCTGTTGCGGCAAGGAGTTCGACGTGCTGGGGACCATGCCCGAAATCAAGAAAGCGGTGCTCATAAGCGAGAGGTTCGACAACGGCCGGGCCTTCTGCAACAAGCTGTGGAACGCATCGCGCTTTGCCATCATGAACCTTGCGGGGTTTAAGTATAAGCTCTTTTCTTATTCCGAGCTCGAGCCTGAAGACCGGTGGATACTCTCCCGGCTCTCCGCAGCCATCTCCGAGGTCTCCAAAAAACTGGACCACTACCACCCTTCGGACGCTGTCAAGGCGGCGCGGAACTTTTTCTGGGGGGAGTTCTGCGACTGGTACCTCGAGTTCATAAAGCCGCGGATGCAGGACCCGGAAAAATCGGTGATGGCCTCCCAGGTGCTGGTGGTCTGCCTGGACCAGGTCCTTCGCCTGCTCCATCCTTTCCTGCCATTTATCACTGAAGAACTATGGTCTTACCTTGCCGAGTATGCGCCGCAAAGGGGTGTGGACGCCGAGCTCGAATGCGATTGCATGTGCATCCACGCGCCCTGGCCGGAGCCGAACCCCCAGTGGCGCGATACAGAGCTGGAACAACGTATCAGCAGGGTGCAGGAGATCATCTCCCGGTTCCGCGAGCTCCGCGCCCGGCACGACATTGCGCCCCGTAAGAGGCTTCCCTGCCTCATCAGAACAAACCCGGACTACCGCGAAGACCTATCGAGGTTCTCCCACCTTATCTCCGACCAGGCGTTCGCCTCCGAGCTCACCATCTGCTGTGAAGATAGGAAGCTTGAGAACGCGGTGGTCTACACCATGCCCGACTCCGAGCTCCACCTCGGCGAGGCAGTGGACCCGGAAAAAGAAAAAGCAAGGCTTGAAAACCAACGCAAAAAGATACTCCAGGACCTGGAAGTCACCAGGAAAAAACTCGGCAACGACAAGTTCCTGGAAAAAGCTCCGCAAGAGGTGGTGGAGAACGAGAAGAGAAAGGCGCGGGAGATGGAGTCACAGCTTTCCGCACTCGAATCGCGTCTGAAAGCGCTGGGAGAATAATATGCTTATTATGGGAGCGACGGGGTTCACGGACTGAGTCGCTCACCGGGAACTTTTAAATTCTCATGTTGTAAATTGCCTGCGGGTTACTTTTTCTTTTCCAGCTCTTCGATCCTCTCCCGAATGCGCTTGACCTCTTCGGTCAGGGACTGGGCCTGTTGCTTAAGTGATGAGATTTCATCTTCTTTTGACCTGTCGCTTTCTCCAGAAGAGGAAAAGTCTGAAGCAGGGTAGTACTCTATCTGTTGGCCCCTGCCTTGGCCCATGCCTTGGCCCCTGCCTTGGCCCATGCCTCTTCCCATTCCGCGACCCATGCCTCTGCCCATTCCCATACCGCCTCCGCTCATGCCGGCGTGGCTGTCTACGCTGGGTCCGCTGTCGGGCTTGAGATCACCTGCCTTGTACTTCTCCACCGCTTGCCGCACCGTGCCGGAGACGCCCGTGATCAACTCAAGGCCGGCAGCGGCAAGAACGCGATAGGCGTTGGGTCCGCAGTTTCCGGTAAGAACGGCTTTGACCCCCTTGTCGGCCATAAGCTGTCCCGACTGGATGCCCGCTCCTCCGCCGGCGTAAATGTTCTGGTTCTCAATGGCTTCGAACTCCATGGTGTCGGTGTCCACCAGTACAAAATAGACACATCTTCCAAACCTGGGGTCCACCGGGGAGTCCATGGAGGGCTCGCTGGCACTTACAGCTACTTTCATTTTTCTTTCCTTTCTAAATGATTTATTATTTCCCAACCAATTATTAGGATAACCTAACTCTTCGCCGCTATCAAGGAACCTCGAACAGAATGTGGATAATTTATGAAACGGCAACGATCATTTTTGAAGGGCGTGCTCGGTCCTCTCGATTATCTCCATTTGCAGGTCACGGTTTAATTCGACGAAGTAGGCATTATATCCGGAGATGCGGACCATGAGGTTGCGGTGGTTTTCCGGGTTTTCCATGGCGTCGCGCAGGGTGTCGGTGGAGATGACGTTGAACTGCATCTGCATTCCCCCGGACTCGAGGTAGGTCTTGGCATATGCTGTCATGGTGTCGAGCGCCTGTTGGGGCGTGTCCTTGGGGTCGGGCACGACCTTGACGTTGAAGGCGATGTTGTTGGGCATCTTCAACGTATCCAGCGAGGCCACTGTCCGGATGTTCTGTAAAAGCGAGTCCTTGACCCCTGATTCGGGGGTGATGCCGGGGGTGAAGGGCTTGTTCTTGTGGCGTCCGCTGGGTAGCGCTCCGGAGAGCACGCCGAAGGCCACGTGGTTGGACATGGACCAGAACCCGGTGGTGTACTTCCCTCCCCGGTACTGGGGGAACCCCTGGTAGAGGTCATAGAGAAAGTCGATGATGTGCTGGGCCATGTCTATGGTTTCCCGGTCGCCGGAGCCGAACTTGGGGACCTTGTTCATGATCCGGGCGTGGAGCGCCTCGTATCCTTCGAAGTCCTTTTTAAGCGCGTCCAGTAGTGTGGGAAAGTCAACCCTCTTTTCTTCGTAGACCAGCTTCTTCACCGCGATCAGGCTGTCCACCACGTCCGCCAGCCCGATCATAGCGGTCCCCGAGCTGTTGTAGCGGGCTCCTCCCCAGGTTACGTCTTTGCCCTTTTCCAGGCACCCGTCAATAAGCGATGACAGAAACGGGGTGGGCCTTATATACCGGTGCGTCTCGCCGAACAGGTTGTTGCACTCGATGGATTTTCCGGCAAAGTAGGTGAGCTGTTCCTTGTAGGCGTCGAGGAACTCCTCAAAGGTCTCGAAGTCGGCCACGTTGCCGGTCCTCGGTCCCAGGTAATCGTCGCACAAGGGATGATACCCGTCGTAAAAGGCCATCTCCAACGGCGCCACCAGGCTGAACATCATCGAGTTGGTATGACCGAAGTGCCTGCCCGAGCTGGTGGGCTCGACGCAGCCGGTGGCGCTCCAGTCGCGGGCGTGCTCCGGCTCGAAGCCCTGGTTTATGACCGCGTCAATGACCGCCTTGTCGTTGTGGATGGACGGCGTGGACCCGGTGAGCATGTTGACCTCGCAAAGCCGGCGCAGATACTCGGCGGAGTTCTTCTCCGGGTGCCAGCGGGCGTTCAGGTTGGGGTCCCGCAAACGGAGCATCTCCGCTATCTTGAGGATGATATAGGTCATGTCGCAGACAGCGTTGGAGCCGTCCTCCAGAACGCCTCCCAGGGTGATGGCCTGGTCGGAGCTCGAGCCGCCGAAAAGCAGGTTGCCGAGGTCAGCCGCCTGGGGCAGATGGTCGGTGCAGCGCATAAAGAAACAGCCCAGAAGCTCGACCGCCCTTTTGATCATCTTTTCGCGGGCCTCATCGTCGGCGCATCTCTCCATGTCCGCGAGGAAGAAGGGCTGGAGCCACTTGTCCACCCTGCCGATGGAAAGCCCGGCGTTGGTGTTCTCCATGTGGCAGGCCACCCAGGTGATCCACATGCTGTTTACCGCTTCCTCCAATGTGTCCGCAGGTCCGGCGGGGACCTTTTTGCAGATGCGGGCCAGGTTCTCAAGCTCAGCCTTGCGGGAAGGGTCGGTCTCGTTGTCCGCATCTTCCCGGGCCTGTTCGGCAAGGTTGTCCGCATAGGCCAGAACGCCCTCAAGGGTCAATCTCACCGCTTCATAAAACTTCCGGGAATCATCGTCCGGAGCAGAACTCTCCCGTTCGGCAGCGTCGTTCAAGATGGAACTCATACCTTTATGGAGCACAGTGGGAAAGTCGGGGATAGTGTGCGACAGTGCGTGTGCCTTCCACTGGAAGTAGAGCACGAAGCGCTCGTCAATCCGCATGCTCTCCGGGTTTCCGGCTTTTTTCCTGGCCACTTCGCGCATGTTGCGGTCCATCCAGAAGGGCAACACATCGTAGTTAAGCAGGTCCCGGTCCTCCTGGCTGATGAGATAGGGGTTCAGCTTCCGCTGATGAACGGTGTACAGCTC
Source organism: uncultured bacterium (assembly GCA_964420375.1). Classification (GTDB taxonomy): domain Bacteria; phylum RBG-13-61-14; class RBG-13-61-14; order RBG-13-61-14; family DATKZS01; genus CAYQTK01. The sequence continues at coordinate 15,531 of CAYQTK010000017.1, forward strand.
GGGCCAGATAAAGATGCCGCCCAGGTCGGGGTACATGACCACGCCCACGTCCTTGTCAGTGGTGGTCCCGGCGACAAGGTCGTTCTTTCTTATCATGGGCTTGCGGTTTTCCATGAGGTGCTTGTACGCCCGGGCCTGGCGGAGCGACGGGTCAAGCTCGGTCCCGTCGGGGGCCTTGTCAAACCCGTTCTGCTTGAAGAACTCGGTCAGAAGCCGCGGCCGCTCCGTGGATATCTGCGGCCTGGTTTTGAAGAAGTCTGCCAGGAACTCCTTGAGTCGCGGGAAGTCCTCGATGGTCCACTCCGAGAATGCGGGGTCAAAAAGATGCTCGACCTCGTCGGTCTTGTCCATGGGCAGCGGCTTTTGCGGAGGAGGCAGCTCAGCCTCGTACAGGAACTTGTGGCGCGGGTTCTCCGGCGGAGGGGCTTTCCCTTGCAGCCGGTCGAGAACAAAGCTGAGCCGGGTGACCACCGACAGGTTGCCGTCAAAAACCAGGTCGTTCCGGAGCAGCATCTCCATGTTGGCGTCCGGCGAGCCGGTAAGCATCTTCTTGAGGCAGCCGATATCGCGCAGCTTGAAGGACACGTCAGCGTCGGGAATGGGACCTTTGCCGGAGCGTATCTTACCGTTCTCGATTACCAGGTGATAGACCACGCTCTCGTCCCGGGTCTGGAAGATGATCCGTGCGTTCCACGGCTCGCGGCCGTTGCCCACGTCGTGGTAGATGTTCTCACGGAAGGCCGGGCTCAGCATGGCCTTCACGCCCAGGCCCTTGAGAACGCCGAGCAGCATCAGAGGAGTAAGTCTTTCACTCATCCGTTCCGATATGGCCGCCATGATCGCCCCCTTGATGATTTATGATAAAGAGCTGATAAAATGATCGTCCTTTATAAAAATGTTAATCCAACTTCGATCATACCACAACTTGTGCACAGGTCTTCAGAACCGTGCTCCGTATACAAAGCTCGTTTTACCTTTCGGTCAATCAATCCCCCCCCCAAAAAAAGTTGAAAAAAAAGGAATCCCCGCTTTTGAAGCATGCATCTTAAAATCAGGAGGTGGCGAAGATGGGTGCTAATCGCTCGGACATTAACCGGCGATCCTTTAAAGCGCCCCACATTACCATCTCTCTCGTCATTGTTCATCTCATCGTCTACGGCTGTCTTTGCCATGCGTACCCCGGACAAAGCGAAGAAGCTGTGCGCCTCTGGGCGTATCCCGCGGCCCGGGCAAACCTGATCGGCCTTTTTACCTACTCTTTCGTCCACCTTGACAAGTACCATCTCATCATCAGCCTGTTATGCCTGTGGTCGGTGGGTTCCATGCTGGAGACGAGAAGGGGAGCAGGCAGCCTTTTGTTCTTCTACCTGGGCGGGGGAGTTCTTGTGGCGGGCGTTTACGGGATTTTTCTCAATGCCTTTGACGCGGGCGTGAGGTCCTTTCCCCTTGCCGGGGCGTTCGGTCCGCTGGCTTGCGTTTTGGGGGCCTACACCGCTTTTTTCATCGCCAATCGGGAGGACAAACCCGTCCACCTTATGTATCCTTTTCTTGCCGTTTCCTCCTCGTTCAAGGTCCTGGCGCTCATTCCCGTTTCAGCCTGCTTTGTGGCCGGGCTGCCCGCAGTGTTTCAGTACCAGAGCCCGGCATTTCCCGTCTATCTCTCCCTGGCGGGCGGGAGCTTCTCCGGATTTGTTTTCGGATTAATCCTTGCCAAGTATGAACGTTTTTTTTCTTCAGAAGAGCATAAACAAGAACCCGCAAAAGACACGCTATACAAGGACACCGCGTCGGTATGCTCACCTGTGGCTTTGTATGAACAGCTCGATAAATACCCTGATAATCCCCTCATCATGCTCCGGCTCGCCCGCGCAGAGGTCAAGGCCGGAAAACGCAACAAAGGAGAGAAGTTCTACCGCAAGGCCATCCACGAGCTGTACAGGCGCGGAGAGCGCGCACTGGCCGCGGTGGTGTTTGAAGAGTTCTTCGTAAATTACGGCAAGGTCTTTTGCGGTCCGCTTCAAATCCAGTTGAGCCGCGAGCTCATTAAAAAAGAAAGATACGAACTGGCGGCACTGGCACTTGAGGCATTCATCCGGAGCGTGGAAGTATCACCCGACCTGCTCAAGGAACCGCAACTCATGCCCAAGGCGTATGTTACCCTCGGAAAACTCTTTGCCGACAAGCTGGAAAGACAGGACGTGGCCCGCAGAGTGTTTTACGAATTCCTCGTCAAGTACCCCTTTGCAGAACAAAGAAGCATGGTAGTAAGAAAACTGAAGCTCTTCAATAGGCCCATGGCGGCGCCGGCTAAATATTAATCCGGTTCTACGGATTTTAGTTTGGGAGGACGACCAAAGATGATGCCCTCGCAAAAAGTCATTTCGGCCAGGATCGCGGCACGTAAAATCAACCGGTGCCCTCTCAAGCGTTTTTCGTCGTCTCCAAGAAAAATAATTTTAGTGCGAGCGACTTTAGTCGCGACTGTTGATTTATGTAAAAGTAATGCCATAAGCGGAAGTTCAGACAAAACGTTTTTCATCGCGGTATCAGCCGCTCGCACGTATTACCTTGTTTTTGCAGATTTCTGTAAAGCCGCTCGCTCGATTATTTTCTATTCCCCAAAAAGCTTTTGACAGGACACTAGAGCTTTGACCGCGTCTTTGTGTCGGGTCGCAGGTCAAATCTGGCGGCTATAGTGATTGGTTGAAATTAATCAACCCGACATTAGCTGGCGGTCAAAGCACTAGTGTGCCGAAAGGAAAAAAAGCCCCGCCGAGACGCTGGGCCAGGCCCGACAAGGAGTACCGGCTCAAAGTACCCGCGGCGCCGGCCAGGGCAATAAGCAAAAAACCTCTGTAACATACTGCCGATCCTCCACAAAAAACCGCATTTTATTAAAAGCCCCGACCAGGACTGAGCACTTTATTGTAAGTCCTTTTCCGGTTTTTTGAAAAGGTCAGCCGGTTTCTAAACACGGCATCCCTTTACTTATGGCCCGCCTAAAGGTATATTCGCAGGTGACGGACATAAAATAACCGCAGCCTGTGGAAAGCGGGTCGGGTTTTTTTCTGTGGGAGACACAGTATAGAAAGACGGTCCATTGCCGAGGGGAAAGGAGGGCATGATGACAGACGCCGCACCGTATGAGAAGTTTGCGGAAAAGATGATGCACAAGGACTCGAAGTGGATACCGGAGATTCTCAAGTTCATGATAAACGACGAGCAGGCCGAGCTTCTTTTAAGCCTTCCGGGCACGGCAGAGGACATGGCGCAAAAGACGGGCCGGAACCGAGATGACATTGAAGCGGACCTCGAGGAGATGTTCAGAAAGGGACTGACTTTTAAGAAGACCAAGGAGGGCGTGACTACCTGGAAGCCTCCGGCTCACCTTGCCCAGTTCCATGACGCCACCATTGTCTGGCCGGAGGCCACCGAGGACTTCTTCGAACTGTGGAGACATTACATGGAAGAAGAGTGGCCCCAACTGGCGCAGGTGGTCACCAAGTTCCTGCCGCGGCCATTCACCCGGGTTGTTCCAGTGGGAAAGAGCGTGGAGACCGGCAAGGCCCAGGTACTGGCGCCGGAGAACGTGAAAGAGATCATCGACAACGCGCAAAGGATCGCGGTGACCAGGTGTACCTGCAGGACCACCATGAAAAAGTGCGACGCTCCGGTCGAGGTATGCCTCCAGGTGAACAAGGGAGCGGATTACACTGTCGAGCGCGGTTCGGGCCGCGAGGTTTCCAAGGACGAGGCTTTGGACATCATCAAGCGATCTCAGGATGCCGGGCTGGTCCACGTGACCATGAACAAGTCGGGTATCGGGCATTTCATCTGTAACTGCTGCGGCTGCTGCTGCCAGTCGTTCACCCTGCTTATCTCCGACGGGCTGCCGCTTTGCGATCCCAGCAGGTTCCGGCCCGACGTCGACGTTGACCTGTGCACCGCCTGCGGCGAGTGCGAGGACCGCTGCTGGTTCGGGGCCATCGAAATCGGGGAAGACGGAGTTCAAGTTACAGAGGAGAAATGCCTGGGCTGCGGCCAGTGTGCTGTCGGCTGCCCGGAGGAGGCCATTGTAATGCAGGAAGTCAGGGAGCCCGACTTTATTCCCTCTTAACGCATGCCCGGACCATGCATAAATAAGGAGGGCTGAAAATGGCACATTGCCCTTATTGCGGCGCGGAGATGCCCGAGAACGCGGCCGCCTGTCCCCGCTGTAAAAGTTGCGTCGGCGAAGAAAGGAAGTCCCGACCCCGTTCACTTTCCCGGCTTCTCCATCCTGCGGTCACCCTTGCAATCATTGTCCTGGTGTCGCTCGGGATTGGGGCCGTGGATTTACTTTACGAGCCTGCAAACGGCGACAAGAAACCCGCCGTTGCCCGGACCGACCGGGACCGACAGGGGAGCAAAGCCGGCAAGAGCGGTCAAAACCAGCCTTCTCCGGATGACCGTAACCTGAACGGCGGGCGAGGACGGGAAAAAGGCAAGGAAGATGAATCTAAGAACGCCTTGTACAACCGTGTCCTGGACTACGAAAAGAGGGTCATGGAAGTCCTGGACAAGGTGGACAGCGTGTCCATGAAAATGGATGAGCTGAAAAGCAAGCGGGACAAGGCAAGTATCGCGAAGATGGGCGAGAAGCTCAAAGAGCTCCACGATCTGCAGCGGGAAATCCGCAATATCTCGTCCCTGCCCCAGCTACAGTACGCGCATAATCACCTGGCCAGGTTCGTAAGCATGCTCACCCGTGCATATAGACGACACATGATATACATGCAGTCCCGGCAAGAGAGGCAGATTCGGCTTGCGGAAGAAGACATGACCCGGGCGGAGAAGCTGCGCGAGCAAGGGCTCTCCGAGCTCGAGGAGCACAAAAAAAGACTGGCGCCTCCGCTCCCGCCGACTCCGCCAGCTCCGCCGCCGGAGGAAAAGCCGGAGCCTCCGCAGCCGGAGCCCGCTGACGAAGACACTACAGGAACCGCACCCGCTGAAACGGTCAAGGAGTATCCGCCGATGCCGCCGGCCACTGATGACGGACAGACCGTGATGGACGGCGGCAGCATCTATTACGAGGACGGCGACTCAGTCTACTACGAAGAAGGCGGCACGGTCTATTACGAGGACGGCGCTACGATATATATGGAGGACTCGGACACGGTTTACTACGAGCCGCATTATGAAGAAGCTCCCGGCGAGAAACGATACGAGCCCGGCTACTAGCTTTGTGACAAGCGTTTTATTATCGGTTCGCAGATAACTATTTGAATGCAGGCGGTGTTTCATCGTATTATCGAACCACGGGGCCGGATACTCTCCGCCCGGTGTCGCAGGGACTTAAAGAGAGGTTTTCAAGAGAGGGCGATGTCATCTTCCCAGGCTTTCCAGTTCGGCCGCTACGAGATCATCGGCGAGATAGGCCGCGGCTCCATGGGCGTGGTTTACAAGGCTCGCGACCCTGCTATCGGCCGGCTGGTGGCGGTCAAGTCCATACCCGAGACCTTCGGGCTGGAGGAGGGCAAGCGGGAGGAGTTCATAAAGCGTCTTCGCCAGGAAGCCATGACCGCGGGAAGGCTTCAACACCCCAACGTGGTCATCATCTACGACGTAGGAGAGACCGAGCAGGGACCGTTTATCGCCATGGAGTACCTCGACGGGGTGAGCTTGCGGGACGTGATCACCGCGGGCAAGCGGATCAGCCCGGGCCAGTTGGTCGAGATCATCTCCCAGGTGGCCGCGGGACTGGACTATGCCCATTCCAAGACCATCATCCACCGCGATATCAAGCCGGCAAACATCATGATAGTGGCTGACAACCGGGTCAAGATAATGGACCTCGGCATTGCCAGGTTGCCCATGAGCGAACTGACCAAGGAAGGAAAGCTGGTGGGATCGCCGAGCTACATGTCGCCCGAACAGCTCACCGGACAAGACATTGACGGAAGGTCGGACCTGTTCAGCCTCGGAGTCTGCATCTATCAGCTCATGACCTTTAAAAAGCCTTTCCCTGGAGAAAGCGTAAACGAGATTTGTTATAAGATAGTGCACAACGACTACGTGCCCGTAGCAGAGCACAACCTCGATCTGCAGCCGGAGTTCGAGGACTTCATGAGGATAGCGCTCTCGAAAAACCGCGACGAGAGGTTCCAGACCGGAGCGGAGATGGTGGAGGCTTTGGCCTCAATAGCCGACGGCGGCTATGAGCAAAGCAGGGAACAGGATGCCTCCGGAGACTCCGGCGCACTTCGGGACGACATCGAGGAGAGCGCCGCCGGTTTCGAGGACAGTTATGAAAGCAACCCCAACTTGAGCCATTCCTCGAATATCGACGACCTCTTCAAGGAGTTGACCATAACCTCCCGGTCGGTGAACCTCAAGGGCTCCCGGGCCGAAGCCGGCGGGAAGTGGATCATCGTCGCCGCTGCAGCAGCGGCAGCAGCGGGCATTATCGGTCTGGCAATTTGGATGATTATGAAGGGCGGATAAAAATGCAGCTTAAATGTCCGGGTTGTATGGCCATGCTGAAGATAGACGACCGGAGCTACGAGGAAAAGGTCCTGGTTCAATGCCCTCAGTGTCTTTTCGTGTTCCTCGCCCGCGCGGGCGCAGGAGAAGAGGAAAACTCTCCAGCAGGCGTGGAAGACGCAACTTTGCTGACCTCGGACTTCGCTTCCCAACCGGAGAACAAGGAGCTTAAGTGGAGTCTTGCCGGCGCCAGTCTCACCGTCATCCAGGGCGAGAGCCAGGGACTGCAGAAAAGCCTTACCACAGACGAGCTCACCATAGGGAGGAAGGACGCAGACATGATCATCCACGACCGGTCCATCTCCCGGAACCATTGCCGCATCGAGCACACGGACGACGGCTGGAGCATAGTTGACCTGGGCTCCAAAAACGGTGTGTTCCTAAACGGAAAAAAGGTGGAAAAACAAAAGCTCGATCATCTGGACGAGATCGCGGTCGGACAGACTTTGATCCTCTTTGCCGAGTCCGCTCCCGGAGAAAGCGCCCGAATTAACGAACAAAGGGAAGAAAGTCCTCCGAGATCGGACGACACCAGGGTGGATGAGAAGAACGGGGAGAAGACTCCCGAGCTGCCGCCCGACCGGAAGTTCCTGGTCGAGTTCATGGGAGGCGACCGGAAGGGCAGAAGCATAGAGTTTGACAAGGGACGGGTGATCCTGGGCAGGGGCGAAGAAGCAGACGTACGGATTGATGACGATCAGGTATCCAGAAAGCACGCATCAATCGAGGTCTACTCCAGGGAGCAGATTTACATTGCCGATCTGGCATCCCAAAACGGCATGTGGCTAAACGGCATGAAGATAAGAAACACCCGGCTCATGCACGGCGACTTGGTCAGGATTGGCAACACCGTACTCAAGTTCATAATCCAGGACACTCTTTGATTCAAGGATATGGCAAGACAGCAAGTCCGGTCACTGCGGCCGGACTTTTACGGTTTCCGGGAATGCTCTGATAAAGTAACGGCTCCGCAACAGGCACTAACGCTCTGGCAAATGCTTCTCGGGGAACAGGAAATAATCGTGCGAGCGGATTTTTTCGCGACTAAAGTCGCTCGCACGAAGAATATCTGTCTTGTAAGCGACGGAAAACGCTTGACAGAGCACCGGTGTCTTGTCAAAAGCTTTTTGGGGAATAGAAAACAGCTTTTCGGAGAACAGAAAATAATCGTGCGAGCGGCTTTAGCCGCGATCTTTGTGCGAGCGGCGGAAGTCGCGACTAAAGTCGCTCGCACGCAGCTTATAAATTTTAATGTGATCCGCCAAGCCGGAACTTATGAAAGCGAAAGCAAGCTTTCCTGTCTGCGTGCCTGTCTGCCGTGTCCGGCACAGGCAGGCGGAACGCACAGGCAGGCGCAATCTAAAAACGGAGTTTTCGCATCAGGCACTAGCTATTTCAATGCGGCTGACGCCGCGGTAGTCAAGATGTTCGGCAGTGAAATATATCCATATGCAATACTGGTGACCCTCGTATGCCTGGCCCATGTTATTCACGGCATAACCGGGTTCGGGGCTATGGTCCTCTCCCTGCCCCTGCTCTCACTCGTGTTCCCGGTCAAAACCATATTGCCGGTAATGGTGGTCGTAAGCTTCTTCCAGGTGAGCTGGTTTGTCATCACACAGTGGAGCTACATCCACTTCAAGCACGCCGCATATATCCTTGTCCTGGCCATACTGGGGTTCCCTCTCGGGTTCGCCGTGTTCACCTACCTGCCCACCGAATGGCTCGAAGTAAGCCTGGGAATTTTCGTCATTGCAGTGGCGATGTGGAACCTCTCCGGGATCGAGACCTCGCGGAAGATGCCCCAGCCCGTATACTACCTGCTCAACTTCGTCGGGGGAATCGTCCAGGGAGCGCTGGCTTCAGGCGGGCCGCTGCTGGTTATTTACGCCGCCAAGATGATCGAAGACAAGTCCGAGTTCCGAGCCACCCTCTCCCTGATATGGGTGGTCCTGGGAGCATTCCTTGTCGCATCTTACACCCTTTCCGGGGCATGGAAATCAGAAATGGTCCCCCTCATCCTGCTCGGGCTGCCCGCTGTGGTCATTGGAACAGCAGCGGGCATATACCTTCACGACCGCATACCGCAGAAACCTTTCCGGATCATGGTTTTCGTACTGCTTCTCATCTCCGGCGCAGTGCTGGTAAGACCGCTGTTTCTCGGTTGATCGGGCTTGCCGGTCAGGGAACGTATCCCAGGGCCCGGAGCCGTTTCCTGGTTTGAGGGTCCATGGGAGGCATAGGCTCCGGCTCGCCGGGCTCGGGGATGGCCGCCCTGTATTCATCAACCGCCATCATCATCCGGTGATACCGGCCATAGTGTTCCCGTCTTTTGTTGCTGGTCTCGGCCGGGTTTTCTTTTATGTTATAAAGCATGTCCTCTCCCTTCGAGTCCCAAACCAGCTTCCAGGGATACCGGATGAGGGCCTTTTGCCGCCGGTCCATCTTATCCACGTCGTGGCCGGGAAACCTGTCTTTCACTATGGCCATAAAACGGATCGGACGCATTACTTCCGCCATCAGTCCCTGGGAGGACAGATTTTCAGGTGTGGCCGCGGACATAAGTCCATTCATGCCTTTGCCTTCCTGCAGGGCAAGGACTATTTGGGGAAGAGTGATCAAGCTCATGGGTTCCTGTACCCGTTTCCCTTTTGGCAGTGTCCCCGGAAAGCGCACGATAAGGGGCACGTGAATAAGCGGGTGGTACAAGGTGCGGTCGTGCCCCCAAACCCCGTGTGCGCCGAAAAGTTCGCCGTGGTCGGACATGACGATGACCGCGGTGTTGCGGTCCAGGCCGGTCTCCTCCAGGGTGTCGAGGATCTTGCCCACCTGGCTGTCCAGGTAGTGTATCTCCCCGTCGTAAAGCGTTTTTATCGTCGCAGACTTCTGCGCGTTAATCCTTCCCCGGCCCACGCTCCAGGCATGGAAGTCTATCTTAATGCGTCTGAGGCGTTCATAGGCCCTCTTTTCGCTGCTAAAGAAAACCATGGCTTCCGGATGACGCGTATAAGGATGGTGGGCCTCCATGTAGTTTATGAAAATAAAAAACGGGCTGCCGGAACCGGACAGATCATGAAGCCAAGGGTCCACCCGGCGCCAGGTAGTGGCGGCCCCCGCATCCGCAGGAAAGACCTCCGGGAAAAACCAATATAAAAGGCCCGCGGCCACAAAAATACTGGGCTTTAGCTCCCAGCCTTCCACGAATCTGTCGAATCCCGCGTCAAGCTTGCTGAGTCTGCCCACCAGGGGGTTGTTGGAATAGCCAAGGGTAACGTATCCGCGATCTCTCAACTGCTCCGCTAGCGTAAGATGATCGCGATCAAGCCACAGCCGCTCGTGAGTACAACGGTGGACCCCCGGATACAGGCCCGTGAAAAAAGAAGCATGGGAGGGAATCGTCCAAGGGCCCGTAGCAAAGGCGTTTTCAAAAAGGACCCCCTCGGAAGCCATCCGCTCCAGAACCGGAGTGGTGGGACGATCATACCCGTAAACGGAAAGGTGGTCCGCCCGGACCGTATCAAGCACAATGAGAATTATATTGGGCTTATTCTCACCACCGGCCTTTTTCTGAGGAGGGGACTTATAAGGATTAACAAATCCAATCAACAGAAGGCCCAGAGCCACCATCGAAACAATGACCGCTGCAAACCGCCATGTCTCCTGAGAGGAGACCTTTTTGAAAAGGAATGTGAAAAGCCTGTATAAGCCCCAGCAAACCACAAGTACAACAAGTGCGTACAAAGACAGGTGATATAGAGGTGTAAAAAGATTCTCCGAAAAAGCATAGCGGACTAACAAAGATAAAAACAGGAAGCCTGCAGCAAAAAGAGCGGTAGCGTGAAGCCAAATCGCGACATCTTTACGCTCAAGCTTTCGATAGAACCCGATGGTTATAAAAAAGGAAAGGATGAGCATAAGAATATAAATTGCCCAAACCCACAACGCAGGGAAACCAGGAATATAAATAGCACGCCTTTTAATAAGTAAAGATACGGCCGTGCTGATAACAAAAAGCAAGAGACCCAACATAAAAGTGAAAAAAAGACTCTCCGTACTGGCAGGGGTCCTCTCCGCTTTTCTCCGGAAGAGCAGATATGAAGAAACGATGACTAATGTCACCAGGCCTGCAGCCAACCCCATTCCCTGATAGCCGATAAGGTTAAGGTACACGTTTTGCCCCTGGTTCTGGAGCCATCCCCACCATGAAGCTTGCAGTTCCCGAACGTGAATCTGGTAGAGCTGAAGACCGGCAACAACGACAGTATCAATGACTCCCACCAGCAGGCCCAGCCAAATAGAAAGAATAAACGCTTTGACAATAGAAGGCATATGCGGCGGGCTCCATCGGCTTTGGGTCTCTGCTGCGTTAGAGTTGATCATTGGGGAATAATTATAACATAAGCCGCAACTGCTTCCAGCGGGCGGGAAAGCCGGGCGGTGTGGAGGAGGAAGGGTGTGCGACATATTTGGTGGCTGTTACGCCGGCCTGCTTTTTGGGGATTCTGATCTGAAAGTATCCAAGATCACCAGAAAAAAGACAGGGGCAAGAGCGAAGTCGGCATTGAAAAGAGAAGGAAGGCATTGGTGGAAAAGCTTGAAGCGAGCGGGGAGTTGAGGGAGGGTAAATATGTCGCACACCCGAGAAGGGAAGCCGCGTTTTACACCAGGGAAAAAACAAGTATAAAATGTCTGCTGGTTAGTCAGTCCCTTGTTACGGGTGATAAAGCCCGTATTAGCTCGAGTAAACATATGGAAGGCTTGCAAATGATGAAAAGAAAAACCGGTGTTGTGGTGGCCTTGTCGGTATTGACCGCGGTGATTTTGGGGGGAGCCATCAATCCGGGTCCCGCCCGGCAAAGCTTGGAGCTATCGAGGGAGAACATGCGGGTCGTGGTGGAAGAAGAGCCTTTTTCCATCCGGGTTCTGGACCGTCACGGAAAGGAGATGCTCTCCACCAGCGGGCCGGTAGAATATACCACCGTTACCGACCACGAAGTTTCCAGGTTCGTGCTGTGGTGGTTCTGGACTCCCGGCTTGAAAAGACCCTGGAAGATAGCGGACACCCTGGTCCGAGTGGAAAAACAGGGACAAAGCTTGGTCATGGACCTGGCGGAAAAGCTGGATGCACCGGCCCGTGTCCGCATCAGGGCATTGTTCCACGATGATAAAACACTGCGGATGGAAACCACGGTCATTGCAAAACCCGGCATAAACCGCGTCCGGATGGGCTTCAAAAAGGACGATTATGACCGCTATTACGGTATGGGAGAACGCTTCAACGCAGTCGAGCACAGCGGCAGCAGGGTCCGCAACTGGTCGGAGGAAGGCGGGCTCGGTCTTTTCACCCTGTCCAAGTACGTAAAGGACGTGCCGTTTAATCCATTCCCCAAGGGACCGGACACTACTTACTTTCCCGTGCCCTTTTTCATGAACCCGGCCAAAAACTACGGGCTTCTTCTCGACGACGTGCGCTACAGCGAGTTCGACTTCGGCAAGACCCGAAAAGACCGGCTTTTCATCGAGAACTGGAACAACCGGCTCGACCTCATGGTCTTCTGCGGCGACTCTCCGCTCGATATCATCGAATGCCAGACAGCTTACACCGGCCGCATACGCGTTCCCCCCAAATGGGCGTTCGCTCCCATGGCAGCGGTGGTCGCCGGCGAAGACAAGGTTCTAAGGACGGCGAAGCTGTTGCGCGAGGAGGGCATACCCACCACTGCCATTTGGTCGGAGAGCTGGTGGTGGCGCACCGAGTGGGAAGTAAACCGCGAGATGTATCCGAATTACGAGGACATGATCGACAAGCTCCATAAAGACGGTTTCCGCCACCTGGGCTATTACCAGCCTTATATAAGCCCGGGAACCTCGGCCTATGTAGAGGGCGACTCCAAGGGCTACTTCATGAAAAACGAGGAGGGTGAGACCTATGACTTCTATCTCGGCCTTACCAAAAAGGCCCAGCTTGACTTGACCAATCCCGCGGCCCGGAAGTGGTGGAAAGAAAGCTTCTTCCAAAACTCGGAAGACATGGGGGTCGACGGATGGATGCACGACTTTGGCGAGCACACCCCTCCCGACTCGGTGGCATACGACGGCCGCACCGGCTGGGAGCTTCATAACGAGTACACCGTGATATGGGCCGAGCTGGGCCGCGAGTTCTGGGACGGGGCACGGCTTGCGAACGACCAGTGCATCTACATAAGGGGAGGATACACCGGTTCGTGGAAGTACGCCTGGATCATGTGGACCGGCGACATGAACGCCAACTTCGATCCGGTTGACGGCCTGCCCGCCAACATCCCCGCGCTTCTGTCCGCGGGCATATCCGGGCATCCCATCGGGACCACCGACATAGCAGGCTATAACTGCTTTGTGAACCGGTCGGCGGACCGCGAGCTGTTCATGCGCTGGACTGAGCTTGGCGCCCTGCTGCCGGTAATGCGAAATCACCGCGGCCAGGACGAGGTCTGCGACCACTGGGAGTTCAACCGGGACCGGCGGACGCTCGATCATTACAAGAAATACGCGGTCCTCCATACCCGGCTGTTCCCCTATATCTATACCCTGGCGCACCGGGCGGCTAAGAGCGGCCGGCCGGTGGTCCGACACCTTATGCTGCATTACCCCCATGACCCGGAATCGAGAAATACGCAATACCAGTACCTTCTCGGCGACCGCATCCTGGTGGCGCCAGTACTCGAGCGGGACGCCCGCGAGTGGGAGGTATATCTTCCCCCCGGCGAGTGGGCCCATTGGTGGACCGGCAAGCTCTACTCCGGCCCTGCTCGTATCAAGGTTTCCGCGGAATTGGGAGAGCTGCCCATGTTTGTAAAAAGCGGAAAGGTCCTTCCGCTATACGACTCGCCGATCGACACCCTGGCGGAGGAGGACCGGCCGGACATAAGGGGGTTTGGCGACGCTGATAAAAGCGCAGAGATCATATTTTACGGAAACGGCTTTGACGGCTTCGAGCTGTGGGACGGCACTCTGATTAAGTGCAAAAGAAAAGAAGGAATAAAAGGAAGCTGTGAAGTGGAAGGCGGAGTCGAAAGGAAGTGGAGCTTCGAGTTCCGCTGAAAGCATGACAGGATATAAGCAAAACACTTGGGTTGCGTGACAAATGGGTGGACCCCTTACGTTCTTTTTTGCGAAACGTTTGACTGGACGCGGGAGGAAAGTATTTTTATGAGAAACTGGCGGTTATTTATCGGTATAGGGGCGTTAATTTTTGTCATATTCGTGATTTTATTGATGAACAATATACTGTACGAGTCGGACGAGGAGAAAACACCGGTGAACCTGTACTTGAAAAGCCGAGAGTATCTCCAAGAGGGGGAGTTGGACAAAGCGGAACAAGCCCTTCAAAAGGCCCTGGATATGGATGAGTCGAAACCCTATTACATGAAGTTCGCCATGGGGAAAATCAAAGAACGGAAAGGGAACTACAAGCAGGCACTCGAATATTATAAAGCGGCTGCAAAGATGAACCCTGAAGATGCAAAGGTAAACATCCGCGCTGGAAAAACGGCTCAGAGCCTCGGCAAAAAGGACGACGCAAAGTTTTTCTATGAGCAGGCAAGCAAGTATAACCCCCAAAACCTTTTCGTCCTCTATCAGCTCGGATATTTCTACACCCTGGAAAGAAGACTCGACCTGGCGGAACAAACCTACAAGAAAATCCTGTCCTTGTCATATGACGAAGCAGAAGCTTATAAAAACCTGGCATTTGTTTACGCACAAAAGGAAAACCCGGAAAAGGCGGTGAAGTCCCTGGAAAAAGCAATTGAACTCAATCCCCGCTACGAAGAAGCTTATAATGACCTCGGCAACATCAGGATAATGCAGAAAGAATATCAAAAAGCAGCGAAAATGTACCGGAAAGCACTCCAGATAAAACCGGGCTACGAAGACGCTCAAAGAAACCTCGAGCGGGTCAAAAAACTCCTTGAAAATTAATGCGACTTCATGCTGAGCTTATGTGACGGCTTCCGGGCAGACTCTGAGGGTGGAAGTTGACTTACAGCCGGCAAAAAGATTATACTTGCTTATTCCAAGGGGAAAGAGCGAAGGAGGTCACAAAATGGAAATTGAAGCGCTCGAGGGACTAAAAGGAACGGACCTGATTCAGGAAACCTTTCTATTTCAGCTTTTAAACTTCGAGGAGACCCTGGCACTGGCAAGGCTGTTTCGCAAGGAAAAGCGACAAAAAGGCGAGACCATCATCGATGAAGGAGAGCTGGGCAGGGCGCTTTACATCATTGAAAAAGGAAAGGTAAAGGTAATAAAGGGAGAAGCTGGTGCAGGCGGGGAGCTGGCCACATTGGGCAGGGGAGAGCTCTTCGGGGAGATGAGCCTTATCGAAGATGAGCTGACTTCTGCCGGTGTGGTGGCCCAAACAGAGGTGACACTGCTGGTCATAGACCGAGAAGACTTTGAAAACCTGGTGGAAGAAAACCGGGAGATAGCCTTCAAGGTCTATAAAACCTTCTGCCACGTCTTGAGCGAGAGGCTCCGCAAGACCAGCGAGGCCCTTTCCGAGAAAAAGGCCCGAGCAACGGCACAAGGAACGGCCGGCAAGAAAAAGAGCGCTGCGAAAAAGACGTCTTCCAAATCTTCCCGGAAGACATCGGGCAACAAGTAGAGTTTTTCGAGCAGGCATTGTTTTACGCTTTTAAAAATGTTTCCAAAAACCGGCATGAACTGTGACCGGGCGGTTTATAAAAAGGAGATCAGGCCATGGTGGTAAAGGTTTTTAACCAGCTTCTGTCCGCGGGCATGAAAAACCATGCTTCCGACCTTCACTTCAAGACCGGGTCCCCGCCCCTGTTCCGCATCAACGGCGAGATAAGGGAGGTCAAGGCCCCCAAACTTCGAGCAGAGGATATGCAGCAGATAGTCCTTCATCTTCTCCAGAGACAGGACCAGCAAGCCAATATCGACGAGATGCTCGACCATGACACCTCCTACAACCTCGAAGGCGTGGGCCGCTTCCGGGTAAACATATTCCGGCAGAAGGGTCAACTCGCAGCAATAATGCGTCTTATTCCCCTGCAAATACCCGACTTCGATCAGCTCGGACTGCCGCCGGTGGTCGGGCAGATAGCAGAAAGGGAACGGGGGATGATCCTGGTCACCGGTGTAACCGGTTCCGGCAAATCCTCCACCCTTGCCTCCATGATCCACTTCATCAACAAGAACAAGAAAAAACACATCCTCACCATCGAGGACCCCATCGAGTTCATGCACCAGGACCAGAAGTCAACCGTCAGCCAGCGCGAGATCGGGCTCGACACCCAAACCTTTGTCGGCTCGCTCCGGCAGGCCCTCCGCCAGGACCCCGACGTTATACTCGTCGGCGAGATGAGAGACTACGAGACCGTGGACATTGCGCTCAAGGCGGCGGAAACCGGACACCTGGTCTTCTCCACCGTTCATACCACGGACGCGGCCCGGACCATCAACCGCCTGGTGGGCATGTTCCCCTCCGAGGAACAGAACCTGGTACGGCTCCGGCTGGTGGAAGCACTGCAAGCCATCATTTCCCAGCGCCTCCTTCCCCGAAAAGACGGCAAGGGAAGGGCCCTGGCAGTCGAGATCATGATAACCACCATGTCCATTGCCGAGTGCATAAAAGACGCGGAAAAAACGCCCCAGATGACCGAGTACATCGAGAAGGGAGCCGACCAGTACGGAATGCAGTCTTTTGACCAGAGCCTTACCAATCTTTACAAGTCAGGACAACTGAGCCTCGAAGTGGCCAAGTCAGCGGCCTCGAACCCCGCAGACTTTGAAAGGGCTCTTTACGTCGAGTAGGCGACTTACTCAATTCCCCTGGAGAAAGACCATGAAAAGAAAAAACCCGAAACCTCTCATCTTGGCCGCGCTGTTATCGCTGATGTTTGTCGTATGCGCCGGAAACCACATCAAAGCATCCGGACACGGACCTCTCCAGGTGGTGGACCACGTGGACATCGAAAAATACATGGGGCTGTGGTACACCATATCAAGCATACCCCAGGTCTTCACCAAGGGTTGTGCAGGCGGCACCAGCGCCCAGTACGCTCTGCGGGACGACGGCGACGTTGCCGTCTACAACTCCTGCTTCCGGGAGGACGGCTCCATATACGACGTCAAGGGACGGGCATGGATTGCTGACCAAGAAACCAACGCCAGGCTCAAGGTGAGCTTTGTGCCCCTTATAAAAGCGGACTTCCTGGCAGGCGACTACTGGATCATTGACCTGGGCAATAACTACGAGTACGCCGTAGTCGGACATCCGGACAGGGACGCGGGATGGATACTCTCGCGCACACGCACGCTCGCCGACTCCGTAATGAAGGACATAAAAGCAAGGCTCATCGAGCAGGGATATGAGTACTCCAGGTTCAAAAAGGTCAAGCAAAAAGGGTTCCCCCCTCCGCCGAAAATGGACTGACTCTATCCGACACAAGCAATAATAAACCCTGCTCAACCGGTATCTCCATGGTTTACAAAAGCCCGGTAATATTTTTGCGGGAGGAAAACATGAAACGGTTTGAGGCCTTTATTTCTATTGCCGTCTTTATGGTGCTTTCCTTGTCGGCGCTGCCGGCGCGGTCAGGTGTTTGCGAGGAGCCGGCGGACACCGAAGAGGGAGCGGTCGCGGGAGTGAGCGTAAACAAGGGCAAAGCCTGCGCCTATCGCGGCGTGCCTTTTGCCGCCCCTCCGGTGGGAGAACTCCGGTGGAAAGCGCCTCAAAAGCCGGCCGCGCGGGACAGCCTTATCAAGGCCGACTCGTTCAGCGCCAAGTGTATGCAGGGAGAAGACGACTCCTTTGTCATGCGTGGTGAAGCCCCCCTGACGCGCAGCGAGGACTGTTTGTATCTTAACATCTGGCGTCCGAGCACTCCGGGGACCTACCCTGTAATGGTCTGGATACACGGCGGGTCCCTGACCTCGGGCTCCGGCTCCTACGGACTCTACCGCGGCGACCGGCTGGCGCCCGCGGGCGAAGTGGTGGTGGTTACCATCAACTACCGGCTGGGTCCTTTCGGGTTCCTGGCACACCCCGCGCTTTCCGAAGAAGACCCCAACGGGAGCTCGGGCAACTACGGTCTCCTGGATCAGATACAGGCGCTCAGATGGGTAAAGAACAACATCGCGAACTTCGGCGGCGACCCTGACCGAGTCACCATATTCGGCGAGTCCGCGGGCGGCTGGAGCGTGTGCCACCTCCTGGCTTCTCCTCGAGCAGAGGGACTCTTCCACCGGGCGGTGATCGAAAGCGGCGGATGCGATACCACAACCTCGCAGGAAAAAGGCTTTCAGCACGGCCGGAAGCTGGCGGAGAACCTGGGCTGCACCGGAGAGGACGTGCTCTCCTGCATGCGCTCGAAACCGGCGCTGGAAATCCACCAGAACAAGAGCCTGGAGGAGGACAGCGGGGACTTGCTCAACTTTGAAGATGTGGGCTTCACCTGGATACCACACGTGGACGGGTACGCCCTTGAACAGGTCCCCATTTCTGCCCTAAGAAGCGGAGAGTATAACCGGGTTCCCCTCATGGTCGGCAGCAACCGGGACGAGGCCAAGCTGTTCACGCTTACCATGCCCGGCATAAGGCTCGCGTCCAAATCGCTGGTAAGATGGTTTGTAAAACGCTCCGCGGGGGAGAACCTGCTGCAAGGTATCGAGACACATTATCCTTACAGCGATTACAACCGGCCCGCGGACGCTGTGATTGACGCTCTGGGAGACGCAATGCTGGGCTGCAAGTGCTACCAGGCTGCGAAAGCGGCTGCGCCGCACCAGGACGTGTACTACTACCGGTTCGATTACGACCGGCATCTTTTGCCCGACATGGCAGGGGCCTGCCACGCCCTCGAGATACCGTTCATATTCAATACCATGGATCGGCCGCCCGTAAGCCTGTTCATGACCCGCTACCAGATCAAAAAGGCAGACGAACTATCCCGCGCCATGACGGAGTACTGGACCAACTTCGCCTACTCCGGAGACCCCAACGGCCGCGGCCTTAAAGAATGGCCCGCTTACAACCCGGACCTCATGCAAAGGATGTTCCTGGACCACACTCTAAACGTCCGGGCCACCGGCAACCGGGAAAAGTGCAGATTCTGGAAAGAACAGAACATAAGCTTGGACTGAAAAACGGGCCAAGCCTTGCCATGACCGACGCTTTGGTTATCATGGTTTGTGATGCCCTTTACTTTAGATGCAGCTTAAACTTAACAAAAAGACCAAGGCCGCCCTGGCAGCCCTGGTAATGGTCCCCGCCATTATCGCGGCTTACGCCGGAGTAATGGCCGCATCTGACCGGGCAGTGCTTCTAAACCTCGAGGTGGTCGAGCCCGGCAGGCTCATCCGCTCGGCAGAACCCGGCACCGGCGACCTCGAAATGATAAACCAAAAGCACGGCCTGGGAACCATATTTTGTCTTAACCAGTCGGAGGAAGAGCCCATCCTCAACTGGGCCCGGCAGCACGGAGTCGAAGTCATTGCAGTCAAGATGAAGTCCGACCGCGCTCCCCGTAAGGACCAGGTGGGGCTGTTCCTCGACATGATGAGCGGCCGGACAGTCGAGCTCGGCCGATACGAAAATATAATAACCCAAAGCGCGGGCTTCGAGCCGCACAGACCTTACCGGTTCGACTTTCCCGTGCTCATCCATTGCCTGGGCGGAGCGGACCGCACCGGGGTCATGGTCGCGATCTATCGCATGGCATTCCAGGGCTGGAGCATGGAACAGGCCAAGACCGACATGATAATGCACTTTCACATTCCCCAGTGGAAGCCCGCCCAGTTCGAGTTCCTGGAAAAGGTCGCCACCGACTTGAACCCTTATTACGGAAGCAGGAGCAGAAGCTCGCCGGCAAAGGAGAAGGAATGAAAAATGTTCGTCAACTTCTTCTATGAGATGAGGGACAAGGGAATTCCCGTAAGCCCGACCTCTTTTCTCCGCCTGCAGCGGGCATTGGACGAGGGACTTATTGACTCACTGGACGATTTTTACTACATCGCCCGGGCCGTCATGGTAAAGAGTGAAAAGCTCTTTGATCTTTATGACCGGATTTTCGCGTCCTACTTCGAGGGCGTCGAGTTCGTGGACGACCTCGACCGGTCGCTGGAGGAAGCCATGCGCGGGCTTCTCGAAGAATGGCTCAAGGACCCGGAAGAACTCGCCGAGATGCTGGACATGGACCCCGAGGAGATCATGAACCTTTCCCCCGAAGAGCTGGTCCAGTACTTCCTCGACCGGCTGCGCGAGCAGACCGAGGCCCATCACGGCGGAAACCGCTGGATCGGCACTCACGGCACTTCCCCCGTGGGCCACTCCGGGCAGAACCCCGCAGGAATGCGCGTGGGAGGCGCTTCGCAGGGCAAGACAGCCATCAAAATAGCCAACGAAAGACGCTACAAGGACTACTCCGCGGGCCGGCCCCTGGGCGCTTCCGAGATGGGGGAGGCCCTCCGGCACTTAAAGAACCTTCGGCCGGTGGGACCGCGCGACCAGGTCAACATCGAGGAGAGCATCCGCGAGACCTGCCGGCAGGGTGGCGAGATCGAGATAGTGTTCGACAGGGCAATGCGCGACCGGCTGCGGGTCATCCTGATGATGGACAACGGCGGCTGGTCCATGGACCCCTACATCGAGGTCTGCTCGAACCTGTTCCACCACGCCCGGTCCAACTTCAAGGAGCTGTCCGTGTACTACTTCCACAACTGCATCTACGACTACGTGTGGGAAGACCCCATGCGCGTCAGAAAAAGGGTCCCCACCATGGACTTCGCGCGCAAAGACCCCGAATCAAGGCTCATCATCGTGGGAGACGCCTCCATGGCCCCCTACGAGCTTATGGGAGCGGACGGAAGCATCTACTACTATGAAAGGCAATCCCGCAGCGGCATCAAGTGGCTCCAGTTTCTGGCGGACACTTTTCCCCATGCGGTGTGGCTGAACCCCAAAAGGAGCGACAGGTGGGAGTGGACCGATGGTGCGGAGACCATCGCCCACATCCGGCGGGTCTTTCCCATGTATGACCTCACCATCGAGGGGCTGGAGGAAGCGGTAGAGAAACTGAAAGGATAGTAGTCCGAGTATGCCCGAGACTGGCGGCGTAGGCAAAAAACCGCTTCCCGCAAGCAATGACCGTTCCGTGCCGTGGATGTATCAAGAGTTTCTGGCTCCATGGAGGAGGGGTCCGAGTAGTTGATTACCGGCTTAATACTGGCGGGCGGCAAGAGCGCCCGCATGGGGCGCAACAAGGCGCTTATCAAGGTAGGCGGCCAGTCGGTCATTCAGAGGGTGGCGGACGTGGTCTCAGATTGTTGCTCCCATGTTATGGTGGTTTGTTCCTCTGAAGACGACTACAGCTTTCTGGGGGTCACCGTGATCCGCGACCTCGAGCCGGGGCATGGGCCGTTCATGGGCCTTTACTCAGGACTTGTCCGGATGGAAACCGAAAGGGCCCTGGCGGTAGGCTGCGACATGCCTTACATCAAGCCTGAACTCGCCCGGTACCTTGCGGAACTCTCCGATCACTCCGAAATTGTAGTGCCCCGCATCCAAGGCTTCTACGAGCCGCTTTTCGCAACCTACTCCAAGGCATGCATAGACCATGCAAAAGAGCTTTTAGAATCGAGGGAAAAGAGGATCAGGATGCTTTACGAGCGGATGGAGACACGGGTGATGGAAGAGACCGAGATCAAAAAATTCGATCCCGACCTGGACACCTTTATAAACCTTAACTTTCCGGGCGACCTGGAAAAGATTGGTTGTAACAAAATCAAGTAGTGCTCTGTCAAGCGTTTTTCGTCGCTTACAAGATAGATATTTTTTGTGCGAGCGAGTTTACTCGCGACTGAAGTCGCTCGCACATTATCGTCAGTGTGGCCTTGACAACACAGCAGGAGAGGCGCCGTAATCCAAACTCCGCACGACCATGTTTCCGTTTCCACCTCTTTACACGCCCAATAAAGCTAAGGATTCTACTGTCTATAACCATCGGCATCTCCGCTTGTCCGCCGTTTGCAAAAACACGATTGGCGGTGAATAAAGCCTCGAGGTCGCTCCCGACAATATGGCCCATCTCATTGCAAGATGCTCTAAAAACGGTTACAATTTCTGGCCCCCAAAGCCGCCCCAGAAAACAATCTCCCTTCCGTGGCCGCAAACCATTGTTTTTCCACAAAATAGCTTCCGGACCATGTAAAACATAAGGGACAGAAATCGCAGGGCAACAGTACAATTTCGATACTACCGAACCCCGGTTCCGTACCGCCCCGATATACGGTTTTCGTAAGGCGAACATCTTACCCAAACGCGCGAAAACGTAAGGGTTTTTATACATCTTTTAAATAGTTAAGCATTAAAAATTTTTCTTGAACAAAACGGCTAAAGACGAAAAAAGAGAGTCAACCACGAAAAGCATCAAGTACACGAAAAAAGAAAAATCATCTTTATTTAGGAAGATAAACATTTCTCTTTTTGTTTTTTGTCTCATAGAAACATCTTCCTCCACTTTAGTGCCCTTGGTGTGTCTTAGTGGTTAAAACATCTTCTTCACCGGGTGACATTGAATTAATAATTGCAGCGTCGCAACGCCACAGGCTGAGCGTTCCCGAAATATTCCTCACCGCCAAAAAGCCCTTTTCAAACGCAACGACACAACGACGCTACAATTTTTCTATAATCTTTTCAAATTCTTAAAAAACCTCTCCTGCTTGTACGAAGCATCAGTACGAGCGGCATATGCCAAGAAACGAGATAATTACTCTTCAACGTGCGAGCGACTTCAGTCGCGATGACTCTTCAACTATATAAATAAATCGTGCAAGCGACTTTAAGCCAAGAAAAAAAATGATCTGCGTGCGAGCGACTGCTGGTGTTCGGCTGTTTTTATTTAGCCGCGGTTTGGCTGAGCAGGAATGCCAAGCGTAAAGTCCTTGTCAGCCACGCTTTCAAGGCGGCCTCACGCCTGTTCGGCATCCCTGCCTTCTGCTATTACGCGGTCGCCGACGGATCAAGTCCATCTCCGCCGGCCAAGTCCCGCTCCACCCCCGAGGCGCCGAACCAGCCCCTCACTCCCCAGCTCCCGCTGTTTGATACCTGAAAAAATGACGGAACTTCACCAGCCTGTGGCGTTGCCGACGATGCAATTATTAAGGATAATCCGGTTTTCTGGTACCTAAACGAAATCAAGCGGTTACCGCTTTGTCGGCAGCCGGCGGGGAGCTTGACCTTCTCATGCTTAGCGGCTATGGTATTAATGTCGGCCTGGAGGTCAGGGCAACTTATTGATTTATGCAGAAATAATGGTACGGGAGGAAGCGCTGGAGCGAATTTATGTCGCGACTGAAAGTCGCTCGCACGTATCACCGGAAGTCGCGACTGAAAGTCGCTCGCACGTATCAGCTTACTT
>CAYQTK010000018.1:0-35212 GCA_964420375.1 uncultured bacterium
TCCGCGATTAAAGAAGTTTTCGGGACGGGTGTCTAAAAAATGGGGGAAGTTCTTATGTAAAACAGGACCCGCCTCCGATGAGTTTCTCTGCCGGGCCTCGAGTATGGAAGCCGTGCCCTTGCGAACGTTTTGCCCCTTGCACTAAAATAAAGGATAATGTAGACAGGCTTTTGCGGCTTGTCGGGATTAGGAGGTTCTGTTTTGAGCGATTCATCACAGGAAGAGGGAAAGCGAAAGAGTTCCAAGGAGCTTTTCACCAAGGGGCGGGACTTTCTTGACATGTACTCCAAGGTGGCCGAGTTCACCAAGGAGCTGATGGAGGAGAACAGCAAGCTTCAGTCGCGTGTGAACGAGCTTATGGAGGAGCGGGAACGCCTGTTGACTGAAGGCGGTCAGGACCCTGAAGAGGCCCGTCTTCTTCGCCGATTCGAGGATCTCAAGCGTGAGAAACAGGAGATACTGAACCATTACCAGCAGGTGGAGGAAGAGAACAAGGATTTCATGCAAAGGTATCATGAGATCGAGAGCGAGAACAACAATCTTGCCAACCTCTACGTTGCCAGCTACCAGCTTCACTCCACGCTTGACTTGAACGAGGTCCTGGACATCATCGCCGAGATAATCATCAATCTTATCGGCGCCCAGACCTTCGGTATTCACATGTTGAACGATAAAAAGAACGCGCTGGAGCCGGTCAAGGTGGAGGGGGTCCCGTTTGAGGCTTTGCCTTCCGTAACCATGGGTGAAGGCATCATCGGCATATCCGCGCAGAAGGGCGAGAACTATTACCGGGAGGTGATAGACCCGGCAGCCCCCCTTGATGTGCGGAACCCGCTGGTCTGTGCTCCCCTTCAGATCAACGAGGAGGTCATTGGCGCGATCGTGGTCTATCAGCTCCTGGCCCAGAAGGAGAAGCTCCAGAAGATAGATTACGATCTGTTTAACCTCCTTGCCGCGCATGCGGCCACCGCCATCTTTAGCGCCAAGCTCTACGGAGACTCCATACGTAAGCAGGCCACCATCAAAGGTTTCCTTGATCTGCTTACCCACTAGAGGAAAAAATGGGCTACCGACTACTGCTGGTGGAGGATTCCCCTACCATGCGACAGCTCCTGGTTTTCGCGTTGCGGCCCGTATCCGGTCTGACGGTGGAAGAGGCTGCTGACGGCCTGGACGGGTTGAAGAAAATCCGGAGCCGGCAGTATGACCTGGCAATGGTGGACATCAACATGCCCTTGATGGACGGCCTTAAGCTGATAAGCCTCCTCCGCCGGGAAGAGCTGAACAAGGACATCCCGGTGATCATCATAAGCACTGAGGGGGGAGTTGAAGTAAGAGAGAAGGCAGAGGCCCTGGGCGTAGACGCTTATATAACCAAGCCGGTCATGGCAAGGGACGTACTCGCGAGAGTCAAGTCACTTTTGGAAAGCCGGACCGGCTAAGTCGTGGCAAGGAGGCGTGTTTGAAGTTGATCGTAATTATACCCGCGCTCAACGAAGAGGCGACCATAGGTCAGGTTCTCGACAGTATACCCGCCGAGATCGAGGGGATAGACGAGATTGAAAAGCTGGTGATTGATGACGGGTCTGCCGACCGCACCGCAGAGATCAGCAGGGAGAAGGGGGCGGAAGTAGTCAGCCATTGCGAGAACCGCGGAGTGGGAGCGGCCTTTAACACCGGCGTGGATGCGGCAATCAACGCGGGCGCGGACATACTCGTGAACATGGACGGGGACGGACAGTTCGACCCGGCGGCCATAGCCGACCTGCTCGGTCCCATTCTCCGGGGGGAGGCAGAGTTTGTGACCTGTACCCGGTTCCAGAAGCCGGAGTTGGTTCCCCAAATGCCGGCCATTAAAAAATGGGGAAACAGGTGGATGGCCAGGATCATCAACAAGGTCACCGGCAAGGACTTTACCGACGTATCCTGCGGGTTCCGGGCCTATACCCGGGAGACCTTGCTGCGGCTGAACCTGTTCGGCAACTTCACCTATACCCAGGAGACCTTTCTTGACCTGGCCCGCAAGAACGTCCGCATGACAGAGGTCCCCCTGCCCGTGCGCGGAGAAAGGGAGTTCGGAAAATCCAGGGTGGCGTCCTCAATCAGCAGGTATGCCCTGCGCTCCGGTTCCATCATCCTCTTCTCGCTGCGCGATACCAGGCCGCTCATGTTCTTCGGACTTATCGGCTTCGCCATTACAGCACTGGGCGTCGGTTCCGGAGGGTTCCTTTTTATCAGGTGGCTTCTCGTACATAAGACATCTCCTTTCCAGTCTCTGGTGACCCTGAGCGCGGTGCTGCTTATCCTGGGCGGACTGCTTATCGTCCTCGCACTGGTGGCCGACATGATGGGAAGACTCCGCCAGAACCAGGAACACCTCTTATACCTCCAGAAAAAACAAATCTACGACCGGAACTCCGATGACGGCTCCGCGTCCTCCTGAGGCCGCCAGACCTTCCTCCAAAGGGCCCTCACCCATAGCGAGAAGGATCGCGGCATGGGCGGCGCTCGTGGTCCTTTTCTACCTGCTGTTCAAGCTGGTTCCCCCCCAGGAGGTTGTAAACGAGCTCGTCAAGATGGGCTGGGAGAAGCTCGGCAAGCTCATGGCTCTGTCCGTGGTGTTCATCTCGGGGGTCTGTCTCATTGACGGGACCGCCATGTGGTACGGGTTCACCAGGTTCCGTGTCCCCATCAAGTGGAAAGAGGTCTTCCTGGTCCGCACCGCCATGATGCTGCTGGCATCCATCGCCACCCTGGTCGGCCAGGCCGGGCTTGCCGCACACATCTCGAAAAAGTACCGCATCCCCCCGGGAGGGGCCACCGGCATGGTCATGTTCCTTTTTATCCTCGAGATCTACGGCATGGTAGCAGTGGCCACCCTGGGAGTGCCCGTGCTGCTTTTATTCGCCGACCAGGCATCAATCAAGGACGCGCCCGTGCTTACCGTGGCCCTGCTTCTATGCCTGGCCTGGCTGGGACTGGCCTTCCTGATCGTTCGCGGCAGGCGCGCGGGCCTGGAAAGCAGGGCCTTCGCCCGGCTCAAGCTCGCCTCCCTGGTCGAGCCGCTGAAGACCATAACGTGGAGGGAAGCCCTTGCCCTTCTGGGAATGAAGACGGTGCTGGCGGGCTGGCAGATTTCCCTTACCCACGTTGCTTTTCGTATCTACGGGCTCGATCTGTCCGTGTTCGAGCTTTTCGCTTTCATGCCGCTGGGAATCCTGGTCAGCAGTATTCCCATCACACCCGGCAGGCTGGGGACCACCCAGTGGTCGTGGACCTTCTTTTTCAGCTATACCATCAAGCCCGCGGTGCTGGTGTTCGTGAGCCTGCTGCTCCAGTTCCTGCTCAACGTGGCCAGGTGGATACTGGGGGCCTTGGCCTTGCCCTTCATATACTCCGACCTGGCGGCCAATAAAGACGTTGCCGAAGATGACGGAAACCCGGATAATACAGGTTAGAGTCATTTGATAAACTACCGGTGTAACTATAAACGGAGAACCTTTCGCATGCGGCCGCGTTGTGTTATTAATAAAGGAAGTCCCCGGAACCTCGGCGGACCACAGATTGACTAATAGAGGAAGCTCGCAAATGGAACAGGTCCCTCCCCATAACCTTGATGCCGAGCAATCAGTGCTTGCTGCCATCATTTTGGACAATGACGCCCTGGTGAAGGTCATGGAGATGCTTCAGCCGGAGGACTTTTATGTAGGGTCCCACCGGATTCTGTTTACCGCCATGCGGGAGATGTCCGAAAAGGGGGCCCCCCTGGACCTCATCACCCTTACCGAGCAGCTCCAGGCCACGGGCAGACTGGAGCAGGCGGGCGGTCCCGCGGCCATCTCCGACCTTACCGGCAGGGTCAGCACCGCGGCCAACGTCGAGTACTGGGCGCGGATAGTCCGCGACAAGTCGCTGCTCCGGAAAATGATCTCCAGGTCGACCGAGATCATAACCGAGGCTTACCAGGAGCCGGAGCAGATGGAGGTGTTCCTGGACCGGGCGGAGAACAAGATTCTCGAGGTTGCAAGCCACCAGACCCGGACCTCGTACCAGCCACTAAGCGAGATCATCCAGGAGAGCTTCAAGATCATCGAGGACTTCGAGAACAGGAAGGGTGCGGTCACCGGCGTGCCTTCCGGGTTCAACGACCTGGACAAACTGACGTCGGGGTTCCAGCGCAACGAGCTCGCTATTCTGGCGGGAAGGCCGTCAACCGGAAAAACCGCGCTGGCCCTGAACTTCATACGCAACGCAGCATTGGACGCCGAGCTTACGGTGGCCTTTTTCTCGCTGGAGATGGCTGCCACCCAACTGGTGATGAGGATGATCTGCTCCGAGGCCCGAATGAACTTCGAGCGGCTCCGGAGGGGCGAGTTCAAGAAAAACCACTGGATTACCCTGACCAATGCAGCCAGTGCGCTCTCCCAATCCAAGATATACATCGAGGACACCGCGGTGCTCTCCGTGCTCGGGTTAAAAGCCAAGGCCCGCCGCATCAAGGCGGAGTACGGCCTGGACATAGTGATCGTGGATTACCTCCAGCTTCTCCAGGGGCTGGGGACAAAAAAAAGCAGGGACAGCCGCGAGCAGGAGATAGCCGAGATCTCGCGCTCATTAAAAGGAATGGCCAAGGAACTCGATATCCCGGTGCTGGCACTGTCCCAGCTCAGCAGGGCGGTGGAGAGAAGGGAGGACAAGACCCCCATTCTCTCCGACCTTCGCGAGTCAGGGTCCCTCGAGCAGGACGCCGACCTCATTCTCTTCCTCCATCGGCCCGGAATGTACAAGAGGAAAAGCAAGGACAAATCAGGCTATAACCCTTACGCGGAGGAGGAAGTTCACGACTCCGAAGAAGACGACAAGCTCACCGAGCTGATAATCGGAAAGCAAAGAAACGGTCCCACCGGCATCATTAACCTGACCTTCTTAAAGGAGTACACCCGGTTCGAGCCTTACGAAGGAAGGTATGACGAGTCCATGATGCCCGACTCAAGCTGAAAGAGGAGCGCAAATGAAACCGGACAGACGCGGAGAAAAAAAATCCCTTGCCGGCAAGATCCGGATAATCGCGGGAATATTGCTCGCAATGCTCTGCATGACGCCGGCCACCCCCGGCACCGCTGAAGAACAAAGAGACTATATTATCATTCAACCCAAACAGTGGTCCTCCAAGGTGGCAGTGCCCGAGTTCGGGGCACTGAACGAACGCGCGGAAAAAGGACAGGCCAGGGAATTCCTCACCACAAAGATGCGCAGCACAATAGACTTCACCGGACTGTTCGAGGTCATCGACCCCGACAAGTATCCCGTTCCCCTTTACAAACAGGGGAAGCTGGACTTCGAGCCGTGGCAGAGCCTGGGGGCACAGTTTCTGCTGCGCGGCGAGGTCGCCGGCCTGGGTGACGGGCGTTTTCAGATTGAAATCCGCTTTTACGACGTCAACCAGGAAAAGATGGTGCTCGGCAAAAAGTATACTGGCGAAAAGGACCTCTTAAACCGGATGGTGCTGCGATTCGTGGACGAGATGATCGGGTGGCTCCATCCCAATAAAGGCAAAGGCAACCTCGACGCCAGGATAGCTTATGTGAACGACGGATCGGGCAGGAACGAAATCCACGTCATGGACACCGACGGGTCGCACAATCGGGCGGTGACCGCAAACCATACCCTGAACCTCGCTCCCGCGTGGTCGCCGCAGGGAAGATACATCATCTATACCGGCTACCAGGACCGGAACCCCGACCTCTATTTGGC
The DNA here is from genome assembly GCA_964420375.1 of uncultured bacterium. Lineage (GTDB taxonomy): Bacteria > RBG-13-61-14 > RBG-13-61-14 > RBG-13-61-14 > DATKZS01 > CAYQTK01. Next base: position 5,755 of record CAYQTK010000018.1, read on the forward strand.
CAACCTGGACAAAGGAAGGGAGTGGAAACTCTACGGCAAAAGGGGACTGAACCTTGCCGGGTCATTCAGTCCCGACGGAAGCATGGTCGCTTTCGCAAGGGAGAACTCCGCGGGCAATATCGACATCTACATCATCGGCACTGACGGGACCGGCTTGAAAAGGGTCACCAGCTCGTCCTCCATCGAGATATCTCCTACCTGGTCGCCGGACGGCAAGCTTCTGGCGTTCGTGTCCGACCGCACCGGCTCGCCGCAGATATATATCCTTGACCTCACCAAGGGGGCAGAAAGCAACCGGAACCGAGCCGTCAGGATATCAAGGCAGGGAAGCTATAACTCCTCGCCGGCATGGTCTCCGGACGGGAGATACATAGCCTACTCCGGCAGGGTCGGCGGACAGTTCGACCTTTTTCTTATCAGCATGAGCGGTGGAGCGCCCTCCCACGTAAGAAGGATCACCCGGACAAATGCCGATGAAGAGAACCCCGCATGGTCGCCGGACAGCAGGTTCATGATCTTCAACTCCAACAAGTACGGCAACTATGATATCTTTATAACCAGCATCTACATGGGCTCTCCCCAAAGAATCACCACCGGCAGGGCGAACGAAAAAATGCCCGCCTGGTCGGACCGCATCGAGCTGGACTGAACAGGGTGTTGGAGAGATAACAAAATATGATATAATCGGGTAAATTTAATTGATCTCGGTCTTCCCGTAAAAAAGGCTCAAACAGTTAAGGAGGATGAAAATGAAGGGGAGCAAAACAATATGGCTTGTTATTATGATGGCCCTGTTCCTGGGCACCGCAGGAATGAAGTCCTGTGGACAGGATGCGAAAAAGCAGCTCGACTCGGCCAAAGACGTGCTTGAACAGGCCCGCGAGGAGGAGGCGGACAAGTACGCTTCCGAGGAATTCCGTTCCGCGGAGGAGAACCTGCTCCTGGCCCAGGAGCAGTACGACAAGTACCGCTTCAGCAAGGCCGAGTCCACCGCACTACAGGCGGAGACCAAGGGCCGGCTGGCGCTCGAACGCGCACTGGAAGAAAAGGCGCGCCGCGAAGAGCAGAGGCGAAAAGAAAAAGAGAAGGAGAAAGAAGACAAGGCCCTCGGTTATAATGTCTCCACCATCTATTCCGAAACCGTGCTTACCGAGCCGCCGGAGGAAGAACAGGAAAAGGTGGCTCTTAAAGACATCCACTTCAATTTCGATTCTTCCGAGCTCTCTTCTTCTGCAAAGACCATCCTCTCCATGAACGCCGAGTGGCTTAAGAACCACCCCGACGTAAACATCGAGATCGAGGGCCATTGCGACGAAAGAGGAAGCGAAAAGTATAACCTGGCTTTGGGAACAAAACGCGCCAGGAGCGCATACGACTATCTCGTCAAGGAGGAGGGGATCGATGCCGATAGAATGCAGACCATAAGCTACGGCGAGTCCGCTCCGCTGGACCCCCGACACACCGAGGAAGCATGGGCCAAGAACCGGCGCGTCCACTTCGCGGTAATACAAAAATGACCCCGGGCTTAAAAAGCACACAAAGGGCGGGCCTTGGAGGTTCCGTCCTTTTTTATGCCTCGTTCTCCTTCGAGAGAGTCTCCCCGGTTAGGGGGTCGGTCTCCAGGCGGGGAACAGAGGTCCTTATGTCCTTTAAAAAGCCCGGCAGAAAGAGCGCTCCGAAAAGCGACCGCCCGCCGGTGAAAAAGGCCGAAAAACACATGCTGTAAGCCGTAACCAGCGACTCGTCGTGGAAAGCGTAAGGAAGGAGGATCATGGCCACCAGTTGCGGACCGCCGAAACCGCCGCCCGAGATAGGCATGAAAGAGACCCCCACCATCAGCGGACCGATCACGAAAAGCATGGGATAGGGCACCGGGATGCCGAAGGCGTGAAGCGCAAGACCGTGCGCGACAATACCCCCCAACGCGATAAAAAGCCGCGACCCCTGCACGAGAGCGTAATGGTGCCACCGGCTGAAACGGCATGAACGCAGTATCGGGTTTTCAGTCACAGGCTTGAAAATCCTGATGTTCTTTATCGGCGTAAACCAGTAAACCACGTAACCGAGGGCGACCAGCCAGGGAATCGAGACCGCCAGGAACCACCGGCTGGATAGAGCGGGAACAGCCGGATAATAATGGTTGATGATAACCGCAACGGTGACCATGGCGTTGATTATGAAAAGGTCGTTGACCGAGGTGAAGGCATTGGCGGACAAGGACCACAGCACGGGCGCGCCCTTCTTTCTCCGCAGGTAGGCCAGGTTGGAAACGGTCGACAGCGGGGTGTAAAGCGCATGGAAAAGAAAAGTTCCCCACCGCGCCCGCATCATCTCCACCAGGCTTAGGCCCGGAGCGGCATACCACCGGTAACACATGCCGTAGCTTACCAGGTCTCCTGCGGCAAAAACCAGGTTGAAACCGATAAGCGACAGAAACAGGAGCTTCTTGTCGGCCTCGATGATGTAAAAAACGAAGTCGCCGAAGTTGATGTTTGTAAAAACCCACACCAGGATCGCCGCGGTGAAAACCCAGGGAAGGGCCTGCCTCCACGCCGGAGGCCTTTTGAATCCCTCGTCCTCCAGCTCGCGCACTATCGCCCGCGTGCCGGGCCTGTCGCTGTCGTGCTCTCCCATGGTCCGACGTCACCTGTCAGCGGACGACTTGGATTCACATCGCCATCTCGTTATCACCGCAAGGGAAGGCGGAAGTGCAGCGGACTCCTTTCGCGCCGATAAAAACAATGCTCCTCCCTCTTCGCTGATACGCTTGTCAAGCTCCGAAGAAACGGGGGGAAGCCACTCCATGCCGCAGGCCCGCCGGAGCTGCCTGTAAAGCCACAGCATGCCTGCACCCAGTTGCTTGCGCTCCCCTTCTTGCGCGCAAACGTATTCCCTGCGAACCGCTGCCCAGACAAGGTCAAAGTCGCGGTACTGCGCGCGCCCCTCCCGCGTGCTTATGGCCAGGGAAACGCGCAAGGAACGCTCGAGAAGTTTTCGGGATTCCTTGTCCATTGAATAACCTGCCCCGCCCGCGGACTTTGCGGAGTACTCCATGTAATCAAGCAGCGCCCGGTAAGACTCGCCGGGAATTGCAGGTATCTCGAAGAACTCCGAGCCCGGCAGGCCGGCCCCCTCCTTGCCCAACAAGGCGGCCACTCCCGATTTGGAAACAACTTCCCGCCGGGAAAGCTCCCGCAGGCGCGCCCGGCAAAGGTCACGCATTACCCTCTTTTTAGAGCGGTCCGCAAGCTCGTAAATGGTCGCGAACCTGGAAGGTGAAAGGCTGTCCAGTCTCCGGAACACCGTGTCCGAAGGCAGAGGGCCAAGCAATTCCGCAACACTCCTGCCGTCGGGAACATCCCCTCCCATGACCTTTATAAGCTCATCTTCAAAAGATGAACTCGAGGCCTTTTGACCGGACGAACCCGGCTTCAGGTCCTCCTCCACCAGGCCCGCGCTCAAAAGCCCGGACAAAATAAAAATCCCTGCAGCCGCTGCCGATACCAGATAAAGCCTGTATTTGCCTTTCATCCTCCGCCCCTCTATCTTCCCGGCCCGCACTATTATTTGCTCACAATTGTTTTTGTCGCTTCCAAAAAGAAGTGCTTTTGTGCGAGCGAGCTTAGTCGCGACCAGGGCCGCTCGCAATCGACTTATAAACTTTAATGGCATCCACTGCCAGTGCCGAACCTCTTTATCATAACCCCGAAAACCGCAAGTGACACTAAGGCCGACAAGCTCATCCACAGGCCGATTGCAAAACCCGCGGGCTCATAGGTGAACTCGATACGATGAGAACCCTCTCCAAGCTCGATGCTCTTTAAAAGGCCCGGAGCCATCTTAAGCTCTTTGTCGCCCTGCCGCGCCCGCCAGCCCGGAAACCCGGTGTCTGCGAGCACCAGCCGGCCCGGACCCCCGGCTTCCACCGTAACCCGGCACGCGGAGTAATGACAAATCTGCGCTTCTTTGCCAGCCTCCTCGAAGAACAACCGCGGCATGGCCCCACGGTTCCGGTAAACCCGGTAGCGTCCCTCCCGGACCAGCTCAAAGCCGTCCGCAAACAGCTCGCTTTGCGAGATAATATATTTTACGCCCAGCCGGTCAACCAGGGGATGGTCCATGTTGTCGTCGCTTATATCGAACGACCAGCCGTGGTTTTTAAACCCGTCTACTGATTCCTGCATGGAAAATCCCTCGATCTCGCCCATGGCCTCCACGTAGCCGCGGGGATACATGGCTTCGAACGCCCGGATGTCGCTCACCTTGTAAAGCAGGTTAAGGCTGTGGTGGTGGTAGTTCCCGCCGTAACCGCGTTTCGTGCCGGTAAACCGGGGATGGCCGGGGGCCTCTATGACCGGCGCAAGCTCGGGCGGAGGCTCCGGGTCGCTGTAACGGACCTGCGCAGGGTCGTAAGCCGAGCTGATATCATAACCTCGAAAACAAACCAGGAGCTCGATAACGCATACCAGCACGACCGCAACCCGCCATGCCGCAGTGTGCTCTTTGCTCCGGCGCCTTTGCTGAAAAAGGAGAATAAAACCCACTGCAGATATGGACAAAAAAGGCGTCAGAAATCCCTCCAGGCTGAAAGAATGAAGGCGCAGTATCGAGTAGGCTCCGCTGCTTATAATGAGCATTGACACCAGGCCGAGCCAGGGAGCGGCTTGCTTGCTGCGGTAGGTCCCCCTCCGGATGCTCTCCAGGCCGTGGCCTGAAAGAAGCGCTGTGAAAAGCGAGACGCCGGCCATGGCGAACTTGGCGTTACCGCTCCGGTTGAAAGGAGGCACATGGCTTATAAAGCCTATCGGAGGCACGCTGTAAACCAGCGACAATAAAACCGCCACAGCCGCAATGAAGAACGCCGTCTGCCGCGTCCTGCCGAAAGCCGCAGCGCCCGCCAGCGCCAGGAAGAGCACGCAAGCTCCCAGGTAGGGCGCCAACAGCGGGTATTGGCTGTGTCCCTCCGTGCCCCCGACCCATGGGGCCACCAGGGTGGTAATGAAACGCGGAGAGTGGGCCCCCATCTGATGAAGGGACGGGTCGTGGATGTGCCAGCCTGCCCCCAGGTACTCGACAAAAGGCACAAGTTGGACGCAGGCCAGCACCGCCCCCAGCACGAAAGGACCCAAAAAACCGACAGCAAGCCAGGAAGGCAAAGGCATCCTGCCCGCGCCAAGAAATACCGCGTATAAAAGAACCAAAAAAGATACGTAAAACGCGGCCTCCGGGTTGCCGCTGCAAAACACCAGCGCGAACACCATCGAGCTTAAGATGAAGTAATAAAGACGTCTCTCCATGCCCTGCTTATGAATAAGGAGAAGCAAAAGCGGAAGCCACATCTCGCCGGCCAGGCTCACCTGGTTCATGTGCTTCATAACGTATCCGGACAATGAAAAGGCCAGGCCCGCTAAAGCGGCACTGGAGCGTGAAAGGCCGAGCGCACGCGTGAAAAGATAAGTGAACGTGCCTGCAAGAGCAATCCTCGCCACTATCATTGCGTCGAGCACCCTGAGGGAAGGCCAGGCAAAGAAGGGCCACTTCAGGGGGTTTAAAACCGAGCTTTGCAGGTTGGCAAGATGAGGCATTCCAGTGCCGGAAAGATGGTTCCACAAAGGAAAGCCGCCCGACCGGATGATCCCGGCACTGAAGACGTCCCACGGATACAGGCTCAAAAGCGAAGCGGGGTCCTCTAGAACAGCGAGGTAAAGGTAGTGCCCCTCCCGGAACATGTCTGCAAACTGAAAGACCAGGACAGCGACAAGCACACCGAAAAAAAGCAGCGCTTCCCTCACTCTTGACATAAGGCCCATTTAATCTTAATAAGCCCATGCCTGCAAACCATCCTCCTGAGAACTCTCCGGGTCAAGAGCCGCTCCAGGTGATACCTCCGCTCTCTTCTGTTAACATGAAACCACGATGAAAAGATTGCCCGACAACTTTCAGCCGTCGCGCATCCTGGTTATACAGCTCCGCCAGATAGGAGACGTGCTCCTTGCAACGCCCGCGGTCCGCGCGCTCCGCAAGCGGTTTCCAAAGGCGCACATATCTTTTCTGGCTGACAAGGTCCCCTCCCGCGTACTTAAAGAGAATCCGCACCTGGACGAGATCATTGTGCGGGACCCCCACGGAGGAAAGCTGGAGCCTCTCCGGACCATAAGCAGGGTCCGCAAAGGAAAGTTCGACCTGGTAGTTGATTTCCTGGCCAACCCCAGGACCGCGGTGATCTCCGTGCTGTCGGGAGCGGACGTTACCGTAAGCTATGCGGGAAACCGGCGGAGCCGCTTCTACACCGTGGCAGTAGACCCGGAAGGGGTGTTCTCCGCGCGGCAGAAGCTTTCCCTGCTCCGCGTCCTGGGATGCGACACCGGCGACCCGCACATGGAGATGCCCGTTCCCGTTACGGCGCGGGAAAAGATCGACCAGTGGCTTTGCAGCATGAGCGGGCCCGTAAGGCCCCTGGTATGCCTGGAGCCGTTCTCGAAGTGGGAGGTCCTGGAGTATCCCGTGGAGCACCACCTGGAGCTGGCCCGCCTCATGGCCGAGAAATGGAATGCAACCGTGGTGGTCTGCTGGGGACCGGGAAGGGAGGATGATGCCCGCAAGATGGTGGAACAGGCATCAGTGCCCCTGGTGCTTGCTTTGCAAACCGGCCTCCACGAGGCTGCGGCGCTTTACGGTAGAGCCGACTTGTGGGTCGGAAACGACGGTGGAGCACGTCACATAGCCGCATCACAAGGCGTGTCCACCTTTGCGGTGTTCGGTCCCACCGGCCATGAATGGACGCCCGCGGGGGAAATCCATCAAAGCGTGGCCAACGACAACATCTCCTGTCGGCCCTGCAACAAGAGATACTGCCCGGAAGGGCATCACGACTGCATGCACGGGTTCGATCCCCTTGACGTGTTTGCCCTGCTTGATGGTTTTTACAAAGATGTAGTCGAGATTCGTAAAAACAACCTCGCAGGAGTAGAAGAGAGTTGAGCGGCAAAGCCGGACAAGAGCCGCGGGTGCTTTTCATCCGCATCGGAGCCATCGGGAACGCGCTGGTGTCCGTGCCTGCCATACGCGCCTTGCGAAAGGCCTGGCCCGACGCATACCTTTGCCTGGCCGGCGACCCGGTAACACTCGAGCTGCTCAAGCCCTGCCCCTACCTGGACGAGACCGTCAGCTACGACAACCATGGACCGCAGAAAGCCGGCCCCGGTTATGCCCGCTTTATAAAGGAGCTCAGAAAGCGGCGCTTCACCCATGTAGTCCATTTCCGCAGGTATCTTCGCTCCGAGCTTATGGGCTTTCTGTCCGGCGCGCCCGTCCGGGCGGGCTTTGCTACTGAAGCGCGGCTCCAGCTTTTAAACCGCAAGGTGGAGTACAGAAAGGGCGAGAACGTAATCGAGCTTAACCTTGACCTGGTGCGCGCATTGGGGGTGGAGGCAAGCGACCGGAGCCTGGAATGCTGGCCCGCTCAGAAAAGCGAACGGGTCGAAGCGCTGCTCGAGTCAGTCGCCGGAAGCGGTCCGCCGGTGGTGATTCATCCGGCAGGCGCAACCCAGAAAGAACGGCTCTGGCCCGGGTTCGGGGAGCTGGCGCGGCTTCTAAAGGAAAACCTTGACGCCAGGGTGGTAATGATAGGCGCTGCTTCGGAAAAGGACCTCGTTGAAAGAACCGCGGCAGAGCTGAATCCGGGTGCGGCAACCGCAGTGGGATTTCCGCTCCAAGAGGCCGCCCTGCTTATTCAAAAGGCCGAGCTCTTCTGCGGGACCGACTCCGGCCCGGCGCACCTGGCGGACGCGGTCAACACGCCCGGCGCAATAATCTACGCTCCCCACAAGGGAATTGATCGGCAGCTCGCAAAATGGAAGCCGGAAGGAGATGACTACCTGGCTTTTACGCCGGATACCGACTGTAACAATTGTCCGCGCGAGATTTGCAAAACGGAAGACAAAAGGCGTTGCGCCGCTTCCATACCGGTGGAAGAGGTGTACCGCGGACTGAAGATGTTATATGAGCGGAAAAGGAGTAAAAGGCTGTAGTGATTGAAAGCATTTACGCTGCGCCGACAAAAGGTGATATAAAATACATGTAATGACAAGGAGGTGCTGATATGGCGGAGACACTGGGAAGCCTGATTGATAAGTTGACCATAGCCAACATTCGGCTCTGGCACTTGGAGGACGTGCGCAGGGACAGGAACCTGCCGGACGAGGACCGTCTTGCAGCCGCGGACGCCATCTCGGAGGTGAACAAGCAAAGGAACGACCTTATTGACGAGATCGACGAGTTTCTTTACAAGGCGGCGCACGGCCGGGTGAAGCTCAAAGCTCCCAAGGTAAAGATGTACAAGAAGTTCCGGCTGGCTCCCGAGGACGAGTCCCGCACCGAGGAGCTAGCCCGCAGCAGCGATGCAATGGAACGTTCGCGAAAAAAAGCAGTCAAAAGCAACAAGCGCAAAAAGGCCGGCGTGAAAAAGAGTGCAAAAAAAGTTTCGAAAAAGAAAAAGCAGTAAAGAAGCCGGGCGCCGTCTTCAATAAATCGGATTGACTGTGTGCCCTTGCGCTAGTATCATAAGAGGTTCGGAGGAGGGTTTTGTCGTGAATAAGCAATCGGAATGCAAGATCGAAGGGTGTAACCGGCCGGTCCGGGCGAAGGGATATTGTGACTGCCATTATAAGAAATGGAAGAAAGGGGCCTATGGAAAGACCCGCTACAAGCCGTGCCGGGAGGAGGAGTGCACAGCCCGCCGTTATCAGAAAGGCTACTGCAAGGACCATTTTTACAGCGTGTTTCTGAAGAAGCCGGCAGAGGGAGCTGACTCATGAAAAAGGCGATAGTGGTTCTTTTGTTTATCGCTGCCGCCGCAGGTCTCATAATCATCTTTGCAAGCGGCTCCGATGAGTCGAAGATGGGACCCGACGTGCTTTACCTGGTAAACGGAGAGCCTTTGCACACCAGTGACCTGCAATACATGTTTGCCATGCTTCCGGAAGAGGAGAAGAAGAACTACGTGGGCCCGAACGGTTTCCTAGAGCTCTTGGAGGAGATGGTGATATGGAAGCTCATGGCCCAGAAGGCTGAAGACAAGGGGCTTGACGAGGAGCCGCAGGTTAAAAGGAAGGTTGAGAACTTCCGTAACAACCTGCTCGTCAACGCGCTCGTCAACCAGACCATCACTGAAGAGGAGATTTTCAACTACTTCCAGAACAACTACATGCACGCCATATTTATTATGGTCCGGTTCCCCCCGGACGCTTCGGAAGCGGAAATTGATAAAGCACGCAAGTTGGCCCGCAAGATTTACAACGAGGCCGAGGAGAGTGAAGACTTCCGAAAGGTCGGCAAGAAGTATTCGAAGCAACACGAAAAAGTCGTAATCGGGGACATGGGCTACCTTACCAAGGAAGACGTTGCCAATCAGGCCGGCCAGGTGTCTGCTGAGGTCCTGTTCGGGCTTAAGAATCCCGGAGACTTCACTGAGCCGGTGAAGTCCAAGGAAGGATTCTTCATCTTCATGGCATTGGAGACCCCCCGGAGCCTGAACCCCCGAGGAATCTCTCCAAGGCTCCGCGACCGGCTCATGGACGTAAAAAGAGAAGAAATCATCCGGTCTTACGCCAACCAGTTCAAGACCTCCGACGACATCAGGGTGAAAAGGAACGATGAAGCCATCAAAGACCTGGTGAGAGCCTTGAGTTCGCAATGGAAATCGTCGGCCCAGGCGGGAGACACTGCCGGACCCGCTCTCCGGGACACGCCTGACACCCCGAAGGAGATCATAGAGGACGTAAGCGAAGCGGTGGGAAGCACATTAGAGGAGGGAGCGGGCGCATCGCCATGAGAGCCGCACCTTCTTTTAAAGGCTTCCTTTGCCGGGCGCTTTTACTGGCAGCAACGGCCGCGTTACTGGCCGCGCCGGTGGCGGACAGGATCGTAGCGGTGGTCGGAGACGAGATCATCACCGAGCGAGAGCTTGAAAAAGCCTATAACAGGGATTCCCTGCATCTCATGAAGGGCGACACAACAGACGGGTCTTCGGAAAAGCTTACCAAGGCCGAGTACCTGGCCCGGATGATAGAACAAAAGCTGATCGAGCAGGAGGTTAAGCGGCAGGGCATCGAGATCGAGGACATGGACGTTGACCGGACAATCGAACGCAGGCGCAAGGAGCTGGGCTTTACCGAAGAGGAGTTCCGCAGGGCGCTTTCCATGCAGGGAATTGAAATGGAGCACTACCGCGAAGCGATCCGCAAACAGCTTACCACCAACCGCCTTATCAGAAAGGAAGTGAAAGGGGAGATAGAGATTTCCGACAGGGAGATCGAAGCTTATTACAACCAGCACCCGGAGCGGTTTATGGGGGAAGACTCCTATCATATCTATCTTATCTTTCTGCGTTTCGGCTCGTCGGGGGACAAACTAAGCAGACAGGAAAAAATAGAAGAGATGAAGCGTATCCGTTCCGAGATCGACTCGCTCTCCAGCTTCCAGGACATGGCCCGGAAGCATTCCGACGCACCCAACGCCTCCAACGGAGGAGACATAGGATACATGCTGCTGGAAGAGATGGCAAAGGTGATCCGAAAGCATGTCAAAGGTCTTTCTCCTCGCGAGATGTCCCCCGTCTTCTACGACGACTCCGCGGTGTACCTCGTCTACCTGGCGGACGTAAAGAAAGGAAAGAGAAAACCCCTCTCCGAAGTCAGCGACCGCATCCGCCGTACCCTGTATCACCGGCAGTCCATGGAACGATACCAGATATGGTTCGAAAGACTCAAGGCCAGGACCTACACCGAAAACCGGCTGAAAAAAGAAAACCCCTCCCCATAGGACCGTGCCCGACAAATCCCATGAAATCGCGCGTCTTGCCGTGACCATGGGAGACCCGTGCGGCATCGGCGCCGAGATAATCGTCAAATCAATGCAGGCGTTTCTGGAAAAGCCCGGACCCGGCTTCGTTATCGCGGGCGACGAGTCGGTGATGGACGAAGCTGTAAAGCGCTACAGCTCTCCGTCCTTTGCAAAAGAATGGAAGAGGGCACAAAGAACGGAACAAGCAAATGACATCTCCCGCGGATCTTCCCGGCTTGTGCTTTTTATAAAAAGCAGGCTTGATTTCGACCGGATGACTCCCGGCCTGCCTGGACCGGACGAGGGAGTCGCCACTGCCTCTTACCTCGATGCCGGCTTCGAACTGGTCAGCTCTGGAGTTTGCCGCGGCCTGGTAACCGCGCCGGTCTCCAAGGCCGGACTCCGGGCCGGCGGTTTCAAGTATGCCGGACACACCGACTGGCTGGGAAAGAAAACAGGAGCGCGGCCGGTGATGATGATGGCCGCGGGCAGATTGAGGACCGTCCCCCTTACGGTCCACATTCCCCTCGCGGAAGTAGCGTCCTCTTTAACGCCGGAACTGATCGAGGAGACAGTCATGATAGTGGACAGGGAGCTCAGGGGAAAGTTCGGCATCGAGAGACCTCGCCTCGCACTGGCCGGCTTGAACCCCCATGCGGGCGAAAAGGGGATTCTGGGAAAAGAAGAGGACGAACTGCTGGCGCCGGTGGTGGAAGCGTTGAGTGAACAAGGCATACGTATCTTTGGACCGTATGCCGCGGACACGCTTTTCAGCACCCCCAAGAGGAAGACCTTTGACGTTGCGCTTTGCCCCTATCACGACCAGGCCATGCTTCCCGTAAAAACCCTGGCCGCCGCAAAAGCGGTCAACGTGACGCTGGGAATTCCCCTGGTCCGGACCTCGCCCGCCCACGGCACCGGCCCGGACATAGCATGGCAGGGAAAGGCCGACCCCCGCAGCATGGGGGAGGCCATAAAAACCGCGGCACGCCTCGCCGGTGTCAGCGCCTGACCGCTTTCTTTATGCCGCGTTAAAAAGCCTTGCCCTGGAATTCTTCACCTTAATCATATAACCTGGAAGCTGGAATCATGGCAAAGAGCATTCACCAACAGGGGGAAGAGGGCATAATAGTCCGGGAGGCTGCGGCTGCCGATCTCCATGCCATCGAGGAGATCGAGCAGGAAAGCTTTTCATCTCCGTGGGGATTTGAGAGGTGGGGGGAGGAGCATTACGGCATGGAGCTTTTTCAGCACATGTCCAAGTTTCTGGTGGCCGAGTCCGGAGATGAGGTCATAGGATACACCTGCGGCCGCACAGTGGCGGACGAAGGCCACATCCTAAAGCTGGCTGTCCGTCTGGATTGGCGGAGACATGGCATAGGCTCCATGCTCATGGCCACCATCATGAAACAGCTCTATGAGGGAGGCTCCCGCATATTCTGGCTCGAGGTCCGGCAAAGCAATCATGCGGCGCAGCACTTCTACCGGGAGCTGGACTTCGGACTCTACGGCGTCAGGAAAGGCTACTACTCCGACACCCGGGAGGACGCGCTCGTGCTGGCTAAAAGGATGGAAGAGTGGGCCCCCAAAAGGTAAAGATCATCGAGAACCGGCAGGAAGCTTCCGGAATCTTCAGGATGGCGGTGGATGCGCAAGAGTGCATTGCCGACCACTGCGCCGGTCAGTTCTTCATGGTGCGTGCCGGCAAGGGCCATGACCCTCTTCTGCGAAGGCCGCTGGGACTTCTGAAAAAAGAAAGCGGACCAGGCGGCGAAGCCCGGCTGTTTTTTCTCTACCAGGTGCGCGGCAAAGGCACGCGGCTGCTTTCGCGCCTTATTCCGGGTGATGAGACCGACCTGATCGGTCCGCTGGGAAACGGCTGGCGACTGGACCCGGGCAATTCCAATATTGTCGCGGTTGCCGGAGGAATGGGTATAGTGCCCCTCTACGCCGCGCTCGTGGAAGTCTCCGGCTGGGGGGACAGCTTACAAACATCGCTTGTCTACGGTGCGCGCACCGCTTCCGAGCTGGTGCTTGTGGACGAGATTAAAGCAACGGCAGGGGAGGTCCGCGTATGTACTGAAGACGGCTGCATGGGCGAGAAGGGACTTGCGCCGGAAATCTTCGGCCGCCTCATCAGAGAGAAATGCTTGCCAAAGCCCCTGGTGCTGGCGTGCGGGCCGCGTCCCATGCTGAAAAAGGTCCGCGACATATGTGTCCAGGAGGACCTGGAGTGCCGGGTGAGCATGGAGGCCCGCATGGGGTGCGGCATGGGAGCGTGCCTTACCTGTACGGTGCCGGGCTCTTCAGGAAAGAACCTGCGCGTTTGCTGTGAAGGACCGGTTTTCGACGCCGGCGAGATCGACTGGGAGGCCCTTGGTGAATCGCCTTGAGGTAAACGCAGGCGGAGTAATCATGAAGAACCCGGTGGCCGCGGCATCCGGCACCTGCGGGTATGGCGACGTCTACACCCAAAGTTATGATGCTTCCGAGCTGGGCGCCATAGTGGTAAAAGGACTTTCCTTAGAGCCACGCAAAGGAAACCCCGCTCCACGAATGGCGGAGTCCCCCTGCGGGATGATAAACTCCATCGGCCTGGAAAACATCGGCCTTCAGGCCTTCCTCGACGACAAGCTGCCCCGTCTTCGTGAAAAGAACGCCACGGTGGTGGCCAACATTTTCGGAGAGTCTCCGGAAGAGTACGCAGAGCTTGCAGCAGAACTTGACCGGGCCCCCGGCGTGGCCGGGCTCGAGCTCAACATCTCCTGTCCCAACGTAAAGGCAGGAGGCATCATGTTCGGGAGCGACCCCCGAACCGCGGCTGACCTGGTCGCGCTCGTCCGAAGCAAGACGCGGCTGCCCTTGTGGGTCAAGCTCTCACCGGCCGCGGACGTGCCTGCCATGGCCCGGGCGGCCCAAGAAGCGGGGGCGTCCGCAATCAGTCTCATAAACACCATACCCGCCATGGCCATTGACGTGGAATCAAGAATGCCTGTCCTGGCCGCGGGCACAGGCGGGCTTTCCGGACCGGCCATCAAGCCCGTTGCCTTGCGAATGGTGTATGAAGCCGCCCGCGCAGTAGATGTCCCGGTTATAGGGATCGGAGGTATTGCCGACGAGCGCGACGCCGTCGAGTTCCTGCTGGCCGGTGCGAAAGCCGTCCAAGTAGGCACGGCCTCATTCGTGGACCCGTCCGCGCCCTTGCGGATAGTGGAAGGCATCAGGGACTACATGGATTGCCACGGATTCGACACCGTCGGAGAGCTCTCCGGCGCGCTCGAGCAAAGATAACCGTATGTGAGCAAGGGAGGAGTTATGGCTTTTTTACCTGACACCGTTTACGTTCATCCCGCGTCGTCACAGGCGGGCGACGTTGAAATAGGCGAGTACTCGAGCCTGTGGCCGTCCTCGTCAATCCGGGGCGACTTCTCGCCAATCCGGGTCGGGAGGGGGACCAGTATCCAGGACTGTTGCGTGCTTCATTCCACTCCCTCTGACGGGGTCGAGGTGGGCGACTTGGTGACAGTAGGACACGGCGCGGTTCTCCACGGCTGCAAAGTGGAGGACAACTCTATAATCGGCATGAACGCCACTGTACTTGACAAGGCGATCATCGGCAAGGGCAGCATAGTTGCCGCGGGCGCGGTGGTGAAGGAAGGCACGAATGTCCCCCCCGGCTCCTTTGTGAAGGGTGTTCCGGCAGAGGTCAAACCCGGCAAGGAAGGCCAGGAGCAAATGATCAAGTCGGGGGCCCTCTCCTATGTGGCCCTGGCCATGAACTACATGGAAGGCAAGCAAACCATAGACCGGGACACACTCCTGCGCAAGATGGGCGAAGTCAAGAAAAAGATGGGGGAGAGTTAAAGCCGAGGGAGTCTCTCAAGAGAAGAGCAGGTTCTCCTGCAGCTTGGTTAAGGGGCTCGCCGAGCTCTTTCCCGACCGCATCGCCCGCCTGGCGTAAAGCCTCATTACCTGCCTCCCGAAGCGGCTTACGGTAACAGACTTGATCTGGAGCGTGCCGGTGAGCTCTTCGTCCTGCAATGTATAGTCCAGGACACCGCACTCGCGCAAGGCGTACAGCATGGTGTTTTCAACCACGTCATGGAAGTAGATGTACCTGGCCAGCAGGGCTTCCTCCCTCTCTGCCCGCGGCTCGGGGTCCAGGATGGTCTCCTGGTCAGGAGAAAGGTCCCCCAAGAGGGCGGCAAACCCCTCTTTATGCTCCTGGGCCCATTCCGAGACCTTGCGGGTCTCCGCCAGTCCCAGGTTGGCCCAGTTCAGCCGGCTCCAGGTGTTGTCGAGTATTATGGCAAGTTGAGTGTCCGCGTCCAGGTCAAGGAAAGCCTCTGCTAACGGCTCGACTTCCATGGTGTTCTTCTTGCCGATGCGGCAGAGTCGCAGACAGAGGCTTAAGTAGTAGAACCACTTCACCCGTGAAGAGTACTCCATGCGGCTTCGGGAGGGGAGCTCTTCCGGGCTGGTAAAGCGCTGGTTCATCCTCCGGATGTGACGTACCGGGATGTAAGAGTGGGCCCGCGTCAGGCTCACCTGGTTGTAGGCCATGTAGTCCAGGAAAAGAGCGAAATCCAGGACCGCGGCCGGCTGGGGCCTCTCCAGGTTGCGGGCCAGCATCCACAACTGCCGGTCCACCGACTGGTTGGCGCTACTGCCCGGTTCCGATCCCTGCAGGGAAGGACGGCAGGACGCGAAGTCCTCCCACGCGTCAGGAAAAGGGTTAAAGTACTCGTCAAAGCAGGCCAGGAAATACTCCTTGCTGGTGCAGACCGCGAGGATCTCGTCGAGCTCCGGCTTGCTGATAACGGCGGTATGATAAAGGTGTTCGAAAAATCTCCGGAAGGTGCCCAGGTAACCGACAACGTCGGCCTTCGAGCCCCCCACGTGGCGGAGAAACCAAGAGCCCAAAAAGTCCCTGACGATCTCCCCGTTTACCTGGTCGAGGTCACGCGGCCATTCCTCCAGAAGATAGGCGTGAAGAAAAAAGCGAAGCTTGTCCCGGTGACGGGACGCAGAGTGGGTCGATGCGCCCGATTGATTAAGCGAGCGATAAAAATCGGTTATGAGTTCCTCTGATCGAAAACTGTCCATGTTACAATCCAATGGCCCGATAATCTTGCCTGAATGAGACTATAGTTAGCACAAGCCGGCCCGTTCTGCAAGCGCCGGCGCTCATTGCAGGCACATGCGAATGAGCGCAAAAACCAGCAGCCGACTCTGCTGCATCATAATTTTATGAGCACCCTGCAGCTTACCACTTCAGCTTCCCCAGCTTCACTCCCGAGGTCGAAGGAGGACGCAATCCCAGAGAGCGCGCAAAGGTGGGCAGTGTCTCGCCGGAAAGCAGCAGGCTTATGGCTTGCGCGTAGTCCTTTGCAAAGTACCTGCTCCACACCCGGGGATGCCTTCGCCGGTGGCGCTGGCAGGCGCGCCTGATGATACCCGCGCCGTTCCAGCCCGACTTGAAAAGCTTGAAGACCTCGATGACCTCCGGCGGTATCTCCATCCTGGAGAGGAACCCGTGGTACTCCCGGAAAAAACGGTCCAGGTAAGAGTCGGCACGGAGCGGCCGGTTGTTCCAGTACAGGACCGCTGCCGGGCCGTAGCGCGCCGCGTTGCTGCGCGAAAGCAGGTGCACGTCATGGCGGTTTATGTTGCTCAGGTTGCTCCTGGCGAGACATGCCATGGTCACGGCCTTGATTATGACCAGGCCGGCGACTATGTACTCCGGCAGGTTGGCGTCGCATGGCCGTATCTCCAGCGTGGGTGTCCGCTTTTTTGGAGAGTGGTTAAAGGTCATCTCTTCGCGGTACTCCCGCTCCAGCTCGCCGAAGTGCAAAGGATAGAAAAACTTGTCGCCCCCGTGAATAAACCGGTTCGAGTCCAAAGTGGTAATCCGTTCCATGTAGACCGGGGAGTTGGCCAAAAGCGCGATCAACAGGGGAATGTGGCCGTGAAGATACCGGCAGATGCGCCTGGCTTCGGGGAACTCGATGCCCTCCTCTCCAAGACCCACGTGGAAGTGGGTGGCAGCGAACCTCTCCCGCCACGTGCCCGTGAAAAACATGGTGTACTTGGAGACCCTCCTGCCTTCCCGGTAGTTGACCAGGGACTTGCGCAGCCCGTTCTTGATGCCGAACAGGGATTCGCGGATGCTGTTGAAAGGCCGGGAGGCATACTCGATGCCGATACTGAGGTCTCGGTGATAGCTCTCATCCTTTTCCACCGCACCCTTGTGGGGAAGTCTGAAGTTCCTGCTGATGGTGTACTTCTTAAGGTCGATGGTGTAAGCTTCCACCTCTGCGCCAAGGCTGATGTCAGGGCACATGGTTCGTTCCCCTAAGGCACAAGCTTACCAAAAGAGCGACGCATATAACTGATAAAGATAAAGAGATATCCATCGGAGATTAATGATATCACAGCGGGCAACCAAAACAACCGGCCCGGAATGCCACCTTTGCGCACCCGCCTTACCTTGACACTGCCAGGGGGTCGAACTATCATTTAATTTCTAACGGAAGACTGGAAAGGAGCGGTTTAATGAAGGAGTACGACCGGCAGAATATACGGACGGTGGGATTGTTTTCCCATGGCGGAGCGGGCACGACCTCCCTGGCGGAAGCCATGATGTTTGTGGCGGGTGCGACCAAGCGCCTCGGCAAGGTCGAGGAGGGGACATCGATACTGGACTTCGAGCCGGAGGAGAAAAAGCGGATGAGCTCGATCATCACCGGCTTTACCCACTTCGAGCACTCAAAGCGCCTGTTCCACCTGGTGGACACGCCCGGCGACCCCAACTTCGTTTCCGAGGCAAGGAAAACCATCCCGGCAATGGACATCGGCGTTTTCGTGGTTGACGCGGTAGACGGGGTCAAGGTGCTTACCGACAAGCTGTGGAAGGAAAGCGACGGTCGTCTCCTGTCCCGGATAATATGGATCAGCAAGATGGACCGGGAGCGGGCGGATTTCCAGAGCGCGGTGCAGAGCGTCCGCGACATCCTGGGAATCGCTCCCTGCCTCATCAGTATCCCCATCGGCAAGGAAACGGGCCTGAAAGGCGTGGTCGATCTTCTATCCATGAAGGCCCTGTATTACGATGACGACGGGTCGGGCAAGTTCAAGACGGAGGACATCCCTTCCGACATGGCGGACGAGGCGGAAGACGGTCGCAGACAGCTCGTTGAAGCTGTGGCCGAGTCCAATGACGAGCTTCTCGAGAAGTACCTTGAAGAGCAGGAGATATCCGCAAAGGAGATAAGCGAGGCCCTCTCGGAAGGAATAAAGTCAGGCACGGTGTATCCGCTTCTCGCGGGTTCAGCCATGAAGACCATAGGGGTGAAGCTGCTTTTGGACGTGATCGCGGACACCGGTCCCTCCCCCCTTGATCGCGGAAAGGTCAAAGGCACGGACATGGACGGCAAGGAAAAGGAACGGGAATGCAGCGACGGCGCTCCCTTTTGCGCGCAGGTCTTCAAGACCATATCCGATCCTTTCCGCGGACAGCTCTCCGTGTTCCGCGTCTTCTCCGGCAAGCTGCACGGGGACAGCAATATTTTAAACATCTCCAATCAGAACAAGGAAAGAATCGGCCAGATGCACTTTTTAAGGGGTGATTCGTCCGAGACCGTGAACCCTGCCGCGCTGGGAGATGTTGTTGCGGTGGCCAAGCTCAAGGACACCCAGACCGGCAACACCCTGTGTGACGAGGCCGATCCCATAGTGCTTCCCGATCTTCCCAAGTTCTCGCCCGTCATAAGCTTTGCAGTCGAGCCGAAGAGCAAGGGAGACGAGGACAAGCTGATGACCTCATTGAACCGGCTCATGGAAGAAGACCCCACCTTGAACGTGAAGCGTGACGAACAGACCGGCGAGTTCATAATCGAAGGCATGGGCCAGGTGCACATCGAGCTTACCCTGGAGAAGATGAAGCGCAAGTACGGGGTCGAGGTCAGCCTTTCCGCTCCCAAGGTCCCTTACCTGGAAACCATCAAAAAGCCCTCCAAGGGTGAAGGCAAGTACCGGAAGCAGACCGGCGGCAGGGGCCAGTTCGGCTGGTGCTGGCTCGAGATCGAGCCTCTGGAGCGAGACCCGGACTCGTTGTTCGAGTTCGTAAACGCCATCAAGGGGGGCGCCATTCCGCAGACCTATATACCGTCGGTTGAGAAGGGAGTCAGGGACCGCATGCAGAAGGGCGTACTGGCCGGGTATCCGGTGAAGTACGTAAAGGTAAGGCTTTACGACGGCAAGTATCACGACGTTGACAGCTCGGACATGGCCTTCCAGATCGCGGGTTCGCTGGGATTCAAGGAGGCCGCGGAAAAAGCCGGCCTTACGCTGCTCGAGCCGATCATGGAGGCCGAGGTCGTAGTTCCCTCCGAGTGCGCGGGCGACGTTATCGGCGACATCAATCGCCGGAGGGGCCGTCTTTCCGGCACCGAGGCCTCGGGGGCCAACCAGACCATAAAAGCCCAGGTGCCGCTGGCGGAGATGCTGCGCTACGCTCCCGATCTGGATTCCCTGACCTCCGGCAGAGGAATGTTCACCATGGAGTTCGACCACTACGAGGAAGTTCCATCCCACGTGCAGGAGAAGATAATCGTCGACTCCGGCAAGAAGGAAGAGGAAGAGGAGTAAACGGAACGTTTGCGAGCACACTATGGATGACCTGCCCCGGGACAACAGCTTTATAAAGGACGCCTTTTTCGCTCATCTTAAGAGGATGGGCTTTACCGAGGAGCACATCGAGGTCTATGACGAATACTTTGACTTCTTCCTGGAACACCTCGGGGAAGAGAACCTGATGGACATGGAGCCCGAGCGGTCCTACCAGGCCGCGCTGGCCGCCATCGAAGAGCTCGAGGGGGACGACGTGGTCGAAGCGTTCCTCCAGCTCATGGAGTACTTCATGGGCTTCTGGGCGGAAAGGTGGGAGATCATCCGTCCCCAAGACGAAACCGACGACAGCGAACGGACCGAGGACGTCACTTATTCCGGCGACGAGTGATCATTCCCCCGAAGGATTGATAACTTTTACCGGCCGTCCCCCGGATTCCCGGCGGCCCAGGTAGTTCTTAAGACGCCTTACCATGCCCGAGCCGACAAGGTCGTTGGCCGAATCTACAATCCTCTCCACCAGCTCGAGAACGTCCTCGTCTCCGGCCCAGTGCTCCTCGACTATCTCCGGACCGGCCGACTTGATAAGGTCATCCAGAATCCAGGCGGCGACCGCAATATCATCCAGAAGACCAACCGGCCCCAGCAGGACCTCGGGCAGGAAGTCGAACGGAAAAACAAAATAGGCCAGGCTCACCCCGATCTTGGACCTCTCGCTCAAGGGAAGACGCGAGTCAAGAGAAAGCTTGCCAAGAAGGTGGAAGAGGTCGGGAGCGGCAAGAATGTAGCTCAGGTACTTGTGGCTTCTGCCCTTGCCCTCGGACCACTCTTTGATCCGGCGGCGAAGCGACTGGTAATAATCCTCGTTCCTGACAACATGCAAATGTCTTTTCGCGGTCATGACCGCCTCCTTTCCCCCCTACGCTGCACCTCTTGCAGGGCCATGCGTCCGGGGCTGCTTCCCATATTATTTTGATATTTTTTCAGCCAAGCGGAATCAAGCTCCGCCTTGGTCCCTTGCACTTATTATGGCAGCACTGATTCACTAAAATGAAGCTGCATGCCGGTGTTTTGTCAAGCCGAATAATGACCCATGATTTGCAAGCCGGCCCGGTCGTGTACCCAGGTCGCTGACGTAATAATTTACCTTGCAAACTGCAAGGAACGCTTGCCCCGGGCCTACGGGTTCTTTGCAAACTTCTCCTTGCCTTCCCTGTAAAGGTCCCTGCCGGTGGTGTCGTTTATGACTACCAGGGGCATGCTCTCCACCTCGAGCTTGCGCACAGCCTCCGGGCCCATCTCCTCCCATGCCACCACCTCAGAGGACTTGATGCTCCGCCACATCAGGGCCCCTGCGCCGCCGATTGCGGCAAAGTAAACACAACCGTGTCTGACGCATGCATCGATAACCGCTTGCCCCCGGCTGCCTTTGCCGATCATTCCCCCCAGCCCGGCCTCGATCAGGCGCGGAGAGTAAGCGTCCATGCGGTTGCTGGTTGTCGGACCAGCGGCGCCGATCACCTTGCCCGGAGGCGCAGGGGCGGGCCCCGCGTAATAGATAACCGCGCCCGCGAGCGGAAACGGCAGCTCGTAGCCCTTGTCCATGAGCTCGATCATCCTCTTGTGGGCGGTGTCCCGCGCAGTGTAAATGTGTCCAGTGAGCTCGACCATGTCTCCCGTGGAAAGCGACTCG
The DNA here is from genome assembly GCA_964420375.1 of uncultured bacterium. GTDB lineage: Bacteria > RBG-13-61-14 > RBG-13-61-14 > RBG-13-61-14 > DATKZS01 > CAYQTK01. Next base: position 26,918 of record CAYQTK010000018.1, read on the forward strand.
GCCGTCTGCTTGTCGAGGGGGGTCTCGATCTTTTTCTTTTCCGTCATGTCTATGCCTGTCCTTAAAAGACAATGGTCCCCGAACGCGCGGCCTGGCAGGCAAGGCACACCGCCACCGGCAGGGTGGCGATATGGCAAGGCGCGGTTACAATATGCACCGCCAGCGCAGTGGTCCGGCCACCAAAGCCCTCCGGGCCGATACCAAGGTTGTTGATGCGTTCCAGTAGCTCGGCCTCCTTTGCCGCGAGATCAGCGTCCGGGTTATAAGCCTGCGTCTCTTTCAAGAGCGCCTTCTTCGAGTTCAGGGCGGCAACCTCGACGGGTCCGCCCACTCCCACGCCCACTATGACCGGGGGACAGGGGTTGGGACCGGCCTTGTCCACCGTCTCCACTACAAAGTCGCTTATGCCCTCCCATCCCTGTCCGGGCTTTAGAAGAGCCACTCCTCCCATGTTTTCCGAGCCGCCTCCCTTGGCCATGAACGATATACTGAGGCCGTCGCCGGGCGCCAGCTCGAGATGGATGTATGCCGGCGAGTTGTCGCCGCGGTTTTTGCGGGTCAGGCAGTTGCAGGTCGACTTGCGAAGGTATCCGTCGGCATAACCCCGGAGCATTCCCCGGTTTATAGCCTCGTGAAGACTGCCGCCCTCGATCTTCGCATCTTCACCAAGCTCCACGAAAAATACTGCCATGCCCGTGTCCTGGCAGATGGGAAGACCCTCTTCGGAAGCGATAGCCGTGTTCTCGATGAGGCGGTCCAGGGTGTCCGCGGCCAGGGCGGACTCCTCCTTTGCCCGGCTGTCACGGAAAGCCTGCACCAACTCCGGGTTGGCCTTGATGCAGGTGTTGATGCAAAGTTCCCTGACCTTGTCCTCGATCTCCTGTGCCGATATGGAACGCAACTTGATTCCCTCCGCTTGGCCGAAAAGCACAAAGCCTACGAGCAGAAATCCTTAAAGCTCGACCTTGGATACCAGTTCCTTGACGTGCTTTATGGACTTGTCGAACTTGGCACGCTCCTGCTTGTTCAGCTTGACCTCGATGATCCGCTCCACGCCCTGCTTGCCGAGAACGCAGGGAACGCCCGCCCACACGCCTTTCACCCCGTACTCGCCGTTCAGGTAGGCCGCACAGGGCAGCACGCGCTTCCGGTCGAGAAGAACCGCTTCCGTCATCTCGGTCACGGATGCCGCGGGTGTATAATAAGCGCTGGTGTTCATGAGCTTGACGATCTCCCCTCCTCCCTGCGCGGTCCTCTCCACGATCTCGTTGATCCGCTTTCGGGGTATGAGGTCGGTAATGGGTATGCCCGCCACTGTCGAGTAGCGCACCAGGGGGACCATGGTATCGCCGTGGCCTCCCAGTACCATGGCGGTTACGTCGCGGGCGGAGCACTTTAGCTCCCACGCCAGAAAGGTCCGAAACCTCGATGTGTCCAACACGCCCGCCATGCCCATCACCCGCTTGGGGGGGAACCCGGTGACCTTGCCGGCCACGTAGACCATGGCGTCCAGGGGATTGCAGACCACGATCACCACGCTTTGGGGAGACCTCTTCTTTATCTCGCGGGAGACCTCCTTGACGATGCCGGAGTTGGTCTTGATAAGGTCGTCCCGGGTCATGCCCGGCTTGCGGGGCAGGCCCGAGGTGATGATCACCAGGTCGGAGTTTTTGGTGGGACCGTAGGAGTTGGTCCCCGTAATGGTCGCGTCAAACTCATATATGGGCTCGGACTCGGAGAGGTCAAGGCTTTTACCTTGCGGAAGACCCTTGACTATATCAACCAGGACAACGTCGGCCCATCCCTTGCGGGCCAGGTTATGAGCGGTGCTCGCGCCCACGTTCCCGGCCCCCACTACCGTGATCTTTTTCCTGGACATCTCCAAACCTCCTTCGTCCTGCTGCACTTATTCTAACTTTAACAAAGACATGTACTTTACCTTAAAAGTAACATATACTCGCCGAAAAGAGAAGATGCAAAACCCGGGAGCCTGGCCTGAGGTTACGGGTTATGTTTTGAGATTTTCAAGAAAGGGGTTGTCTTGCGGTAAGTTATCAGTGAGTAGTGGAGCCGGGGCGGCTTTGCCTGCTCCGCCCTCTTCACGATGGCATCAACCGTGCCCGGCTACCGGCGATGTGCAAGTAAAAGAGAGCCAGGGTGGGCGAGTGAGGTTATCGTGCCGTCGATTGAGGTGCATAGAGTTTCAGGGCCAGGATTCCTGGAGAGAGTTTACGAAGAGGCGCTGTGTTTGGAATTGGCAAAGCGAAATATACCCTTCGAAGGGCAAGCCGCTTTTGATATAGATTACAAGGGAGATAAAATCGGACGGGGACGGATGGATATCCTTGTGGCCAAGTGCCTGATCGTGGATACCAAAGCCGTTGATGCATTCCCGCCCATACACAGGGCTCAGGCAGTTTCATACCTGAAACCAACCGGACTGAAACTTGCTTTACTTATCAACTTCAACGTTCCGATAGTCAAGCAAGGAATAAAACGAGTGCTCTTATAAATACTTGCTGTTCCTGGTGTCTTGGTGATTCAAAAAACATCTTGATTTCAAAGAGAATTCTTTTTGTGGCTTTTAGTTGGGCATCAATTTTTACGCCCTCGTAAAAAGTCAAAATAAGCCGGTTAGAGCTCTGAAAGAGCGACGTTCTATAGCCCAGCGCTAGTGCTCTGTCACTCGAAAAAAGGGGAACAGGGCCGACGAAAGTCGCGACTGAAGTCGCTCGCACGCTATGCGTCATTTTAATCTTGACAAGCTAGTGCTCTGTCAAATGTTTCTCGGGGGACAGAAGAGAATCGTGCGAGCGGCTTTCTTCGCGGTTATCGTCGCTCGCCCCGTCTCTGTTGTTTACGAGCAAAAGCCAAACAGGCATTTGGTAAACTTGCCTTCAGCTTCTGCCGAAGTCGTCCTCCAGTCTCTCGATGTCGTCTTCGCCGAAGTAATCGCCTGACTGGACCTCGATGAAGGCCAGGTTGTCCGCGCCCGTGTTCCGGATACGATGGGCGGTGTTTCGGGGGATGCGCACGCATTCGCCGGGAGAGAGCTTGACCTCGCGGTCGTCAATGGTGACCAGGGCCTCGCCGTAGAGTACTTCCCAGTGCTCGGAGCGCTGCCGGTGGCGCTGGAGGCTCAGGCGCTTTCCGGGATAGACCACGATCCTTTTCACCTTGTGGTCCGTCTCGTCAGCCAGGACACGGTAATATCCCCAGGGACGGTGGTCCTCCCTTTTCCCGAGTTCCCGGATGCGGTTGTAAACATTCGTGTACCTGTCGACCTGTTCCGAAGAGTCCGCGGGTATCACCTCCATGCATTCGAGACCTGCCGTGCATTCTTCGGAGACAGCGGACACGTAAAACGAGCGGTCGCCGTAGGTCCGGAGCATGTCCAGCTCCAGGCCGCCGGGAGTGTCGTAGATGGTGGTCAAAACGGGTGTCGAGCTCTTGCCGGCAAGCGATGTAAACATGAGACCGGCGTGATTGTGAATGATGTCGAACTCCTCGGCACGGTCCAGAACAAGCGAGTAAACCAGGTGCTCCTTGATGTCCGGGTCCAACTCGTCGTGCGAGCGGAGCAGGTCGGGAACATAATGCGCCGCCCGCGTTACAATAGGTGGGTCTGAAAAAACGGCGACCTCGATATCCCGCTCCAGAAGCCCGTCCGCCAGCTCGAGCGACAGGTTCTTTACGCGGTCATAATCCCGGCTCCGCACCGGCGGCTCGGGGGGCAGAAGAAAAGCTATGCGCATGGGATGCTCCTCTGATTCTTTTGGGACGTGTCTTTAAGCACCGTACAAGATATCATAAGATCGCGGAGAATTCACTCACTCTTTTCAGAGTTTACAATGATGGCGTGGATGGAGCTTCCCCGCGCCACCAGAGCTTCATCTTCGTCGAAGACTTCGCACTCCGCGATCACGTGTCTCCGGCTTTTGTGGACCACCTTGCCGTAGGCGGTGAGTTTTCCTTGTTTTACCGGTCTTAAAAACTGGACCCGCAAATCGAGGGTCACCACCCGTTCTTCGCCGCTCACCACCTGGGTTATGGCCGTGCCGCAGGAAGAGTCGGCCAGGGTTGACAGGGCCCCGCCGTGCATGATGCCCCACAGGTTCTTGTGCTCGTCCCTGACCTCCATCTCCATGACCGAGCCGGTATCGGAGAACTCCCTGACCCGCATGGAAACGTGCCTGTAAAACGGAGAGTCGTTTACCGCGGCGGCAACCAGCTTCTCCAGATCATAGTTTCTCTCACGTTTATTCATTTTTCCCTCCGCTCCTTGAAAGGCGGTCCTTAATAAGTTCCTCGAACTCGGCCTTTGAAATCCTCCGGGGGAAGCAGAGAAGATGGGAGGAACATCCGTTCTTACAGTCGCTGTTTCCAAAACCGGAAACCGGCTCGCAGTCTTCTAATGCGTTTCCCAAGGCGACAGCCCGGCATTCGTATTCCGGGTCCGTGCTCAGTACCAGGGAGCTTACGAGCTTCGAGTCTCGGTCGCAAAGAAGATAGTCGATGTGCCAGAAAAGGGGTTTCTTCCCCCTGGAGTGTCTTGCAAGCCGCGCCTTAAGTCCTTTCTTCGCCCGGCCGAAGTACAGGTAGTCGCCTTTTGGAAAACGAATCTTTCCCCTGGCGCCGACAACCAGGCTGCGGCCTCTTGTCCTCCGCACCCGGAGCGCATAGCATCCCGCGTCCACATCCGTCGTGATCTTATCAACGGGCACTTTAAAAGCATATCAAAAAGCCGGATGACATGGCAAGGCGAAGACGTCTCGTGAAGTCCTTTAAGTTCCGGTCCGGCCGGTTCTTGAACGCATAGAAAGGGAGAGACTGCATAACACGCTTGCCGGTTGACTGTGCGGCCCGCAGGTGTAAAATTGTCTGTTAGCCCGTTATCTTTTCGCTTTTTGCGGACGGGCTTTTTTTGTCATGGAGACGCCGATGGACACCGAAACGAACGACCTTGAGTTCCTTGTCCGGGAGGGCAGCGACGAGGAGTTGAAGGGCTTTCTGCGTCTTCTTCACCCCGCGGACATTGCCGACCTTGTCGAGCAGGTGGACGAGGAAGGCCGCAACCGGATATTCTCTTTTCTTTCCGACAAAGTGGCCGCTGAAGTTCTTCCCGAGATCCAGGACCATGTAATGGGCGAAGTGCTGGAGTCTCTTCCTGACGAGCGTCTTGCCGACTTTGTTCCCGAGATGGACTCGGACGATGCTGCGGACATCCTTGCCGAGCTTCCTACCAGTCAACAGCGGATGATCCTTGCCCGGATCGAGCCGGGGGACTCGGAGGAGCTCCGGCGTCTTATGGGCTATCAGCCCGACACCGCCGGCGGTCTTATGCAGACTGAGCTTATCGCGGTGGTGGAGGACGCCACCGTGGGCGAGGTCATTGATGAGATAAGGAAAGACAAGGACGAGGTTGACCGGCTTCATTTTGTTTTCGTGGTTGACGAGCACAAGAGGCTTCACGGGGTGCTTGATCTTCTGGAGCTTATACTTGCAGACAACGACCGCCCCGTGTCCGAGCTTATGAACCCTGACGTTATCTCGGTGAAAGTGGACACCGACCAGGAAGAGGTTGTCTCTTTGATCATGAAGTATAACCTTGTATCCATCCCGGTGGTTGATGATCAGGACCGCCTTCTGGGCCGCATCTGGGTGGACGACGTTATGGACGCCTGGGAGGAGGAGGTTGACGAGGATTTTCTCTTAATGGCCGGCGCCGGCGAGGAGGAGTTGGAGGATCTTTCCGTCAGAAAGAGCGTGGTGGCCCGGCTTCCCTGGCTGATTATCACCTGGATTGGAGGAATAACCTCTGCCCTCATCCTGGGCCACTTCGGCGAGACCATGGCCGAAGCCATGGTAGCCCTGGCAGCCTTTATCCCCATAATCATGGCCATGGGAGGAAACGTGGGCACCCAGTCGGCGACCATTATTGTCCGGGGGATCGCCACCGGCAAGGTGGACTATGGCGGACTGGCCCATTTCTTCTTCGGACAGCTCGCTATCGGTTTTCTCCTGGGGACGCTCATTGGCGCGCTTACCGCGGCATTCGCCCACATGAGACCCTCGACCTATGAGTACAGCCTTATCATCGGAGTGGCCATGGCCGCTGTAATAAGCTTCTCCGCGCTGGTGGGGGCCTTCCTGCCCATGTTTTTCAAAAAGATCGGGGTTGACCCGGCAATTGCCACCGCACCCATCATATCCATGACCTGCGACATAGTGGGCATCCTCATCTACCTTTCCCTGGCCAGCTTCCTGATAGCCTGACAATGACGCGCTTCAACTCGAGAGCCATAGTTACCGCAAGGATGCCGGTAGGCGAGTCCGACTGTTTGGTGGATTTCCTCACCCCTTTGCGGGGAAGGGTATCAGCCATGGTCAAGGGCGCCTTCCGCTCTCAACGCCGCTTCATGGGCGGGTTCGAGCCTCCCCAGATCATGGACGCCGGATTCATGACCACACCCGCAGCAGAGCGCGTCCTGGTCGAGCACGCCGACATCATCAAGCCTTTTTCATCATTGCGGAAAAACCCGTTAAGGCTCGCCCGCGCAGCCATCATCCTGGAGACCGCCCTGTTGACGGTGCCGGCTTACGAGTTTGCCAAGCCGGCGTATCAACTGGCGGAGACCGGCCTCGGACTGCTCGGCAATGACCCTGACAACGACCGGTGGCCGCTGGTCTGCTCATTCCGGCTGCTGTCCCTTGCCGGACTCTCTCCCGAGCTTGAAAGGTGCGTGGGATGTGGACGCGAGCCCGGCAAAAGACCGGCTTTATTCTGCCCGGCAGAAGGAGGGCTGGTATGCCGAAGATGCCGCGAAAAAGGAATTTTCAGCCAAGACGCAAAAAAGCTCTCCGTTGATACCATCCGCACGCTATGCGCAATCATGCAGGCCCCCCGGAACAAACTTTCCCGCTTCCACTTCACCCGTCGGACAATGTCCCAAGCCATGGACGTGCTCTTCTTCTTCACCGCCCATCAACTGGGCAACCATCTTCGCTCCATCGAGTTCATGCGGAAGATAAAGCCTTGTTGATCCTTGGCAGGGTGATATGTGCTTGGTATAATCATTTATAACGGTATTTTTATGAAAGGAGTTTCCCATGGCCTCACGCCGTCATATGTTTTGCATTGTTTGTGCCTGTTTTGCAGCTCTGGTGGTTGGCTTTTCGGGTTCGGGTTTGGTCTCGCCGTGGCGGGACGACCGCGCAGTGACCGTAGGCCACCGGGGCACGACTCTTCTGGCTGACGAGAACACTATAGCCTCTTTCGAGGCTGCGTGGCGACATGGCGTAGATATTTTCGAGTGCGATCCCCGCATGACCGAAGACGGGGTTTACGTGATTATGCATGACCCTGACGTCTCCCGGACAACCGACGGCGAAGGCAAGGTCAAAGACATGACGCTTGCCGAGATCAAAAAGCTCAGGACCGACTCGGGACACCGCGTTCCCACTCTCCGCGAAGTCCTGGAGTTTGCCCGCGCAAAAGACATGGGTGTCTACCTAGACGTCAAGGAGCTTCCCCCCGACAAGGCAGAGAAGCTGGTGAATGAGATTGAGGATACGGGCATGACCGGGATGGTTATTGTAGGCTGCTATCATGTATTGACCTGTATTTGGGTGGAGAAGCTGAACCCCGCGATCAGCACCTGCATCTCGTGGCCCTATCCGGCGCTCACCCTGGGACAGGCAAGGCTGCTGGGAGCGGACGCTGTGGGTACTTTGACCGGGCTGGCCACTGAGCCCATGGTCAAGCTGGCCCATCAGTACGGCCTTCGCGTTATCACCATGCCGGTCAACAATGCCGAAAAGCTGGAGGAGCTCCGAAATATCGGAGTGGACGCACTCCAAAGCGATGACCCGCGGCTGCTCGCGCCATACGGCAGCCATGAGTAATCCCCTGAAGACCGTACGCCTTGCTTTTTGCAAAAGCCTCTGGTGCGCCTGAAACTGCTGTGCGGGCGACCGGGGCCGCCCGCACAATCTTCCTTGTCACGGGTTGATGTTAAAACCCGTCTTACTTTCGAGAACGCCGAGAGGTTTTCTTGCTCGCTGTTTTCCGGGCGGTGCTTTTCTTCACCGTCTTCTTGGCAGTCTTCTTAGTTGTTTTCTTTTTAGTGGCTTTTTTCTTGGTTGCCTTTTTAGCAGCGGTTTTCTTTGCGGTCTTCTTTTTCCCGGTTGACTTTTTCACCGCGGTTTTCCTTGCTGCCTTTTTGGCAGTGGATTTCTTAGCGGTCTTCTTTTTCCCGGTTGACTTTTTCACCGCGGTTTTCCTTGCTGCCTTTT
>CAYQTK010000018.1:35312-37565 GCA_964420375.1 uncultured bacterium
CTGCCTTTTTGGCAGTGGATTTCTTAGCGGTCTTCTTTTTCGTAGTTTTTTTCTTAGTGGTCTTTTTAGCAGTAGTTTTCTTTGCGGTCTTCTTTTTCCCGGTTGACTTTTTCACCGCGGTTTTCCTTGCTGCCTTTTTGGCAGTGGATTTCTTAGCGGTCTTCTTTTTCGTAGTTTTTTTCTTGCCGGTCTTTTTAGCAGTAGTTTTCTTTGCGGTCTTCTTGGCTGCTTTTTTCACGGTGGTCTTCTTGACTTTTTTCTTTTTAGCGGTTTTCTTGGCCGTCTTCTTCGCGGTCTTTTTACGGGTTGTTTTCCCGGCAGCGGTTTTTTTCCTTGGCGCGGGCTTTGCTTCGGGTCTGGGCTGCAACGGCCGGAAGTATGCTATGTCGGTGATATTGGCTTTTCTTTCTTCCGCCCATACCGGCTCGACCCTCATGCCGACCTTGACGTCATCCGGCTCGACGCCGCCGATTATGTGGGTAAAGGCGGTGTCCGCGCCGTCGAGTTGGATCATTGCCATTACAAAGGGTGGCTTCACGGGCAGATGAGGTTCGGAGTACCTGACCACAGTGAAGGAGATTATAATTCCCGACGGGCCGACTTCTATCCACTGGCCGGTCTTGCGGTGGCAGAAGTTACACAGGCTTCGGGGAGGCATAAAGTTTATGTTGCAGTTTTCGCATCTCTTGGCCATGATGGTCTTTTTGTCCCGCAAAGTTGTCAAAAACTCGGAGCCGACCTCCCCGGCGTAGTAGCGGAAGGGTATCTCCAGTTTGCCGGGGACCTGGTAGCTGTACTTAGAATCCCAGTTCATGACTTACCTCCTCGATCTCTCCGGGGATAAGCCGGAAGTATTGAATGTCCAAAACATTGCCGGTCCTTTCCTTGTCCGGACGGAACACGGCTTCCACCCGGTTGTATATTTGTATCTTCGCCGGGTCGGTTTCGTCCAGAAAATGCATGAGCGCGGCGTCGCCGTGGTCCAGGACAATCGAGCACGTGGTGTAAGGGACCTCCCTCATCTTGCCGGTAAGCGGGTTTATGGTAGGCACGTACACCACGTCATACGCGGTGAGATATCCCCCCGGGCCCAGTTCGACCCATTCGTGGGCCTCGACGTCGCAGATGGCGCACACGGCCCGTGGAGGTATCTGGGTCCTGCCGCACACCGGGCAGCGGTTGCCGAGTATCTTCTTCTCATCGCGCAACGCCGCCAGGAACCTTCCCATGACCGGTCCGGTGGCAAAGCTCTGCGGAATGGACAGCAGGAAAGGAACGTCGATCAGCTCTGCTTGTTTTTTCTCCTCCATGGTTAAATCTCCTTTGTCAGCAGGGTAAGGACGGTCCACATGGTCCCGCCGAACCCGGAAGCCATGGCGGTCCGGACGTCCCTGGGCACCTGGTGGTCTCCGGCGTCTCCCCTTACCTGCAGAGCGGCCTCGGCCACCCGGATCAGCGCGGTGGCCCCGATGGGGTTGGTGCTTACCACGCCGCCCGACGGGTTTATGGGGAACTTGCCTTCTATGTCGAACCCGCCGTTCTCGGTCATCTCCATCACGGTGTTCTTGTCCAGTCCCGTAAACTGGCATATCCAGTCGAGCTCCCACCACGATGACGGGTCGTAGAGCTCGAAGATGTCTATCTGGTTTACGGGATCGGTGATGTTATTTCTTTTATAGAGCTCTCTTGCCGCCACCTTGTGGGTGAGCTCCTGCGGTCGGGCCCCTCCCCGGTGAAAGGTATCTTCCCGGTGGATGGTGAGGTGGTCCTTGACCCACACCGGCTTTCGGGGGTTTCGCCGGGCGTTTTCTTCGTTGGTGTAGATCATGGCGCAGGTCCCGTTTGACTCGGGGCACATGTGGAGCAGCCGCAGCGGATAGGCCAGCAACCTGGAGCTCATGACGTCCTCTTCAGTGATGTTCACCTGGAGGTGGGCCTTGGGGTTCTTGCAGGCGTTTTTCGCAGCCCTGACCCTGCTTTTTGCCGCGGCCCATTCCGCGCGCTCCCCGAACTCCCTGACCCAGATGAGCCCGATGGTGCCGGTAATGGCCCCTGTCTGCAGCTCTCTTCCCCACAAAGGGTCGGCCATTGCCGTGATGCCCGTGGTGGTCTGTCCCTCCTCCTGCTTCTCGAAACCGATGGCCAGCACGGTGTCGTAGAGCCCGGAGGCCACCAGGTTGGTTGCCGCACAGGATAGTGTCGAGCCGGTGGTCCCGCCGGTGGTGATGCGAAAGCCGGATTTCATCTGGGCGC
>CAYQTK010000019.1:0-37441 GCA_964420375.1 uncultured bacterium
CAAAAAACTTCCGGCACGCGTACGCCGAAAGTTTCTTTTTTTCTGGTCGGGGCGACTGGATTTGAACCAGCGACCTCTTGCACCCCATGCAAGCGCGCTACCAGTCTGCGCTACGCCCCGATTATTGGTTGTTTGCAGGGTATTAGTTTAGTTTGAGTCTCCGGTGTTGTCAAGAATCTGCTTTAACTGTTTGAGCTCATCTATCACTTTTTTAATGATTTCGGATTTCTCCTCGGGATGGAAATCAATTTTCATTTGTTTGGGGGCATCGTATCCCTGGGTTCCTTTCTTATCGAGCTTGTCCCTGGCTCCCGGTATTGTAAACTTTTGTTCGTAGAGCAGGTGTTTGATGTGGAGTATGATTTCCACGTCCTTTTTTCTGTAGAGTCTCTGGTTGGATTTTGTTTTCTGTGGCTTTATCTGCTTGAACTCGTTTTCCCAGTAACGGAGGACGTGAGACTTTATTCCGGTGATCTCGCAGACTTCTCCGATCCGGTAGTATCTTTTATCGCTTTTGGACCTGGATGCGGAGCCGGGCATGATCTTCCCCGTTCTTTAAAGCCTTCATTCCCGTTCTTGCTCTTCGGTATACTTCTCCACTTTTCCGAGGTTGACGGTTTTTTTCAGTATCTGGCTGGCCTTGAAGGTCACCACTCGTCGCGATGATATGGTAATGGCTTCCCTGGTATGTGGGTTTCTTCCGATCCTTGCCCTTTTGTCCCGGGTCTGGAAGTTTCCGAACCCGGAAATCTTGATTTTTTCACCCTCCTCCAGGGTCTCCTTCATGATATCGAACACCGCGTCTACTATCTCCGCGGATTCACGTTTGGAAAATCCCACCCTTTCATAAATCTTCTCCACAAGCTCGGCCTTGGTCATTATATACCTCCTTGTTGTTGTTTGTACCCGGAATCCCCAAGACGCAGATGCCATGTTTGCGTCTTGGAGTAAAACCCCTCATTCTTTTTTTTTGCCGGAACCTTTAGACAAGCAATACTTCATTTAGGTTACCACACTTTCTCCGGGGTTTGTCAAGATCAAATTTTAAAATCATTTCAGAAAGATGTAAGCTCTATTTCGAGCAGGTTCGAATTGCGTTATTCTCTAAGCACAGCTCCCAGCTCTTTTTTGAGCTTGTCCGCGATTTTATCATGCTCCTTGGTAACGTCTTCATCGGTGAGCGTTCGCTCCAGGGACTGATAAGTCAGATGGAAAGCCATGCTTTTTTTCCCTTCGGAAACCTGTCCTCCCCTGAAGATATCGAAGAGCTCCATGTTTTCGAGGAAAGGGCTTTTGGTTTTTTTGGCCACCCTTATTATGTCCTCCATGTTTACACTCTCGTCCACCACCAGGGCCATGTCGCGAAGAGTGGGGGGGAACTTGGACACCGGCTTTGCCTTGGGAATGTAATCCACGTACTCGGAGAGCACGCCGAAGTCGAGCTCGAATACAAATGCCTCGTTTTTCAACTCGAGTTTCTCCGCTATGGCGGGATGAAGCTGTCCCAGAACACCTGCTTGTGCTTTGCCCATGAATAGCCGGGCGTTTTTTCCGGGATGCAGGAAAGGTTCCGCATGATCAGCCGGCTCTATCCTTGCGCCCGGAAAGCTCGTTGCTCCCGCAATATGTTCCACCGCATCCTTGATATCAAAGAAGCCCTCTTCCGGACATTCCGCGCTCCAGAGCTCTTTCTCGAGGGGCCTGGAAAACACTCCGGCGAGCATGGTGCTCTGAAGTGCAGAGCCGTTTTCGGATTCGTAAAACACCGCGTTAATCTCGTAGACCCTGATCGCCTTTACTTCGCCCCTGCTCCTGTTCATTAGCAGTCCGGCGACCAACTTGGGAATGAGCATGGTGCGGAGGATAGACTCGTTCTCGGACAGGGGATTGGCCGGTTTTACCGGCTTGTTGCGTGAATCCTCTTTTGACAGGCCGTAAAGTTCAAGACGTCTCGGGTCCTCGAAGCTGGTGTGAACCGCCTCGTTGAATCCCAGCGCGCTCATGCGTTCCCTCACTTTCCTGCCGAACTCGATCGCGGGGTTTGCCGGCATGGGAGCCATTCGAAAATCGGGCATGTCCACTGGCACGGCATCATATCCTTTCAGCCTGGCTATCTCCTCCACCAGGTCTTCTTCCAGGGAGAGGTCCGGCCGATAGGAAGGCGCGGTAAAAAGGATGTTTCCATTCTCTTGTTCTACCACGGCGCCATCGAGTCGGCCGAGTATGTGCTCCTGTTCCTGTTTTGACAACTCGATCCCCATGATCAGGTTGGCGCGGTCAGGCCGTAGTTGTATCTGTTTTCTCTTGATGAGTTCATTTCTGGCGTCAATGTATCCTTTAGCCAGTTCCCCGCCGGCGAGCTCATTCATGAGGGCTGCCGCCCGGTCCGCGGCATATGCGGTCCCCAGGGGGTCCACTTCTTTGTCGAATCTTTTGCTTGCCTCGGTGGGTATGCCGAGAAGTCGTGCAGTCCTCCGCACCGAGGTGGGTTTAAAGAAGGCGCTTTCAATAAGCACGTCAGTGGTGTGCTCCGAAACCTCGGAGTCGAGACCGCCCATTACTCCGGCAATTGCCACCGGTCCTTCCCCGTCGCAGATCATCAGGGTATCGTGGCGCAGGGTCCTTTCCTGTCCGTCCAATGTCGTGAACTTATCTCCCTCCTGGGCGGGCTTAACCACTATCTTTGCTTTTCGTAGCTTTTTGAAGTCAAACGCATGAAGCGGCTGTCCGGTCTCCAGCATGACGTAGTTGGTCACGTCCACCACGTTGTTGATTGACCTTACTCCTGCTGTCTCCAGCCTTTTGACCATCCAGTCGGGGGAAGGGCCTATACTTAGTCCCTTGATAAGCCGGGCCACGTAGCGGGGACAGGCGTCATAATCTTCGATCTCCACGCTTGCAAGAGTATGGATGTCCGGCCCGGTCTCTTTAAGGTCTGGGGCGGGCAGCTTGACCTTTTCGCCGTTTATTGCCGCGACCTCGCGGGCCACGCCGATGATGGAGAGCAGGTCACCGCGATTGGGTGTAGGTTCGGTCTCCAGGATGCTGTCGGAGTCGCCCAGTCCCTCCTGCAAAGACTTTCCCAGCGGCGTTTGCGGGGGAAGTATCCATATGCCGGCATGGTCGTCACTTATGCCCAGTTCCCGCTCGGAGCACATCATGGCCTGGCTTTCCACCCCCCTTATTTTGGTTTTCTTGAGGCGGGTCCCGTCGGGCAACTCCGCTCCTATGAGTGCCAGGGGAACGATGTCCCCTTCGTTTATGTTGGGAGCCCCGCATATTACTGGAAGCGGGTCTTGGTCCGGTCCGGGTTTGACTCGGCACAGGGCGAGCTTGTCGGCGTGGGGATGCTTTTCGATCTTTTCGATGCGTGCGGTGACCACTCCTTCCACTTCGGGAATGCCCGATCCCAGGTTATTGGTCTCGAGCCCCGCCATGGTCAGCTCGTGAGCGAGCTCATCCGGGTCTTTTTTGACGTCCACGTAATCTTTTATCCAGCTTAGGGGTACCAGCACCTTTACACCTCGCGCACAGCTTTTATGGCCGGGATCAGAACTGTTTTAAAAAACGCAGGTCGTTCTCGAAGAACGTCCTTATGCTGTCCACTTTGTACCTCAGCATAGCCATTCTTTCGACCCCGAATCCGAAGGCAAAGCCGGTGAACTCTTGGGGGTCACACTCGACGTTTTTGAGCACCTGGGGATGGACCATTCCGGAACCCAGTATTTCCAGCCAGCCGGTATGCTTGCACACCGGGCATCCTTTGCCTTTGCACATTACGCACTCGATATCCACTTCCGCGCTGGGCTCGGTAAAGGGGAAGTAGCTCGGCCTGAACCTCACTCCCACGTCTTTTCCAAAGAACTCCTGTAAAAATGACATGAGCACGCCTTTGAGGTGGCCGAAGGCTATTCTCTTATCTACCATGAGTCCTTCCACCTGGTGGAACATGGGCGAGTGGGAGAGGTCTGAGTCGCACCTGTAGACTCTTCCGGGACAGATCACCCTTACCGGCGGCGGGTACTTCTGCATGGTCCGTATCTGCACCGGCGAAGTATGAGTACGGAGTACCACTTCTTCGCTTATGTAGAAGGTGTCCTGCATGTCGCGGGCGGGATGGTCTTTTCCTATGTTCAAGGCCTCGAAGTTGTTGTAGTCGCTCTCGATGTCAGGCCCTTCTTCCACCCGGAAGCCCATGCCGGAGAATATCTTGACCATGTCGTCGAGCACCCGGGAGACGGGATGGATAGATCCCGGCGGCATTCCCCACGCCGGCAAGGTGGCGTCTATCCTCGCTTCGTCAAGGCTTGCTGCGATCTCCTGCTGTTTTATCCTGTCTTCGCCTGCCTTGATCTTTTCCTGGAGGTCTTGTTTGATGGAGTTGCCGAGCTTGCCGATCCGGGGTTTCTCCTCTGCGGAGAGTTCGGGCAACCTGGCGAGCAGCCTGGTGAGCCTGCCCTTCCTGCCCAGGTACTCGACACGGATGGCGTTTAGTGTTTCCAGGTCGCGAGCGTTCTCAACCGCTTTTCCGGCTTCCTCCTTAAGGGCAAGCAGTTCTTCTTCCACCGGGCGAGACCTCACGAAAGCGCTGCTTGCGCTTTTTCCGCAACCGACTTGAACCCTTCAGGATCGTTCATTGCCAGGTCTGCCAGTACCTTGCGGTCAATCTTTACATTGGCCTTGTTAAGCCCGTTCATCAAGGTCGAGTAACTCATGCCGTTCTGCCGTGCCGCGGCATTGATCCTTATGATCCACAGCTTGCGGAAGTCCCGCTTTTTGGTTCTGCGATCGCGGTATGCATAGTTCAACGCCCGCTGCACCGTCTCGTTTGCCCGGCGGTACGACCTGCTTCTCATGCCCCGGTAGCCCTTGGCCATCTCCAGGGTCTTCTTACGGCGTTTTCTTCTCGCAGCCGCGTTTTTTGCTCTCGCCATGTTTATACACCTCTCTTTCACTTATGGGAAAAAGGGGTCCGCGAGGACTCCCCTTTTTTATTATGATATGCCCTGCCCCGCTCTTGCCTGTCCGTTTTAATGATGAAAAAGGGCCGGGTTTTTCTTCATCGAGACCCGCGGCCCTTTTCGAGGTTTACGTTTCGCAGTTTTTTTCTGTGAATCCTTTTCGATTAATCACTTGTAAGGTATCAGGGTCCTTATCTGCCGGGCGTTATTTAGGGTCACTATTGAAGACTGCCGCAGCCGTCTTTTCCTCTCCCGTGACTTCTTGGTCAGGATATGGCTCTTGTACGCATGGGCCCGCTTGATCTTGCCGGAACCTGTTTTCGAGAACCTTTTCTTAGCGCCGCTGTGACTTTTAACCTTGGGCAACTTTCCACTCCTTAATGACTGTTATGAAGAGGCTTTCTGTTCCTGGTCTTCTTCCTGCCGGTCTTCTTCTTCTTCCCGTTCTCGCCTCTCCCGGTTTTCTTTTTCCTGCTGTTTTTCTTTTTCCCGTTTCTTGAGCTGGGACTTGGAGTAAGGCGCGATAACAGTAATCAGGTTTCTTCCCTGCATGGACGGCTTGTCCATGGGCACGCCGTAAGGTTCGAGCTCGGCAATCACCCGGTCGAGCACATCCTTTCCCAACTCAGGATGGGCCATCTCCCGGCCCCTGTACATCACCCGGACTTTGACCCGGTCATCATTCTCCAGGAACTCCTTGGCCTTTTTAAGCTTGGTCTGGAGATCGTGGTCCTCGGTCTTGGTCCGGATCTTTATCTCTTTCAAGTGCTGCTGGGACTGCTTTTTCTTCGAGTCCCTTTCTCTTTTCTTCTGATCGTAAAGGTACTTCCCGTGATCCAGTATCTTGGTCACCGGGGGGTCTGCCTTGGGAGCGACCTCCACCAGGTCGAGTCCTTTTTCACGGGCCTGGGCAATGGCATCCCTGGTCATCATTACCCCCAGCTTATTGCCTTCCTCATCGATCACTAAAACCCGCTGGGCGCGGATTTTTTCATTGACCGAAATATCCTGTTGTGCTATGACCTGACCTCCTTTGCAACTGTGTCTTTACTGGGCCGCCCGCAAACATGCCGCCATACTCTTTCCATCCGGAGCGCGGGAATGTCGGACGACGGGTCTACTTTTTCTATCACTTAAGCGTCTCTCCGTCGCTTTCTCAAAAGTGCGGGAACACCGATCTCCCCCGACACTCTTTCCAGGAAATCGGAGACCTTCATGAGCTTCAGGTCCTCGCCCCCGCGGGTCCGGGGAGACACTCCGTCCTCTTGGGCTTCTTTGTCCCCCACAACCAGCATGTAGGGAACCTTTTCGATCTCGCCTTCCCGGATTTTCTTGTTGAGTTTTTCGTTCCGGTCATCCAACTCGGCCCGCATGCCTGCATCAAGAAGCCTTTGCAGTACGCTTTCGGCGTGCGGTCTCTGCCGGTCGGTAATGGGAAGAACCCGGGCTTGTACTGGCGAGAGCCATATGGGAAAAGCGCCGGCGAAATGTTCGATGAGCACTCCCAGAAACCGCTCCACCGACCCCAGCAGAACCCGGTGGATCATTGCCGGTCGATGCCGGCCGCCATCCTCTCCGACATAAGTCAAGTCAAAACGTTCCGGCATTGTAAAATCGCATTGTATTGTAGCACATTGCCATTTTCTGTCAAGTGCGTCCTTTAACTTGATATCTATCTTGGGACCGTAAAAAGCGCCCTCCCCTTCGCATATTCCATATGAGTATCCGGAAGCCTGCAGCGCGCTGGTAAGGGCGGTGATGGCCCGTTCCCAGTCCTCCTCCGTGCCTATCGAATCCTTGGGTCGAGTGGAAAGCTCCATTTCGACCTCGAAGCCGAAGACGTCCATGACATCGAGCACAAAGTCCATGACCCCGAGGACCTCGTCCTGGAGCTGATCAGGGGTACAGAGGATATGGGCGTCATCCTGGGTAAACGCCCTCACCCGGAAGAGACCGGAGAGCACTCCCGACTTTTCGTGCCGGTGCACCGTGCCGAGCTCGAAGTAGCGGAGCGGCAGGTCACGGTAGGACCTTACTTTACTTTTATAAACCAGCATGTGGGACAGGCAGTTCATGGGTTTTATGCCGTACTCCACCCCCTCGACCTCGGTGAAGTACATGTTCTCCTTGTAATGGTCGTAATGGCCCGACTTTTTCCAGAGCTCGGACTTGAGCAAAGTGGGCCCGTAAATGACCTTGTAGCCCCTTTTCAAGTGCTCTTTTCTCTCGAACTCTTCGAGAAGAGAGCGGATCAGTCCCAGGTTGGGGTGATATATCACGAAGCCGGGCCCCACTTCTTCGTGTACGCTGAACAGGTCCAGCTCTCGGCCCAGCTTGCGGTGGTCCCGCCGCTGGGCCTCTTCCAGCCATTTAAGGTGGGCCTTGAGCTCCTTTTTGTCCGGGAAGGCTGCGCCGTAAATCCTCTGCAACATGGGGTTTCTCTCGTCTCCCCTCCAGTAGGCCCCGGCGACCCGGGTCAGCTTGTATGCCTTGATGTAGCTGGTGTCGGGCACGTGCGGTCCCCGGCAGAGGTCCACGAAATCTCCGTGTCGGTAAAGGCTTATGGTCTCACCTTCCGGAAGATCCTCGATAAGCTCGACCTTGTAGGTCTCGTTCATCTCCCGGAAAAGCTCCAGGGCCTGTTCACGTTTTATTTCCTCCCGTACAAAAGGATGGGCGGCCTTGATGATCTCTCCCATCTTCTCTTCGATTCTGGGAAGATCGTCGGGAGTGAAACCCGGCGGATAATCGAAGTCGTAGTAAAACCCCTTTTCAATAGCAGGGCCTATAGTGACCTTTGCTTGGGGATAAAGCTTTTTCACCGCGTCAGCCATAACGTGAGCGGCGCTGTGGCGCAGCACTTGTTCCCCTTCCGGGTCCTTGGCCCGGATCACGGTAAAGTCTCCCTCCATAGTCACCGGCCGGGTGAGGTCTAATATGTCGCCGTTTACGCGCACCGCTACCGCCTGCCGCGCCAGCCCCTCGCTGAGGCGGCTTACAACCTCGCCCGCGCTTATGCCTTCCTCGACCTCGAGCGCCTCTCCGTCCGGTAATCTCAAACTCAACATAATAATAAACCTCGGCCGCAAAGTAGAACTGCACAAAAAAAGCCGCACCAAAGCCTTTTTTCAGCAAATCCCCAATCATAAATAGGATAGTCGTAAGTCAGAAGATAATCAAGGTAAAAACAGTACTGAAGATTCGGGAGGGTGGGGTTTGGTGGTTGGTTTTTTTCTGATTAAGTTGTTTAGAGCAGAGAGGTGGGCCATGCCCCTTTGGCGGCGGGTTTGGAAATAAGGCGTTTTCATAGGGGGATTCGGCCTGGAACGTGGGTCATTAACTCATGAGGAGTCGATCCGGAACTGGAACCTTTCATATTTGATCCTGCGGTAATCGTCCTCGTCGAGCTTTGCACTCCTCCATGCTTCCAGCAGCAGGAAAGCCGGGTCCCTGGCGCTTCCCACTCCTTTGGGGAAGATTTTTTGGCTCCTTACGAGAATCTGTGGGTGAATAACAGTCATGCAAGCCCTCTACGATGAGTGTATTTCATCTTCCGTCGCTTACAAGACAGATCTCCTTCGTGCGAGCGACTTTCAGTCGCGACTTCCGTCACCCGCACATTATGCGTCAGTGTGGCCTTGACAACACACCAGGTTGCCCGTGCCATGCTGTCGCTTTCCCGGGGAGACGTGAGGGTGTCTAAATTTGAGCCAACCTGCTGATATTACATCACTAATTGCTTTATATCGCACCCAACCCACCCACAGATTCTTTGGAGGCCCCAAAATAATACTGCTGGTTGCGCACGCCCTGCGGAGAAATACCCCCGGTGTTCGTCACCAAAATTGCCCTGGCAATTATGATCACCAGTAATTTATCAACAATCGGGAAAGACCGGATAACGCAAATAATTCTCGCCAAACAAAATCCGCTTGACAAAGCCTTTGGAAAAGTCGTAAGGTCGGAAAAAGCAGCATGAGTTAAACTTGTGACTGTCGAGTCCATAACGGACCCCATCTAATCCAGGGGACATAAAATGGTAGAAAACCATCCTTTCAACCACGCCCGAATCGCCGGAGCCATGGCCGCCGCCCTCTTGGCTGTCGAGCTCATTGGATTCAGCCTCTTCAACGTCTCTTTCCGGTTTTACGACCTGGCGTCTGCACTTGCCCTGGCCGCTGGCATCGTGGCATTCTACTCCCTGATTGTCTGGCCGGTTTTCCGGGCTTTCAAACTCCACAAAGAGACCGCCCTGCGGGCCACCAGCCTGGTCGGAAGTCTGGCCATGCTGGGCATGGCACTAACTATATGGCTCCACCAGAGCTATCTGGGTCCTGCACCCGCTGCCATTGAAATGGCTTCCGTACTGGTAATTTTTATCTTATTAGCAACCTTGGGAGCCATACTCTGGGGATACCTCTCCCGGGGGGACCCGCACCTCGGAAACATCCGTTTCCGGGCGCTTGCACCCGTTACCGTGATTTCCGTGAGCATATACTCAATTGCCGGACAAGCACTGTTCAAAGCTCAATATCGGGCCATGGCCGTGTTCGGTATTTTGGCATTTTTTATCATCGCCTATTATTTACTCATCCGCCTCATGTGGAGGGGCAGAAGGAAGCTCCTGGAAAGATGGGGAGTTCCAATCCATGTCTCCGTCATCGCGGCAGTTATCATTGTGACCGCGGCAGGCGCGGGAAAGACTTACTACAACAACTCCCGCCCTGCTGCCGCTCCTGCCGGCTCACCACCCGTCGTCTTCATCAGCATCGACACCCTCCGCGCCGACTACCTGAGCTGTTATGACCAAAAAGCTCCGAAAACACCGGCAATGGATTCGATTGCCAAGGACGGCATCCGGTTCAAACACGCAGTGGCCCCCAGCTCGTGGACGCCGCCGTCGGTAGCAAGCTTTCTTACGGGCCTTAGTCCCACTGCTTGCGGAGCAGGGACTCCGATAGCGGATACCCCCAACACCTACACCGGACCGCTTTTAAGTGCACGGACCATTGCAGAGGTTTTTTATGAAACCGGATACAATACAAGTGCCCTGGTTTATAACCGGTTCCTTGAAAAAAGCAAAGGATTTGGCCAGGGATTCGATCATCACGAAATGCTTAGAGGAAAAAAACAAAGACCCCGTTTCCTGCTCACCCGAAACTTCAACTATTTGGAAAAGGGGTTCCGAAAGAAATGGGAAGGACCCGCAGAGGGGCAGACCGCCCGAGCAATCGAGATTCTCGAACACCGTGCACCCGGTCCCTTTTTCTTATGGCTCCATTACATGGACCCCCACCTGCCTTATTATGAGCATGAAAAATATAAACCGACTGTCTCCCCCGGTCCCATGACTCACTATCTGGCCTTGGAAAAAACGTCGGTTAATATCAGGGCGGAGATTTTCGGCCTCCGGGAACAGGACAAGGAGTACCTGAGGCAGCGATACGCCGGAGAGGTCAGGTTTACCGATGAACAGTTAGGAAGGCTTTTTCAATGGCTCAAAGAGAACCGGCTTTATAAAAAGTCGATCATTGTGATCACCTCCGACCACGGCGAGGAGTTCTGGGAACACGGCAGCTTCGCACACGCCCACAGCTTCCACAAAGAAATTGTTGAAGTGCCCCTCATTGTAAAGCTGCCAGAAAACCGCCATGCTGGACAAACCGTGGACCACTGGGCGGACCTGAAAAGGATCGGGGCCACCATGATGGACGCGGCAGGCATCAAGGCAGAGTTCCCCGGCAAAAGCCTGCTCAACGATTTGAGCGGGAACCACCCGAAACCCGCGGACCCCATAGAGCGCTTCTGGATATCGGAAAACGTCCTCTACGGACTCGAACAAGGAGCCATCGTCAACAGCAACGGACACAAAGCCATCTTCCATGGCGACGGCTCCGTGACTTGCTACGACTTAAGCCGGGACCCGGACGAACAGAATCCTCGCCACCTGAAAGACTGTCCCTGGCCGGAGGATGTTCCCTCGCCTCGAAAAATTTTCCTCTCCATACAGGAGAGGGACTTTAAAAAGTTCAAGGAGCTGGGCGGAGAAAAAGCCGACCGGGGAGAAGTTCCCCAGGACAACCTGAAAAAGCTCAAGGCCATGGGGTATTTCTAAACACAATGAATGAATATCTCCTCATTGTTATCCTGCTCATCGCAGCAGTCGTTCTTTTCTGTGTAGCTCGCTTCTGGTTAAAAAGGAAAAGGGACGAGCTTAGAAGCGGGCTCCAGTTCGACACGGCCATGGCAGGGGGCGAGCTCCTTGTCCCTCCCCAGAAAGCAAGCTTTCGCGGAGCCACCCAAAGGTATGGAAAAGTAAAAAACGACGGCGCAGCTTTCCTGACCTCGGAGACGTTCGTCTTCCGGCCTTTGTTCGGAAAAAACGTCATCAAGATCGGCAGGGAAGAAATACGCTCCTACCGGGAGGATCTCTGGTTCCTCACCGCCAGGCACGGCAACAAAAAGCATCTGATACTAAAACTGCAGGACGGCACCGAGACGGGCTTTTTTTTTATTGACAACGAGCAGTGGAAAGAAGCACTGGACACCATGCTCTAACCGCTTCGTAACAATAGTCCTTCCGCCATTCACCGGCACACCATTCCATCTGCAAACAGCTTTCCGGTTTCCCGCCTGAAACGGTTCAGCCATCCTCCTTCGACTTGGCCTGCTGATATGTTATGATTGGATTGTCTTGTCTGGAGAGGAGGCGAAATTGGGCGGGATAGATTTTGATCCGGAGCTTTGTGCAAAGTGTGAGGGGGTTGACTGCCTTACCAGGTGCCAGTACATGGACTTCAGCATGGATGAGGCTCGCCTGGAAAGACAGAAGATCATGGACGGCCAGGACTGCCGTGCGCTTCGCGATTGCGTGACCTGCTACGCCTGCGAAGAGTACTGCCCCTATAACAACCATCCCTTCTACCTCATGGTGGAGCGACAGGAAGAGCTGGAGCTGTTGCCCGCGCCGCGTCCCATCATCAAACAACAGATCAAGATGATGGCTCCCCGCGGAAGGCTTGCGGCCCTCAAGGTGGAGCCGCCGGTGATCAACATGTGTTTTTTCCCCATGCTCGCCGGGACCATCCAGGGGAAGCTCTACCAGGAGGCCTCGGTCATGGTGGGAAGCGACATCTTCTGTAACATCATGTGGCTACACTTTGCAGGCAACTCGGTCATCCGGGAGAGGCTTCCGCAGATGATCGACAACATCATGAGCTATTACCTGCGCGAGAGCGGTGTCTCCGAGATAGTCTGTTATCACGACGAATGTTACGGCACCTATACCCGGCTGGCGCCCGCCTT
The DNA here is from genome assembly GCA_964420375.1 of uncultured bacterium. Classification (GTDB taxonomy): domain Bacteria; phylum RBG-13-61-14; class RBG-13-61-14; order RBG-13-61-14; family DATKZS01; genus CAYQTK01. Next base: position 12,267 of record CAYQTK010000019.1, read on the forward strand.
CGGCATCGAGGTCCCCTTTAGGTCCGTCCATCTTTTCGAGTTCCTGGCAAAGCGTCTTACCGAGCTGAAAAGCGATATCAAGCCGCTCAACACCAGGGTCGCCTACCAGAGACCCTGCTCCAACCGCCTGGTCCCGGAGACGCAGCACTGGGTGGACGACATCTTCTCGCTGATCGGCGCGGAAAGGCCCGAGAGGGAATATGACCGGGAGAACGCGCTTTGCTGCTCCATGATCATCAGGGGGCACCAGCGACAACAGCTCGCCGACGACCTCCAGAACAGGAACCTGGATGACATGGAAAAAACCGGCGCAGAGTACTGCGTGTTCAACTGTCCCATGTGCTTTTTCACCATGCGGGAGATGGTACAAGAGCGCGGCATAACTCCCATCCTCATGAGCGACCTTTGCCGGCTCGCCCTGGGCGAGGGATTGTGGGGATAGTGAAATGGAAGACGTGTACAAGGAACTTATCGAGATAGTGGGCGCGGATTATATCTCCGGCGAAGCTGAGGAGCAGTACATGTACTCCCGCGACCCGGGCACCATGGAGCCGGCCCGGCCCGACCTGGTGGCCATGCCTGCCTCCACCGAAGAGGTCAGCGACATCATGAAGATGGCCTCGGCACGAAAGGTGCCGGTGGTGCCCATGGGAGCGGGCCTGGTACTCTCCGGACTCTCCCGCGCACTCAAAGGCGGAATCGTGCTGGACCTGAAACGCCTGGACAGGATCATCGAGGTAAACGAAAAAAGCCGCTACGCAGTAGTGGAGGCGGGCGTGTCCCAGGGAGTGCTCCAGGCGCACTTGAAAAAGCACCATCCCGGCCTCAAGCACTCCGTGCCTGACGCGCCGCCCATAGCCACCATCGGCGGAAACGTGCTCATCCACGGCTCCGGACACCTGAGCGCGATGGGCGGTTTCCACTCCGAGATGTTAAACGGCCTGGAAGTGGTGCTCCCCACCGGCGAGGTCGTAAAAACCGGGTCCTGCTCCACTTCCCCCTACTGGTTCTCGAGGTCTCCGCTGCCCGATCTGTCCGGCCTGTTCCTGGGCTTTCACGGGACCACCGGTATCGTCACCAGGCTGGCCATCAAGCTCTACCCCGACATGCCCTTGAACGACGTGGACATCTTCTGCACTGAAGACGCCGAGATTGTCCCCGACGTTATCAGCCGCATCTCCGGCGTGCAGGTGGCGGAAGACCTGCTGGCGTGGATGACCCCCAAGCCGGAGTGGGCCGCGGGCTTCCAGATGATCAACGTGAACTACGGTGCGAGGACCAAAAAAGAGCTCACCATGAAGCGCGACCTGGTTGCCGAGTCGGTGAAGAAGTATATTGACGAGCGCACCGGCGGGTTCATGCCGCTTCCTTCCGATATGAAGGGCAGGTTCCTGGAGGCTCCGCAAAAGACCCTGGCCGTCTTTGCGGACGTGAACAAAGGCGGCGGCTTCGAGTACGTGGGGGCTATAATGCCGGTCGAGCTTTTTCCCGAAGCCTATCGTAAGGGGCTCGCCATTGCCTACAAGCGAGGCGTCACCTACTCGCTGGGCGCGCGGGTGGTCGGTCTCGGCCACTGCATGATGTTCTTTTATGCTTATGCTTTTAACCGGGCCGACCCTGCGGACATGAAGAGGGCGCAGGAGGCTTTGGAGGAGACCAACACCGAGGTCCTCGCGATGGGCGGCATTCCCTGGAAAGCCGAGGTCCCCGCCCAGAAGCAGATCATGGAACGAATGGACCCGCAATCTTTGGGCCTTGTTCAACGTGTACGTGACCTCCTGGACCCGCAGGGGATAATGAACCCCGGAAACTGGGAACAGGACTGACAGGGAGGACAGATTGGACAGCATAGACCGGAGAGGTTTTATAGGTTCGGCAGCCGCGGGCACTGCGGGCCTGGCTTTGGGAAGCAGGGCGCAGGCCTCCGGAAAGCGGCCGAACATTGTCCTTATCCTGACGGACGACATGGGCTACTCGGACATCGGGTGTTTCGGATCGGAGATTGATACTCCCGGCATAAACCGGCTCGCCGCGGGCGGTCTGCAGTTTACGCACTTTTATAATGCGGCCCGCTGCTGTCCCACCCGGGCGTCTTTGCTTACCGGGCTGTATCCGCACCAGGCGGGCGTGGGCCACATGACCCATGACCGGGGAACGCCGGGATATCGCGGCCACTTGAACCAAAACTGCGTGACCATAGGCGAGGCGCTGGGCAACGCAGGCTACCACACCATCATGTCCGGCAAGTGGCACGTGGGAAGCAAAAGAGGAAGATGGCCCGCGGACCGCGGATTTGACGAGTACTTCGGAATCCTGGGTGGGTCCTCTCACTACTTCAATCCGGGCAAGGAAAGCATGCCGGCCAGAAACCACAAGCTAGTTGAAACCGGCGAAGGCTTTTACACCACCGACGCTTTTACCGACCACGCCATCCGCTCCATAGGCGAGTGCCGAAAACAGGACAATGATCCCTTCTTCCTCTACCTCGCTTATAATGCTCCGCACTGGCCGCTCCACGCCTACGAGGAGGACATCCAAAAGTACGAAGGCAGGTACATGAAGGGATGGGACAAGCTGCGGGCGGAGCGATACGAACGGATGAAGGAGCTGGGCATCATTGATCCCGGCTGGCCGCTCACCGACCGGGACCGGGGCACACCTGCCTGGTGGGCGCTCACTCCCGGCCGGAAAGAGACCATGGCCCGGAAAATGGCGGTGTACGCCGCCATGATAGACCGCATGGACCAGAACATCTCCAAGCTGGTGCGGTTTTTAGAAAGCTCGGGGGAGATGGACAACACCTTGATCCTCTTCCTGTTCGACAACGGGGCCTGCCACGAGCTTACCACTTTCGGGTTCGACTGGAACCCCAAGTACTCCAGGGGCCTTATGAGCACGCTTACAGCCAGACCGGGAACTCCGGAGTCTTTCTCCAGCTATGGCCGCGGCTGGTCCAACGCAGGCAACACCCCTTTCCGGCTCCATAAGCACTGGACCCACGAGGGAGGAATTGCCACGCCGCTTATCGCCTATTGGCCGGGCGTTATCTCGCCGGGCGGGTCCACACCCGAGACCGGGCACGTCATCGACCTCATGGCAACCTGTCTCGACGTTGCCGGCGCCGAGTACCCGAAAGTCTACCAAGGCAGAGAGATACTCCCCCTGGAAGGGAAAAGCCTCCTACCTGTTTTGCGAGGCGGCACAAGGGAAGGACACGAGGCCATGTTCTGGGAGCACGAAGGCAACCGCGCGGTCATCCAGGGCAAGTGGAAGCTGGTATCCGACTATCCGGGCGGATGGGAGCTCTACGACCTTGAAGAGGACAGGACCGAGACCAATGACCTTGCAAAGAAAAACCAGCACAAGGTCAAGGAGCTCTCCCGCGTGTACGACGAGTGGGCCGAACGCTGCAACGTCGAGCCCTGGAGCCCTTACCGCGCTCTCCAGTACTGATGGAGCAAAGAAAAGCTTTGTCCTCTGCCCGCGGCTGGTGATGCGTAAATGTCGAACAAGCCCTTGAACTCGCTCCTGGTAAAGCCCGCGGGACCCGACTGCAACCTGTCATGCGAGTACTGCTTCTACACACCCAAGCTGGCCATGTTCGGTCCCGGAACCCGCATGAGCATAGACACCCTCGAAGCCCTCATCCGGCAAGGTGTCAAACAATCATCAGGCGCCATCTCCTTTGGCTGGCAGGGTGGCGAACCCACCCTCATGGGTCTGGAGTTCTTCCAAAAGGCCGCAATGTTCCAGCACATGTATGGCAAAGGCGGAAAAATCACCAACGGCATCCAGACCAACGGTATACTTATTGACGAAGCATGGGCGCGGTGGCTTGCAGCCGAAGGCTGGCTCACCGGGCTCTCCATTGACGGACCACCTCATGTTCACGACCGCTACCGCACGAGCCGCACCGGCCAAGGCACGTACTCCCGCGTGCGCGACAGCGCTTGCCGCCTCCTGGACGCGGGCACGCCGGTCAACGCGCTCAGCGTGATAAGCGATTACGCGGCAGAGCACGCCGAAGATATCTATGAGCACCACAAAGACCGGGGCTTGTATCACATGCAGTTCATACCGCTTCTCGAGCCTGACCCGACAGACCTGCAGACGCCCGCCGCTTTCTCGGTCTCTCCGGAAAAACTGGGCGAGTTCTGGAAAAAGATGTTCGACCTGTGGTGGGGAGATTTTCGGCAAGGTGTTCCTACGACCTCCATCCGCCTGTTCGAGGACCTGTTCTATGCCTGGGTGGGAAAAAGGCCGCCCGATTGTTCGCTACTGGAAGAGTGCGGGGTGTACGTGATAGTCGAGCACAACGGCGACGTTTACTCGTGCGATTTTTTCGTGGAACCCGACTGGAAGCTCGGAAGCATTCGCCAAGAAAAGATAAAAGAGCTTTTGAACTCGGAGAGGCAGAAAGAGTTCGGCAAAAGGAAAGCTCGCCTTCCCGAAGAGTGCCGGACCTGCGAATGGCTTTATTACTGCCGCGGCGGCTGCCCCCGCGAGCGCGGTTATGGAGGAGACAAAAAGAACTACTTCTGCGATGCCATAAAAGAGCTCTTCCGGCACGCCCACTCGCGCATGGAAGCATTGGCGCAAACATGGAAATCGCAACAGGGAGCGCTCGACGAGGGCCTCAAGAAAAAGAACCCGGGAAGAAACGACCCCTGTCCCTGCGGCAGCGGCATGAAGTATAAAAAGTGCTGCGGGAGGTGATAACCTTGTTTGAAACGCAACAGGTATTACTTTTCGGCTGCTTCGGCCTTCTTCTTAAACGCCTGGACCTTGTTGGCGTTCATTATGGGAATGATGACCATGCCTTTCTCCGGGATGTACTCCAGGTCGGCGGGTCCGGACTCCAGATCGAGAAGCGAAGTGAAGCTTCCCGAAGAGGAAACCAGAAGCAGGTCGTCGTGCTTCCACTCGGTAACCAGGTAGCTGCCGTCGCCCGTGCCTTGAATGCCGTCCAGGTGGCCGATGGGTTTGCCTGAACCCAGCTTCCTTATCTTGCCCGTCTTCAAGGATATCTTCTTCAAGTGTCCTTTCACCCGGATCGCCGCGGAACCCGAGATGCCCCACGAAGCAACGATCAAGTGCTCGCCGTCCACGTAAAGACCGTTCGGCGAGCGCAGAGAAGTGGTCTCCACCCACCGCTTGAAAAACTCCTCGCCCTCCCCTTCTGACTTATCTTCAGATGCAGTATGTTTGAAGATGATGTTGCCTTTAAGATCGGACACGTAAATGTTGCCGTCATCGTCCGCGGCTATATCGTTTAGCAAACTTGCGCCCTTTATGGGAATATCTTTTTTTACCTTGCCCTGTTCAATGTCGATCTTGACTACACAATCAAGGTCCGCCACCCAGAGCATATCGTCTTTGATAAGCATGCCTCGCGGAGCATCAAGCCCGGTGATCCACTCCCTCTCCAGCATCTCGCCCTGCATGGAAACCCGGGAGATAAAACCGTTATCGTCGTGGGACAGGGATTTGCCGACCACGTTCGAGACGTAAAGCACGTCCCGGTTGGAATCGTACATAACGCTCTCCGGCTTGTCGAACCCCTCCAGTTCCCACAGGCTTTCGAACTCGAGATTTTTGTCGGCCATAACAGTAGAAGCTATGGCCACTATCAAAAACGCCGCCATCCAAACCCGTCGCACCATGAATCCTCCTTCTCGATTTTTCCATATAAACTGTCTTTCGGAACCCCTGTACCAATTTAACATAACCCGGAAAACCTCCGTGTCAAATCCCGGGTTTGACTTTCAAGCCCCGGGCTTGCTACTTTTTTGCAAGAGCTTTGGTAAGTCTGGACGTTTAATAATAAGCCGGGAGGGTCAAGATGAAACGTTTTTTATGTCTGGGGCTGGTGTTTTTAATTGCGAGCATTGGAGTCGGTGTCCATAGTGATGAAAAGGCCCCGCAGTACGACGTGGTTGTGATCGGAGCGGGCGGCGGGGGCCTGGCCTCTGCAGCCGCTCTTTCCAGGAACGGCTACAAGGTCCTGCTGATCGAGCAGCATTACAAAGTTGGCGGCTACATGACGAGTTTCCAGCGCGGCGAGTACACCTTCGAGGTCTCGCTGCACGCCATTGACGGGCTTGACCCCGGCGGCATGACCAGGGGCACTTTCGAGGCTGTCGGCATCATGGACAAGGTGAAGCCGATCAAGCTCGATCCCATGTACAGGACGGTGTGTCCCAACCATGACCTCAGGGTCCCGGCGGACGCGGATGAGTACAAAAAGCTTTTAATAAAGGAGTTCCCCCATGAAGCCGAGGGCCTCGAAGAGCTCTTCGATACCATGTCAAAAATCGAAGAGACCATGACCGGCCTGGTCGGCCTGACCGGCGGCCAGGGGGGCAAGGGTCTTTCCATTATCTTTAAGCCTTGGGTTTACTGGCCGGTGATGAAGTACTGGAACAAGACCTTAAGCGAGATGCTCGACGACTTTGTCCATGACCGGGAGCTGATCGCCATCTTCACCCAGCTTTCCGGCTATGCAGGCGCAGAGCCGGACAATGTTTCCGCCATCTTCTTTTCCGTGATGTGGACCAGCTATCACATGAGCGGCTACTACTACTTCGAGGGAGGCTCCCAGGCCATATCGAACGCTATGGCTGAAGTGATCCGGGAAAACGGAGGCGACATCCTTCTGCAGACGCTTGCTACCGATATTGTGGTGGAGGACGGCAAGGCCAAGGCAGTGGCCACCGGGGACGGCAAAAAGTATACCTGCAGGTGGGTAGTCTCGAACGCCAACGCCCCCGACACCTTTTTCAAGCTGGTGGGACGCAAGCACCTGCCTGAAGATTACCTTAACAGGCTCGAAGACATGAAGATCGGTCTCTCCGCGTTCGTGGTCTACCTGGGAGTGGACCACGATTACAGCGACGTGTTCGATGGAATGCACCAGATAATGATCAATAACACCTATGACCCTGCAGAGAGCTTCAGATACGTGTACGAAGGAGTGCCGGAAAAGACGGGCATGGCCCTGGCAAATTACACGGTAGTGGACCCGGGGACCGCGCCGCCCGGTAAAAACGTGATCGTGCTTATCACCATGCTTCCCTACAACTGGAAAAACGGCTGGTACGAAAGCGAGAGCTACGCCAAGTATGACGCTCTCAAGACGGAGACCGCCAAGGTATTGATCAAGCGGGCAGAGGAATCCTATCTTCCCGGCCTTTCCTCCCACATCGAAAAGATGGAAGTCGGCTCTCCCCGCACCATGGAGCACTACACCCTGAACCCGAAGGGCACCATATTCGGGTGGGACAACATCCCCGAGCAAAGCATGTTGAAGCGCCTTCCCCAGCAAACCCCCATCGAAAACCTGCTACTCGCCGGGGCGTGGACCTTTCCCGGCGGCGGACAGTCGGCAGTGATGGCCTCCGGAGTGCTCGCAGCAAGCAAGATCGTCTCCAAGGACAAATGGAAATAATCGAGCGCCGCGTTGTCGTATACTCAGTCAAAAAATAATAAAAGGAACTCGCTTATATGGATATCACAAGGCTCGGAAGGTTGTTCATGTGCTCCGAACTTAGTGTTGTAGCTGCCTTGCTCGTGCTGGTCACGGCCGTGGTTGTCGGGGAATCGTTTTGCAACAGCTCTTTTGGCAAGACCGGTGAACAGCGGCTTCAGAAGGCCCGCCAGAACAAGCAGTCCACGGTTGAGGGCTGCTTTGAAAAAGCCGGCATGCCCTATCCTCCCTACCAGCTTTTCCTGCGCATATTTAAAAAGGAGAAAAAACTCGAGGTCTGGGCACGCCCTGCAAAAGGGTCCAAGTTCAAGCTCATCCATAAATATGATATCTGCAGGCTCTCCGGCGAGATCGGCCCGAAAAGGAAGCAGGGCGACCTCCAGGTGCCCGAAGGTTTCTATTACATCTCCGGCTTCAATCCGCAAAGCAGGTTCCACCTCTCATTGAAAATCAACTACCCCAACAGCTCCGACAAAAAGCTGGGAGATAAAAACGACCCCGGCGACGATATCTTCATCCACGGCAACTGCGTGACCATCGGGTGCGTGCCCATCCAGGACGGACCCATCGAGGAGTTATACATCATGGTGCTGGACACGAGGCTAAAGAGGCGGACCCGGACGCATGTACATATCTTCCCCTGCCGGATGCACGGAAAACAATGTAAAAGCAAGATGGAGAAGCTCTCCGAAAAAGACCCGGAGCTTAAGAAGTTCTGGAACACGCTGCTGCCCGCCTATAAGTACTTCGAGAAAAACCGGACCCTGCCGCTCCTAACAACCGGAAGAGACGGTTATTACAAGATAGCTTCCGAGTGAAAACAGTAAAACAAAGACCATAGTGCGCTGTCAGGCATCTCAAGTGGCATTAAAGTAATGATTGTTTTATGTGGAAGGCCTGCATTAGCAAGGACAGGAAAAAATGCGGGGCTTCCGGTTTAACAACAGGTGACCTGATGGAAAGGGTTGATTTCCTGTCCGGATTTGGGCTTTAAGTTTATCGCATCGGAGGCTGCCGCGGGGGGTGAAATAAAGACGGTGATACTTGATAATTCCGTCGCCGCTCCGGAGGACAGGGCAACTTAAGGCGTGCGACCCGAGGCCGAGAGCAATGGCGTTTGCCGTGGGAAGGGCGAACCGGTTGCGGCCCTTCCTCTTTGCCCGCCGGCAGACGGAAAGCAATAAACGATACCTTTTTCAATAGCGGGCGAAAGACGTTAGCTCTAATAACGTGCGACTTTAGCTTAAATAGCGTGCGTGCGACTGATACCGCGACTTAAGTCGCTCGCACGGAAAATATTCATATTCTATAGGTGGTCCGCCTGCTCTTTAACCGGATGGACCTTCTTTGATTTCAGGGTTAGCCTACCCATGGCGCACTGCCTGGAATGCGGCAGGGGTGGGTTACAGGTATAGAGTATGGCGGTAGTGCTCTGTCAAGCGTTTTTTGTTGCCTCTAAGAAGAATAATTTTAAAGCCTGTTTAAAAAGGGTTCCGCCCGGCCGCGTTCCCAGCTTGAAAATCGGTGTAATTCTCGAAAACCCCCTTTCATATCGCAGGCCCAAGAACCATTGAACCGCGGCTCGAAAAGTGGTAATCTTTCACCCATGGCGCTCCTTCTGTCATTGGTTTTAATTTTTAAATTATCCTTATTATAACATACCTTACGGGAGTATCGCCATAAAATTTTTACAGGGCCGTGAATAAGGTGGGATGAAACGAGGAAAAGCCCGGGCGAGCGGCGCTTATAACGAAGGCAACAAAAAAAAGAACAAACTTTCCGCCGGGAGTCCGAAAAAATCGTTTGTCGCAGCAGTGGCTGCTTGCCTTCTCTTTTGCCTGACACTTTTTTGCGCCGGGCTTCTCCAAGGCTGCGAGCACAATGACCGGGAAAAGTCCCCTGCCGCCGTTGACTCGGGCGACTCGGCAACCGCCTTGTCCAACAGAGACACGCCTGCTACCGGCCGTTTGCACGAGACGGTAAAGGACGTAAGACCCTGCATGGCCACCATGGTGGAGATCACGGCAGTGGGCCGCGACCGGCCCGAGGTGAGGGAAGCGGTCCATAAAGCCTTCACCGAGATCGAACGAATTGAAACACTTATGAGCCCTTACCGCGAGGGTTCGGACATTCGGAGAATAAACCGCGAAGCCGGCAAAAGCGCGGTAAAAGTAGACGACGAGGTCATGGAAGTTCTCTCCCGCGCAAACCGCATATCCGAAAAGAGCAACGGCGCGTTTGACCTTACCGCTGCTTCCCTGGCAGATATCTGGTCATTTGACAAGAACACCCCCTCGGTCCCTTCCAAGACCGAAATAGAAGAGGCGTTAAAAAAGGTCGGCTTTCGCAAGCTTGTCCTGGACCTGGAACACGGCACAGCCCGGCTTGCGCTGCCGGGCATGCGGATTCATCCCGGCGGCATAGCCAAGGGATATGCCTGCGACCGGGCGGCTGCGGCCCTCTTTAAACAGGGCATAACCATGGCCATGGTGAACGCCGGCGGCGACATCCGGGTTCTGGGCCAAAAGATAAACCGTCCCTGGAAAGTTGGCGTGCAGGACCCGCGGGACCGCGGCCGGATCATTGCCTGGATTGCTGCAAAGGACGAGGCGGTGGCAACCTCGGGAGACTATGAAAAGTTTTTTGTAAAAGACGGCAAGAGATACTGTCATATCCTCGACCCCCGGACCGGAAGACCCGCGGACTCGTGCAGGAGCGTGACCGTGGTCGCCAAAGAAGCGTGGCTTGCAGATGCCCTGGCCACCGCGGTGTTCGCGCTCGGTCCGGAAGAAGGTCTCGAGCTTGTCCGTTCCATGGATGCCAAAGCTTTAATAATTGACTCGAACGGAGACGTACGCCAGAGCCCTGGTCTGGAAGACCGCGTCCACTGGCTGCCGTGAGCTTTGCTCGCGAAAAGGTTGAAGTGCCTGGCCGGCTTCCCACCTCGGGCAGCCCGACAGGGAATGGCCGAGCCTCAGCGTGGCGTAGCATCGGCGGCTCTGGTATAATGACGGATATGAGTATGGTGGAGCGTCTTAAATCCTGGTTTCGCCGGAACGAAGGAGAATCATCCGAAGAGAACACCGAAGAGCTGTGGAGCCCGGAGATGGGCAATGACTACGAGCGTTTCTGGGACAACATGGCCCGCGACCGTTCCGGAGCATATCTGGCGGTAGCGGGCGAGCCTTTCGGCAAGCCGGCCACAGAGGACAGCCTCTCCGCGCACGGCAAAGCGAGCGCTGATATAATCCGGGGCACACTAAGTATCGGTCCGGAGGACCGTGTCCTGGAGGTCGGGATAGGGGTAGGCAGGCTTGCCGAGCATATAGCAGGGCATTGTAAAAGCTTCACCGGCATAGACATCTCGAAGAACATGATCGATATCTGCAGGCAGAGGATGAAGGATTTTAATAACGTGCGCCTGGAAAGCCATAACAAGAGCGACCTTTCCCTGTTCGGCGACTCTTGTTTTGACAAGGTCATTTTCCAGGTGGTCCTCATTCACCTTGACCGGGAGGACGTTTTTAATTACCTGCGGGAGACGCACCGGGTGCTTTCTCCGGGCGGCCTGGCCTGGTTCCAGTTTTACAACCTGCTTCACCCGCAGGGTTTCCGGGAGTTCCGGTTCGCGGTGGACTACATGCTGGAGAAGGGATGCAAGACCCGCGGGCGGGTACACTGCTACACTGTTCCCGAGGTCCGCTGCCTGGTCGAGCAGGCCGGCCTGCGGGTTCGGGAAGACCTTTCCGCTCTTTCCATGGTCGAGCAGGACTTCGGCTTCCAGGTTCCCGACCGGGACTGGGATTATTACCTGATCGCGATAGGCGAGAAGGATGGCTGATCCGCGGGCCAGCATAGTTGTCCCGACCTTGAACGGGGGCCCGCGATTTAAAAAATGTCTCCAAGCGGTGGCAGCTCAGGAGCTTGCCGGCGGATTCGAAATACTGGTGATCGACTCCGGCTCTACAGACGGCACACCCGAGTTTGCCGAAGAGTACGGCCGGGTGGTGAGGATTGACAGGTCGGAGTTCAACCACGGCGCGACCCGCAACCGCGCCATATCCCTGGCGCGGGGCAAAGCGGTCGCTTTGCTGGTCCAGGACGCGGTTCCGCGTGACAAGGACTGGCTCCGGCCGCTGGTGGAAGCGGTCTCCCGGCCGGAGGTGGCCGGGGCCTACAGCCGGCAGGTGGCGCGGCCCGGCTGTCCCCCCTTTATCAAGGCCCGGCTGGACCGCTGGAGCGCATCATGTACCGACAGGGAGGAGAAGCGGCTGGCAAGCGAGGCCGAGCTCATGGCCCTGCCGGTGCTGGAAAGGATCAGGCTCTTGTCTTTTGATAATGTCAGCTCTTGCGTGGCCCGGGAGGTCTGGTCGAGTATCCCTTTCCCCCGGCGCCGCTTCGGCGAGGACTCGGCATGGGCGAGAGAGGCGCTTCTTGCCGGTTACACCATTGTTTTCGAGCCGGGATCCGTGGTGGAGCATTCGCATGACAACTCGATGTGGTACGAGTTCAAGCGGGTGTACCTGGACCACCGGAACTGGCGGGAGCTTATGGGGGGATGCCTTTTCAACAACATAAAGGAAGTCTTCCAGGCCGGCTGGAACGGGGTCTTCGAGCGATGGGAAGAGCTTTCCGAGCAGGGGGGCGAAGGTTTTGAAAAATGGTATTGGATGTTATACGCCATACCTTACTCTTACAGCCAGAACCTGGCGCAGTATCTGGGCAGCCGCTCCATGAAGGCCGCGGCCCGCTTCGGCTGGTATCGGAAGCTCGACGATTTTTTAGCCAAGGGGGTTTGAGATTCGGATAGTATACGTAACGCAGGGCTACCCTCCCGAGCGAGTGGGCGGAGTCGAGGTGTATCTCAAGGGCCTGGTAAACGAGCTTCAACAGGACCACGAGGTGTTCGTGTTCAGCCGGGGACTTTCGGACTATCCCGCGGGCAAGGTGTACGAGTCGGCCGACAAAGGTTCTCGGGTGACCCGGGTATCGGTGGACTTAAGGGACATCCATGGGTTCCGGAACATCTACATGAGGCCGTGGATAGACGAGCTGTTCGAAGACTATCTAAAAGAAGTCCGGCCGGACATCGTCCATTTCCAACACCTGGGCGGCCTGAGCCTGGGCATGATCCTGACCGCGGCGGACAACGGCCTGCCGGTGGTGATGACTCTTTCTGACCACCAGCCCTACTGCCCGCGGGGCCAGCGCATCCGCAACGACAAGCGTGTCTGCAAGCAGATCAACCTGGACGAATGCCTGGAATGCCTCATGCCCCAGACCGCGGGCGTTTCCGGCAAAGCAGCCAAGCTCTCCGCCTACCTTCTCGCCAAGTCCAGAGGAGTGGAGCTTTTAAAAAACATGCACCAGGAGATAGCGGAGCACTTTTCACGGGTCCATACTTTCATCATGCCTTCCGAGTTCCACAACCGGAAGATGACGGAAGCCGGCGTACCGGCGGACAAAAGCCGGGTGATACCTTACGGACTTGACCTGTCTCCATTGGACAAGGTGCCGTCGCGTTCTCCGGAACAGCCGGTGCGCTGTTTCGCGTACCTGGGGACGCTGATACCTTCCAAGGGGGTGGAGGACGTGATAAGCGCGTTTAAGAGGATAAACGTGCCGGATTGTTCGCTGCACATATACGGGGAGGCTGTTCCTTACCACGGAGTGGAGAACTACGACAAGAGCCTGAAGGAAATGGCGCGGGGCGCGTCCGTAAATTTCTATGGTCCCTACCAGCCCGAAGAGTTGCCCCGGGTGCTCGAAAGTATTGACGCCCTGGTTATGCCTTCCCGGTGGTACGAGTCATATGGCATTACCATAAGGGAAGCCTTCCGGGCACGAAGGCCGGTGATAGTCTCCGACATCGGCGCCTTTTCCGAGGCTGTCGAGCACGGCCATAACGGGCTTAAGTTCCCGCCCGGCGACGTGATAGGTCTTGCCGAAGCCTTGGATACCCTTGCCAAGGACCCGGAGCTTGCCGAGAAGATAGCGAACGCCGGCGGGCCGGTACAAAGTATTCCCGAGCACGCCGTCGAACTCCTTGACGTATACCGGCAGGCCAAGGAAGCCTAGAATGCGGGTCCTCCTGGTCCAACCCGATTTCACTCCCACCCGGTCGAAAGACATTGACCCGGCAGCGGGCAAGCTTCCCGCACGTTCGCTGGTCGAGCTTTCCGGGACACTCGATAAAGAGGGTCATGAAGTCATTGTGCTCGATCCTCTTTCAGCTCTGCCTCTTTGCGAAGAGAATTCCCCCGACATGGCAGAAGCTCTTTCCAAAGTTCTCAAAGAGCGGAATCTCGACGCCGTCGGCATATCCGTATGCACTCCTTTGCGAAAGGAAGCCCATGACCTGGCCCGGCTGGTTAAGCACCATGACTCTTCTCTGCCGGTTATCGTGGGCGGACCGCATACCGCGCGCATGGCCGGGACTCTCCTTGACGAGTGGAAAGAGATCGACTATGTCTGCCTGGGGGCCGCGGAGCGGTCCCTGCCCGCATTATTGCAAGGCATAACTTCGGGAGAAGGAACCCGCCGGGTATCCGGCACAGCCTTTCGGACCGCCAGAAGTCTCCGCCAGATTGGAAAGCCCATCATCGACGTCGACGTGAAGTCCCTGCCGGGTGTCCGCTACGACCACTACATGGAGGAGCTGGGGGAAAAGAAGATAAAAAGGGCCTATGTCATGACCGCGCGCGGCTGCGCCAACTGGTGCAACTTCTGCTCGAACATATGGAAGAAGATGCTGACGGACCGGCCGGAAAAGATAGCTGACGAGATCGAGCACCTGGTTAACGACTGCGGCACGGAGCAGGTTATAATCTATGATGATTGTTTTGGCAAAAATGAAGACCACGCACTTGCCGTACTGGAGGCGATCGGCAAGAAGGGAGTACAGGTCGAGTTACAGGCGGTGACCACGTTCGACTCCATCTCCAAAAAGTGGCTCCGGCCTTTCAAGGAAGCGGGAGGAAGGGACATACTGGTGGGACTGGAAAGCGGCTCCGCAAGGCTCCGCAAGAAGATGAACAAGCACATCAGTGAAGACGACATCATAAGCAGTGTCCTGGCAGTGCGGACCGCGGGGCTCCGCATCGGGGTATACCTCATGTTCGGCTTCTTTCGGGAGACCGAAGAGGATATAACCGAGACCTACAGGCTGGTGGACAAGATAGACCCGGACCAGGTCATGAGTTCCGTCTATGACGTAAAGCCCGGAGACCTGCTTTTCGAGTTTGCCGTGACCTCGGGCGACCTCCGGGTGGACCAGTGGAAGAAAGACGAGAACCGGATCGTAAACTACATGTCCGCCCAGGAAAAGCAGAGGAGCGCGGCACGCGCAGCTTACTTTGATCAAAAATTTTCGCGCGAGACCCTGGCGCCGGAGCATAAACGGCCCGCGGATATTCTGGAAATCGACGAAAAGCAACTGGAACGGCTCATGGAAGAGGAGAAAGAGAGGTTTGAAAAGAATGACTGAAGAGTTCTGCGGACTTTTTCAGGTATACACCGGAGACGGCAAGGGCAAGACCACCGCGGCGCTGGGGCTTTGCATGCGCGCTGCCGGTCATGGATTTCGGTCGCATATCATCCAGTTCATGAAGGGCCAGATAGATTACGGCGAACTCGAGGCGGTAAAGTACATGGACGGTCTGATCAGGATCACCCAGGGGGGCAGGTCGTGCTTTGTAAACCGGAAAGATCCCGACCCGGTGGACGTTGACCTGGCGCGGAAAGCTCTGGACCTGGCCCGCAAAGAGATAGAGGAGCGGACGGTGGATATTCTGGTGCTTGACGAGCTTAACGTGGCGCTTGACTTCGGACTCGTCTCTTTAGAACAGGTGATGGAGCTCATCCGGGCTCGTCCCGGAAGCATGGAGCTTCTCATCACCGGCAGAGGGGCTGATCCTCGCCTGATAGAGGCTGCGGACCTGGTCTCGGAAATGAAAGAGATCAAGCACTACTACCGGCAGGGGATTGGTTGCCGCACCGGAATCGAGAACTGAGGTTCTGCGCCAGTGCCCAGTCAAGCGTTTTTGTCGTCTTCAAGAAAAATGATTTTAGTGCGAGCGACCAAAGTCGCGACTAAAGTCGCTCGCACGCTATGTGTCATTTTAACCTTGACAATACAATAGAGCCGCCACAAAGGTTGGGAAAAGCATGACGGAACCAGACAAAGATATTTACGAAGCACAGGTCAGGTCGTTCGAGTTTACGGCCGTGTTCTACGAGTTACCTTACTTTCTTGGCGCCCTCATAGTCGGCGGAGGGGCAGGAGCTCTTTACGGACTCGTAGTCATCCACTTCCGGGAACAATTTAACCCCTGGGCGCCGCTGTACGTTCTTCTGGCGCTTTTGCTGTGCGGGTTGGTTTTCCTCTTCTGGGGAGCATCGTACTACCCGGTGCGGATCAAGGTGTTTCCGGACCGCTTATGGTTTAAAATGATGTTCGGGACAAGGGAGCTTCACTGGAACAACGTATTATCAGTGAAAGCGCTTTCCGATAAGGACACCCGGCGGACACTCACCAGTCCGCGTTTCCGGAGCCTCTCTCCCGCGGTTTCAGGCGCAGTCTTGCTTGCGAGGACCAAGGGCAGGCCCTGGGTAATAAACGTTGATGACCGGGAGGCGTTTATGCAGGCAGTGGTGAAGCTCGGCGGGGTTTCTACCCGCGGAGCTTCTGAAGGGAACGATTGAATGAAAAAGGACAGGCAGGAGATTCGCAGAGAGTGGGAGGAAAAGGTTCTAAAGCCTTTTCTTTCGGAGTCTCCGGAGCGGCGGGAGCGGTTCGAGACCGTCTCCGGCAAGAAGATACCGCGTCTTTGCTCTCCGGAAGACGTTGGTGATTTCGATTATGACGAGGAGCTTGGTTACCCGGGCGAGTATCCCTTCACCCGGGGCGTTTACCCATCCATGTATCGGGGCCGTTTCTGGACCATGCGCCAGTTTGCCGGCTTCGGCACTGCTCGCGAGTCCAATGAAAGGTTCCACTACCTTCTGGACCAGGGTGTCACCGGCCTGTCGGTTGCCTTTCACCTTCCCACCATCATGGGCCGTGATTCGGACAGCCCCCGCTCGCGGGGAGAGGTCGGCAAGGTTGGCGTGGCCATTGATACCCTGGCCGACATGGAAACACTGTTCGACCGCATTCCCCTGGACCAAGTGACCACTTCCATGACCATTAACGCGCCCGCGTCCATACTGCTCGCCATGTACCTGGCAGTGGGCGAAAAGCAGGGCGTCCCTTTCGACAAGCTGGGAGGAACCATCCAGAACGATATCCTCAAGGAATACATCGCCCAGAAGTCCTGGATATATCCGCCCCGACCGTCGCTGCGGATCATTACCGATATCCTGGCCTATTGCGAACAGCACGTTCCCAAGTGGAACACCATCTCCATATCCGGATATCACATCCGGGAAGCCGGCTCGACTGCAGCGCAGGAGCTGGCGTTTACCATCGCCGACGGCATGGGCTACGTTCAGGCGGGCATAGATGCGGGCCTTGCCGTGGACTCCTTTGCTCCCCGCCTGTCCTTTTTCTTTAATGCACATAACGACTTCTTTGAAGAGGTCGCCAAGTACCGGGCCGCCCGCCGGATGTGGGCCCGGATCATGCGGGAGAGGTTCGGTGCGAAGGACCCGCGTTCCTGGAAGCTCCGGTTTCACACCCAGACCGCGGGCTGCTCCCTTACCGCGCAGCAGGCCCAGAACAATATCGTCCGGACGACCATCCAGGCGCTGGCCGCGGTCATGGGCGGCACGCAGAGCCTGCACACTAACTCCATGGACGAGACCCTGTCCCTGCCCACGCAGGAGGCGGTAACCATAGCCTTGCGGACCCAGCAGATAATAGCCAATGAGTCGGGCGTGGCCCATAACATAGACCCCCTGGGCGGGTCATACTACGTTGAGAAGTTCACCAACGACATGGAAGAGGAGGCCATGGATTACATAAACCGGATCGAGGACATGGGGGGTATAGTGTCCGCGGTTGAAAAGGGGTTCCCCCAGCGGGAGATCACTGAAGCGTCCTACCGCTATCAACAGGCCCTGGAGAACCAGGACCAGGTCATTATCGGCGTCAACATGCACGACACCGAGGACTACCCGGAGATACCCACGCTCCGCATCGGTCCGGAGGTCGAGGAGGAGCAGGTGGCGGGCCTTGTCAAGGTGCGGCAAAACCGGGACCACAAACGCTGGCAGGCCGCTCTGGAGAAGCTGGAGAACGCGTCCCGCGAGGGAGGCAACGTCATGCCGCACGTACTCGAGGCGGTGCGTTCCTATGCTTCGGTGGGGGAAATTTGCGACGTGTGGCGGAAGGTGTTCGGAGAGTACCGGCCGCCCGCGGAGTTCTAAGCTCGTTCAAAAGGAAATGACCGGCATGCTGGTGATACCCGCCATAGATTTGAAAGACGGCCAAGTGGTCCGGCTCGAGCAGGGCAGGATGGACCGCGACAAGACCTATTCCGCCGAGCCGGGCGACATGGCGCGGCAATGGGAGTCAAAGGGCGCCCGCCTTCTCCACGTGGTGGACCTGAACGGCGCTTTTGCGGGCCGCCGTATAAACCACGACGCCGTGCTTTCCATAGTCGAAGCAGTGGAGATACCCGTCGAGCTCGGCGGCGGCATCCGGGACATGGAAACTATATCCTACTACCTGGACAAAGGCGTGGAGCGGGTAATCCTGGGGACAGCGGCCCACCGCGAGCCGGAGCTGGTTCGGAAAGCCTGCCGCGAGTATCCCGGCACAATAGTGGTGGGAATTGATGCCCGCCAAGGAATAGTCTCAATAGAAGGATGGTCGGAAGACACGGACATAAAAGCCGCGGAACTGGCCCGCGCTTACGATGACATGGAGATCGCCGCAGTGATCTACACCGACATAGTAAAGGACGGAATGCTTACCGGTCCTTCCATCCCCATGACGGTGGAGCTGGCGCAAAGCATTTGCCGGCCGGTTATAGCCTCGGGAGGCGTGGCCTCCCTCGAGCACATCGCGGCTTTAAAAGAGCACGAGCATGAAGGCATCGCAGGTGTGATAACCGGCCGGGCTATTTATGAAGGGACCCTGGACCTGGCCGAAGCCATAAAAACAGCCGGGGACCAGGACGGACCCGTAAGGGGTGGAAGTTAATGAAGGCGGGAAAGCTGAAGATTTTTCGCCCCGCAGTGGCCCTCGCACTTGGTCTTTTTCTAGGGCTCTCCTGGATGTGCTGGTCGTGCGGTGTGAAAGGACCGCCCCTGCCTCCAAAGCTTCCCGTGCCCGCGCCTCCAAAAGACATCAAGGTAAGAGTGCGGGAAGGATGCGTCGAGCTTATCTGGAAAGTGGAAGAAGCCTCCGGCTCGAAACAAGTGCCTGCGGTCCGATGGGAAGTCCTCCGTGCCGAGGAGCCGGCGGCAGGGGAAGGGCCGGCCTACGAGATACTCGGCCGCGTTGAAAAGCCGGGATACGTGGACACGGATGTGGGGCTTAACCAGAAGGTGTACTACTCCATCCGGGGCATATCTTCGGAAGGCAGGAGGGGCAGAAAAAGCGCCCCCGTCAAGGTATTGAACCTCACTCCCCCGCCGGCTGCCTTGTATCCGCAGTCAAACCCCGGTAACAAGTTCGTGGAGATTTCCTGGACGCCGCCGCGCGGTCTGCCGGAGGGCGCGGGATTTAATATCTACCGGGCCCCCGAGGTGGCGCTGTTTCCATGGCGGCCTATAAACGCCAGTCCCGTAACCGACACCCGTTTCGTGGACGGTCCGTTGAAGAACAACCAGCGGTTCTTCTATGAGATAAGGACCGTGGTTTCGGTGGAAGGGTATCCGCCGGTGGAGGGCCCTTCCGCTTCTATTGTCAGTGCGGTTCCCCGCGACAGGACACCTCCGGACCCGCCGCGGGGATTTACCGCGGTGTGGACGCAAGAGGGCGTTCGAATGCGGTGGATGGCCAACCAGTCCCCTGACGTGGCCGGATACATAGTGGTCCGCAGGAGGCATGGAGTAGGGGACTTCGAGGAGTTGTTCTTAGACCCGATTAAAAAAACGGAATACCTCGACAGTTCAGCCCGCCGGGGCGTGGAGTATGATTACGCGGTTTATGCGGTAGACAACGCCACCCCTCCCAACCCCAGCAACTACTCGGACGTGCAGGAGGTATACGCCGAGCCTTGAGACGCGTCATGCCTGTTTTTGAAGACGGTAGAACCTCTTTTCTTCACGGCAGGCTTTCCGGATATGGGAAAGGTGGGTAGACTCGCCGGGCCGAAGCTTTGTGAAAAGCTCCTTTATCATCTGCTTGTCGGGTTTTTTCTTTTCAAGCTCGTGCTCGATGGTCTTTACTATCCGGTTGTTCTTCCTTACCAGCTCGTCGATCCGGGAGCGGTCTTCCGGAAATATCCTCTCGAACTCCAGGGCAAAGCCTTGATGGGACTTGTTTCCGCGGACCTTTATGCCCTTGCGGGTCATCCATACCACGTTACAGACACAGTGGATAGGAGGACTGTCGGGATCGAGCCTGAAGCTCAAGTGGACCTTTTCATCCAGGGGTATCTTGACGTCGGTTGCCAGGAAGCAGCCGCCTATCCCGAGTATCTTGATCTTGGCCGAATGGTAGATGGTCCCCCAGTGAAACTCAGCGGGGATATCGCATGAACTCCGCTGATAGCGGCGCTCTTTTTCGGACCCGCCTGGCTGGTTTGAACTCATCGTCCGCCTGTGCCCCCTCATCACCGAAGCATTGCAGAGATCTGTTCCGCTTTAAACAGGTGCTTTTGTCTTCTACTATAATAGCAAGGCGCCGGATAAAGCAAATTTTCGGGTTCCCTCTTCTGGGGGACTGCGCCGGTAAGTAATTCAGGCATGCCCGGATTTGCCCGGATGTTGACATACTGCTAATCTCTAACATAATAATAAGATAAAAACGGAGGCGGCCGGTCATGGATAGTCCGGAGAACTTGAAAAAGATACCCTTGTTTCATCTTTGCACCTACAATGAACTCACCAGAATATGGAACTACATGCAGAAGGTGAGCTTTAACGCCACAAACACGATTTTCCGGCAGGGAGATAAAGGAGACGCTCTCTACGTGATCCGCGAGGGAGAAGTGGAGATACTGGCGGCTTCTCCAGACAAAGACAGGATAGAGAACGTGGTAGCGACCCTTGGTCCCGGCGATCTATTCGGGGAGATGGCCCTGGTGGAAAACGAGCCCCGTTCCGCCACCGTGCGGGCCAAAACGGACACCAAGCTGCTCCGGCTTCAGAAGGACTACTTCGAGAAGCTCATGAGTCAGGACCACGAGCTGGCCAACAAGATTTACCGGCCGCTGACCAATGTCCTGTCCAAGCGCCTTCGCGAGACCACCGAGAGGCTCGCCCTGGCCAACAAGATCATCCAAATGGTCAGCATGAAAGAGAAAGCCGAACGGGAGTAAAATATGCCCAGGATTTACGGAATAGATTTCGGCACCACCAACTCCTGCGTGGCCTATATAGATAACGGAAAGCCCAAGGTGATCCTCGACAAGGAGCGTTACAAGCTGGTCCCCTCCGTGGTCTACTTCTACGAGAAGAGCGGCGGCGTCCGGGTGATGGTGGGCCGCGGAGCAAAGTCCAAGTACGTGGAGAACCCCTTTTGCACCATCCATTCCATAAAGCGCTTCATCGGGAAAAGCTACGAGTCAGACGAGGTCAAAACCGCCCAGGAGCGCTACTACTACATTATCGACCGGGACCCCAACGCCAAGAGCCACGAGATGGACATCCAGGTCCGGATCAACGAGCTTGACCTGGCAGCCTCCCCCACCGACATAGCAGCCTATATCTTCCGTTACTTGAAGCAGATGAGCGACAACTTTTTGAAGGACGAGATGCAGGACATCGTGGTCACCATGCCCAATGCCCAGAAGACCCGTTACTCCAACGCCATGAAGCAGATGGCGGAAAAGGTGGGGGTCAGCATAGTGGGCATGCTGGACGAGACCATGGCCACGGCCTATGCCTTCGGATACCAGAACAAAGGGGAGCACACCATTGCCGTCTATGATATCGGCGGCGGGACGTTTGATTTCTCCATCCTCCGTCGCGTGCCCGGCGGATACGAAGAGCTGGCCAACCTGGGAGACTCCTGGCTGGGAGGAGACGACTTCGACCACGCCATCATGGAGTATCTGCTCTACGAGTTCATGAGCTCGACCCGCAACAAGACGTTTGCAGACGGGGCAACCTACCGGGACGGCATCCAGATCACGGAAAAGGACGTGCTCAGGAAGATAAAGACGGAAGCGGAAAAGACCAAGGTCGCCCTGTCCGAAACCCAGCAGACCATGATCCACGTGTCCAACGTAATCCCCGAGATCGATCCCGATGTAAGCATGAACATAAAGATTTCCCGGGACCTCCTGGAGTACCTGGTGTCGGGGCTGATCGAGAGGACCATAACCATTGCCCTGGATGCAGTGGACAATGCCCGGACACTCGAGCCCAACCTCAAGCTGGACGCGCTCCTCTTGGTGGGCGGCCAGTCACGGATGCCCAAGATAAAGACCCGGCTCAGGGAGGTCTTCGGCGACATCATTTATGACCAGATACTGCCGGAAGAAGGCGTGGCCATTGGAGCCGCGATTTACGGCCAGCTTTTACAGGCGGCCAAGCAGAAAGGCGCCTGAGCATTTGTCCCTGGCAGGGATTGCCCCCCTAAGCAGTGACGATATTGATTTATGACTTATAAAGGAGAGCCGCATGAGTCTCTGGAAGATCGCCAGCTTTAACGTAAACTCGGTCCGCGCGCGACTGTCGCTTATTGTTGACTGGCTTCATACCAACCGCCCGGACGTCCTTTGCATTCAGGAGACCAAGGTGTCGGATTCCGAGTTCCCGGTGGAGAAGATCAGGGAAGCAGGATATCACGTGGCCCACCGCGGCGAGCCTTCCTATAACGGGGTCGCAACCATAAGCGCGGCCCCTCCGGAAGAGGTCAAGTACGGTCTGGGCGGGAAGAGCCCGGATGAAAGCCGGCTGATCTTTACCAGGATCGACGGCGTCCCCATTATCAACACCTACGTGCCGCAGGGAAGAAGCCCCGACTCCGAGCAGTTCCAGTACAAGCTGAAGTGGTTCGACCGACTTCTCTCTTACTTCAAGAAGAACTACTCCAATGAAGAACCGCTTTTATGGGTTGGAGACCTCAATATCGCGCCTGCCGACATTGACGTGCATAACCCCAAAAGGCTCAAGGGGCACGTGGACTTCCATCCCGAGGTCCTGGCCAGGATGGAGAAGATAATGCAATGGGGATTCATTGACGTGTTCCGAAAGCACGTGCCCGGTCCCGGCCAGTACACCTTCTTCGACTACCGGGTAAAAGGAGCGCTCGACAAGGGGCTGGGATGGAGAGTGGACCATATCATGGCCACGCCTTCTATGGCCGAGTGCTCTAAAAACGCGTGGATCGATCTTAAACCCAGGAAAGGCCCCAAACCCTCCGACCATACCCCCATAGTCGCCGAGTTCGATCTTGGCCGCTGATGAGGTTTTGAAGCTGTTTAATGAGTAAGGGTTACGAAACAGAGGTCAAGAAGTTTTTAGGACCGGGCGGGCCGGTAAGTACTCTGCTTGAAGACTACGAGGTCCGGCCGGAACAGGTGAAGATGGCGGGCTCGGTCCTGCGCTGCCTTTCCGAGGACTCGATCCTTTTCGCAGAGGCGGGCACTGGCACGGGCAAGACGCTCGCCTACCTGGTTCCCGCTTTATACTCGGAGCGCCGGGTGGTCATCTCCACCGGCACCAAGGCGTTGCAGGAGCAGCTTATTAACAAGGACCTTCCCGTTCTGAGCCGGGAGTTCGAGGTCAACGCGGTCTTGATGAAGGGCCGCTCCAATTACCTGTGCTGGAAGCGATACCACGACTTCAGCAGTGCTCCCACGTTTCACTTCCGCGACGAGATCTCCCACTTCAAAACCATCCAGGAGTGGGCCAGTCGTACTGAGACCGGCGACCGGGCCGAGGTTCCCGGTCTGCCTGACGAGTATCCCACCTGGCGGGAGATAAGCGCCACCAGCGAGCAATGCCTGGGCCAGAAATGCGACTACTTCCAGGACTGCTTCGTGACCCGGATGCGGGCCTTTGCACAGCAAGCGGACATAGTAGTGGTCAACCATCACCTGTTCTTTGCAGACCTGGCGGTCCGCTCTGATGCTCCCGGCCAGGTGATTCCGTCTTACGAGACCATCATCTTCGACGAGGCCCACTCGTTGCCCGAGATAGCCACCGAGTACTTCGGTTTACGCTTCAGCAACTTCCAGCTCATGGACCTGGCCCAGGACATAAGGAGGCTGCAAAGGCTGGGCAAGGTTTCCGTGGACAGCCTGAAGTCCATGCTCAAGTCCCTGGAAAAGGCCGAGCACAGCGGCAGCGAGCTGTTAAGGACCATCGGAGATTCGCTCCGGAGCCGGGGCGGAGAAAAAGAGACCTCCCGGTACTCGCTCGCGCCGGTGTTGAAAGAGGCGTCCGTGCAGGAATGGGGAGACAAAACAGAAAGCGACCTTAAAGCGCTCTCCACAAAGCTCGCCGATCTCTCCGGAGCGGACGAGTCAGTGAAAAGCCTTTCCGAGCGCGCGTCCGCCCTTGCCAAGGAGCTTAAAGCCATCGTCTCCGGCTCCGACCCCGATCAAATTTACTGGGCGGAGTTTCGCGGAAAAAACGTATTTCTGCGCGCCAGTCCCGCAGAGCTGGGCCCTATCATCCAGCCGCGGCTTCTGTCCAATGATCTGCCTATAATCTTCACCTCGGCCACCCTCGCCGTGGTCTCGCAGGGAAAGCTGTCTTTTGACCACTACCGGCAGGCGCTGGGCGCAGAAGACCCTCCGCGCAGGATAGACGAGTTGTGTCTTCCCTCCAGCTATGACTGGAAGCAAAACTCAATCTTATACATTCCCCGAGAACTGCCCCAACCGTCGGAGATGAGTTTCATAGAAAAGGCGGCGGACGAGATGGAAGCCATACTCCGGGTCAGCAAAGGCAGGGCGTTCCTGTTGTTCACCAGCTACCGGAACATGGAAAGGGCCTTTGAACTGCTTTACGACCGGCTTCCTTTCCCCCTCCTCAAGCAGGGGGACGCTCCCAAGGGCGAGCTTCTCTCCGAGTTCCGGGAGGACGAGAACTCGGTGCTTTTCGCCACCCAGAGCTTCTGGGCGGGCGTGGACGTGTCCGGCCAGTCTTTGTCCTGCGTGGTGATTGACAAGCTTCCCTTCGCTTCTCCCTCCGATCCGCTGGTTGCCGAGAAGGTGGAGAGGATCAAGAAGCAGAACAAAAACGCTTTCATGGAGTATCAGCTTCCCTCCGCAGTGCTTGCGCTCAAGCAGGGATTGGGAAGGCTCATCCGGAGCAGGAGCGATTACGGTATCCTGGCCGTCCTGGACAGCCGGATTATAAAAAAGCGCTACGGCAAGGTCTTCCTGGAGAGCCTTCCGCCGGTCCCGGTTACTCACGACATCCGGGACCTGGAGAGCTTCATGGACCGCCACGAAGGCGGCAGAGAAGCCAGGACTTCAAGCAAGGAGGCATAGGTAGTGCCTCTTGCGAAACGGATATCTTGACGGCTTTTGCGGCGCTGTTTTGGAGTGCGGCTGCCTGCCTGTGCGTTCCCTGCCTGTGCCGGACACGGCAGACAGGCACGCAGACAGGCTTGCTG
>CAYQTK010000020.1:0-35080 GCA_964420375.1 uncultured bacterium
CGTGTCCGCACAGGCAGGCGTGTCCGGCACAGGCAGGCGCAAAAAACGGAGTTTTGCAACGGGAACTACTCTAAACAACTGAACCGGAAAAAACCAACCCCCAAGCTCTCAGCACCAAGCCCTGCCCTCCCGAATCTTCAGGGCTGCAGTGCCTTGCCGTGGTTTGCGTTCCGGGGGGTTGTCTGTTATCTTGAGACTTTAAAAAAGACGGAGTAAAAGTGCATAACTCTTGCAGACATAAACTGGGAGGAGCCGGAACCGGGTCATGGTTCCGGCGGTTTTCTCTGGTGTTTCTGGTGATCTTTTTATACGGCGTTCCCGCGTTCGGCCAGCAGGTGGGCGAGATACGGATCGAGGGCAACCGGTTTCTGGAAGAGGAGACGGTCAGGTCCTTTCTCTCCATGGAGGAAGGCGACACCTACGATGCCGATAAGGTGACGTCTGACATCCACGCCCTTTACAACTCCGGTTTTGTCAAGGACGTGGTGGTGGAGAAGACCTATACCACTGACACCGGCCGTCCCCGGCTGCTTCTCATCTACCGGATCACGGAGAAGCCCATGGTCAAGGAGGTCCGCTTCGAAGGGGCGGATCATCTGACTGAAGAGGAGTTGGATTCGATCTCCGACATCAAGGCCCGTTCGGTATACGATCCCGCCAAGGTCCGCAATGTCCGCTACAAGCTTCTGGAGAAGTACGCCGAAGACGGCTACTTCATGGCCCGGGTGAACGTGGAGGTCAAAGAAGCGGGTCCCAACCAGGTGGAGGTCATCTTCTGGATAGAGGAAGGCCGCAAGCCGGTGGTGGGCGAGATCAACTTTTACGGTAACGAGAAGATATCCGAGCGGGAGCTCGAGCGCTACATGAAGACCAAGGAGGAGGGGGTCTTCACCGCCAATAAGTACAGCCGGGAGGACTGGGAGCGCGACCAGTACCTTTTGGACTTCTTCTACGAAGACCAGGGATACCTGGAGTCTTCTTTTACCTCGTCGGAAAGAACCCTTACCGAAGACCGGCGGTACGTCAACATTGGCATCGGAATCGAAGAAGGCCCTCAGTACTCAGTAGGCGAGATCAGTGTCACCGGCGACCTGCTGATACCCGAAGAAGAGATAAAACAGGGGTTCAAGCTGGAGACCGGTGAGATCTTCAGAAAGAGCCACCTTTTAAAAGACCGCCAATATTTGGAAGACCTCTACGGGGTGGAAGGATACGCCCTGGTTCTCATCCGGCCCGATCTTAAACTGGACCGCGAAAACCGCATTGTGGACGTCACCTGGGACATCCATAAAGGACCCAAGGTCTACATTGAAAGGATTGAAGTCACCGGCAATCAAAAGACCTATGACAAGGTAGTCCGGCGGCAGTTGGAGGTCAAGGAAGGACAGCTTTTCAACACCGAGTCCACCCGGAAAAGCCGGGACCGGATCAGGCAGCTCGGCTACTTCAACGAGATCCAGATAGTTCCCAAAAGAGGAAGCCAGCCCAACCAGGTGGTGCTGGACGTAGCCGTCAAGGAGGCCCGGCAGGGGTCGCTGTCCGCAGGAGCAGGAGTCAGCAGCACCTCGTCGGAGTACTTCTTTTCACTTCAATACCAGCAGAAGAACTTCCTGGGAAGGGGAATGAACCTGTCCGCCCAGGCAATGGTGAGCGAGAACACCCAGACCTATTACCTGGACTACTCCGATCCCTACTTCCTGGACTCGGAATGGTACTTCGGACTGAACCTCTTTTCCAACGAGCTGTACTACATCGAGTTCGTAAACCGCAGACAGGGTGGTCGAGTAACCGTGGGCAGGGAGATACCCCACCTTTCCCGGGTGAGGTTTTACCTGTCCTACTCCTACCTGATAACCGACCTGGAGAGTTACGAAAGCTCGTCCAGTATCTATCGCAAGCAGCCCTCCAACACCTCCATAGGCAGCATGGAGTTCACCCTGGAGAGGAACACCCTGGACAATAACATTGATCCCACCGACGGCGCCAAGCTCTCCTATACAGGGGAGATAGCAGGCCACGGCATGTTCGGGGGGGAGAACGATTACCTGAAAAACCGGATCAGGTTCTGGTACTTCCAGCCCTTGATCCAGGACACCTACATGAGCTTTCGGAGCCGGGCGAGCTGGATGAGCTACGACCAGGGCGACTGGCTGCTCATATCCGAGCGCTACTTCCTGGGAGGCCAGTACAACATGAGGGGATATGAGGTGGCTACTGTAAGCCCCATGTTCAGAGAGGACGACGGTGAGCTGACCCCCATAGGCGGAAACAAGGAAGTATACATGACCGCCGAGTACATCGTGCCCCTGTCCCCGGAGATGGGACTCAAGGCAGCGGTCTTTTACGACGTGGGAAACGCCTACAACGACGGCCAGCCCATCGACCTTACCGATGTCAGGCAGGACTGGGGGTTCGGCATCCGATGGAGGTCTCCCATGGGACCGCTGCGGTTCGAGTTGGCCTTCCCCATAAATCCGCGTCCCATAGACGACGAGCACCAGTTCGTCTTCGCACTGGGAAGACTTTTCTAACCGCTATACAAGAATTTCGGAATATATGAGCTAACATTAAGGAAAAACAAAAGGAAAGGATGGCATGTTATGAGTATCAAAGTTTCTGCTTGGAGGGCGGCCGCAGTCATATTGCTCGTGGCCGCGCTGGGCGCTGGAATCGCGGAGAGCCAGCCCGCGGGGTCGCAAAGCACAGAGAAAAAAGCAGGCAAATCCATGAACTGCCGGGTGGGGTTCGTGAATTTGAAGCAGGTACTGGAGGAAAGCGAGAAGGGCAAGAAGCTCAAGGGAGACCTGGAAGCAGAGCGCGATAATGCGTTCGCCCCCCTGAAGAAAAAGCAGGAGGAACTCGACGCACTGGAAGACAAGATCACCAGCTTGAACCAGGAGATCATGAACAAGAGCCCGGTGTGGGACAACTACACCAAGCAGCAAAAGCAAAACGAGCTCCAGGAGCTGTACATGCAGTACAACAGCTTGAACAACAAGCTCCAGCTTGAAAAGTCCAGAATCCAGGAAGATTTAAACAAGAAAAAGAACGGGCTTTTAAAACCGCTCGAGAAGAAGATGAACGAGGTCATGGAAAAAATGGGCTCGAACGGCAATTACTGCCTTATAATGGATGTTTCGCCGCCTTCGCCGCGAATGCCCAATTTTAACCCCATACTCTACCGGAACCCGGCCCTGGACATAACCCAGGAAGTGATCAGGGAGGTCGATAAAAAAACATCCTCCAGCGGCGGATAATGCCGACATTACGAAGTTTGTCCGCTTATGACGGACTTCTCCTTAAGAGATCGAATAATAGTTGCCCGAAAACCAAGGAGAAAGGGTGCTGATGATTGATCCCCGCGCCGTTGTTCAAAAGGGAGCGGAGCTCGCTGCCGACGTCGAGGTCGGACCCTTTGCCGTGATCGGAGAAAGCGTAACCATCGGCGCAAACACCACCGTATCGGCACACGCCGTAATCGAGGGCCGCGTAACAATCGGCAGTGACAATTATATCGGGGCGTTCTCCCATATAGGCGGTCCTCCCCAGCACGTGTCATACAATGGGGAAGACACCACATTGACCATAGGAGACAGAAACCGCATCCGGGAGTACGTGACCATGCACCGGGGCACGGTGGACGGCAGGGGAGACACCCTGGTGGGCTCGGACAACTTCATCATGATAGGCTCCCATATCGCCCATGACTGCGTATTGGGCGACCGGATCATCCTGGCCAACCTGGGCACGGTTGCCGGGCACGTCATTATCGAGGATGACGTGGTCTTCGGAGGGTTTGTAGGAGTACACCAGTACTGCCGCGTCGGCAGGGTGGCCATGCTGGCCGCGGGAACCAAGGCCAAAAAGGATGTGACCCCCTACTCCCTGGTGGGTGGAGAACCTCCCCGCTTCGTGGGACTCAACCGCGTCGGCCTCGACCGGGTTGATATGACCAAAGAAAGCCGCACCGCGGTCCGCAAAGCCTACCGCCTGATCTTCAAAAAAGGCGAGAGCCTGGAGGACGGCCTGAACCGGGCGGACAACGAGTACGGGCAATCCGCGGACGTGGCTCATCTGATAAGCTTCATACGGGAGAGCGAGCGTGGCGTCATCCGGGACTGAAAAGCTGGGGCTGCTGGCAGGCACCGGCAGGCTGCCGGTGATGGTGGCTGAAGCCGCCACCCGTGCGGGACACCGCGTTTATAGCTTCGGGTTCAAGGGAATGATGAGCGCCGAGCTTAACGAGGTCTCCGAAGAGGTCCATGCTTTTCCCTTTTGTCAGCTCGGGCCTATCATGAACCGCATGGAGGAAAAAGGCATCGAGAACGCGGTGACCATAGGCTCGATAACCCAGATGAGCGTACTGGGAGGCATGCCCCGGTTCGACGACCTGGCCCTGGATCTCTGGAAACGCCTCTCCGACCGGAGGGTCGACACCATAATGGCAGAGCTAGTAAAGGAGCTTTTAAGCCGGGGCATACAGATCATCGAGTCGCTTCGGTTTCTGGAAGACCACCTGGTGCCCGCGGGGATGTTGACCGGCCGATCTCCTTCCGAAAAGGAGTGGGAGGACATCCGCTTTGGATTTGCCATGGCCAAGGCCATCGGCAGGCTGGACATAGGCCAGACAGTGGTTGTCAAGCACCGGGCGGTCATGGCGGTCGAGGCGGTGGAAGGCACTGACCAGGCCATCCTCCGCGGCGGAGAGATAGCACGCAAGGGGGCGGTGGTGGCCAAGGCGGCCAAGCCCAACCAGGACATGCGATTTGACGTGCCTGCTGCGGGGTTGGAGACCATCGAGTCCATGCGCAAGGTCGCGGCATCCGTGCTGGCCCTGGAAGCCGGACAGGTGCTGTTGGTGGACCGGGAAGAAGTAATTTCCCGGGCGGACGGCGCGGGAATATGCGTTATAGGCGTATCCGAACAGGAGAGCCGGGAAGATGGTCTCAGGAGAAATTAAGATAGGGGTCATCGGCGTGGGCTACCTGGGACGGTTCCACGCCCGGAAGTATGCCGGTATTCCCGAAGCACGTCTCCTCTACTGCGTGGACACGGACACGGCCCGGGCAAAAGATGTTGCCGAGGAAAACAACGCCCGCCCGGCAGGCGATTACCGGCAGGTCCTACCCGAGGTTGACGCCGTGTCCATAGCGGTTCCCACTCCTTTACATTACCGGGTGGGACGCGACTGCCTGGAAGCAGGGATTGATATCCTGCTGGAAAAGCCGGTGACCCAGACCCTGGAGGAGGCTGACGAGCTGATCGAGCTGGCGAACCAAAAACAGAGGGTGTTCATGGCCGGCCACCTCGAGAGGTTCAACCCGCCACTCCGAGCATTGGAGGACGCGGTGGTAAAGCCGGCCTACATCCAGGCGGAGAGGCTCGGGCCTTTTAAAGAAAGGGCGGCCAACATCGACGTGGTGCTGGACCTGATGATCCACGACGTGGACATAGTGCTGGGGTTTGTAAAAGCGCCCTTGAAAAGAATATCGGCCATTGGGGTGCCGGTGCTCTCCGAAAAAGTGGACCTGGCAAACGCCCGCCTCGAGTTTGAAAACGGAGCAGTAGCAACTCTTACTGCCAGCAGGGTCTCACTTGGGGAGGCCATCAGAAAGATACGCATATTCCAGTACAACTCTTATACCAGCATAGACACCCAGTCGCAGAAAATGGCGGTCTTTACCCTGGGTGAAGGGGGCAATGAAGACCCCATGTCGAGAATAAGCGTCCGACAGATAGAGCTCGATAGGCAGGACGCGCTCGAACAGGAGATAAAAGAGTTTCTATCTTGTGTACGCGAGCGCCGGGAGCCTAAGGTCAGCGGCGCCCAGGGCCGACGGGCATTGGAGGTCTCTCTTCAGATTCTCGAGCGCATCGGCAGAACTCCGCGGGCGGAGGACCTGGATTGAAGCGGATCGACAAGATAAAAACGAAGTTCGACGGCAGGTTCAGGAACACCTGGGCATTTGTCATACCTTACTTCAAGCAGTACAAGTCAAGACTGATCCTGGTGATCTTTCTTTCCATGCTGGCCTCTCTGTTCGAGCCGGGCATCGCATATCTCGTCAAGCCGACCTTGAACTACCTCTTCGACGAACCGGAAAAAGGCAAGGCGATCCTTTTCCTGTTGCCGGTGGCCATAATCGGAGCGTTTACCTACAGGGGCATCTTTACCTTCTCCTACAAGTATCTCCTGGAAAGGCTCTGCCTCCGGGTGGTCCGCGATATTAAAACCTCGCTTTACGAGCACTTCATGTTCCTGTCCATGTACCACTACCAGAAAACCAGCACCGGCGAGATGATGTCCCGCACGGTCACAGACGTCGGACATATGCACCGGATCGTTCCCAATACCGTGGATTCCCTCCACCAGGGGTTTCAGCTTATCGGACTTACCGCGGTCTGCTTCTACATGGAACCGGTGCTGTCCCTGCTGGCATTTATATCTTTTCCGCCCACCATCTACGCAGTCCAGGCGATCAGCACCCGAATGAAGCGCTACACCAAGAAAGGATTGGTGCAGAGCGCGGAGATCAACTCCATGATGCAGGAAACATACGCCGGCTCCCAGGTGGTCAAGGCTTTCGCAATGGAGGGAGAGGAAGTCAAGCGCTACCGCAAAGCAGTGGACAAGCTCTTAGGAATACAGTTCAAGTACGCGGCAGTAAAACATCTGATCTCTCCTCTGTTGGGAATTATTGCCAGCGTCCCCGTAGGTATCATTGCATACTTCGCCGGCGCAAGGGTCATTGACCAGGTGATGACTAATCCCGATGCAGTGGAGAACCTCTCTTCGTATGTCGTGGCCGTCGGGCTTATGTTCAACCCCGTTCGCAAGCTGGGCTCCATTACCGGCCACTTCAGCAGCGCCTACGGAGCCGCCGAGAGAATACAGGAGACATTCGAGAAACAAACCACCGTAAAAGAAGAGCCCGACGCAATCGACATCCCCCCTCTGCAGGACGCTGTCCGCTACGAAAACGTGAGTTTCTGTTATGAAGACGAGATGGTCCTCCAAGACTTTAACCTGGAAGCCAAAAAAGGCGAGCTCATCGCCCTCGTAGGAGTGTCCGGAGCAGGAAAAAGCACGGTGGTAAACCTCCTGCCGAGATTCTACGACGTTACCGAGGGCAGGATCGCCGTTGACGGCGTTGATATCAGGAATGCAACCCTGAACAGCCTCCGGATGCAGATTGGGGTGGTCACCCAGGAGACCTTCCTGTTCAACGACTCAGTGGCAGACAATATCGGTTACGGCGCCCCTCATAAAAGCTTGGACGACGTGGTGGCAGTAGCGAAAGCGGCCCGCGCCCACGAGTTTATTATGAAGCTTCCCCAGGGATACGACAGCGTGATCGGCGAGCGCGGCGTCCGGCTTTCCGGGGGAGAGCGGCAAAGGATAGCCATTGCAAGGGCGCTGCTCAAGGACCCGCCCATACTTCTATTGGATGAGGCAACCTCTGCACTCGACACCGCGGCCGAGAGGGAGGTCCAGAAGGCGCTCGAGCAGCTCATGAAAAACCGGACAACCATTGCAATCGCCCACCGGCTCTCAACCATCACCCACGCGGACAAGATCGTGGTCATCGAAAACGGCAGCATAGTGGAAAGAGGCACTCACCGCGAGCTTATGCAGACGGACGGCGAGTACAAGAGGCTCTACGAGATGCAGTTTTTCCTCGGAGAGTACGCCACCGACCACTACGGAGACGGAAGAGATACCCCCCAAGAAGCCAAGAGCTGAGGCGGGTGATTTATCAATATCGAGTTCATAAGCTGCGCATAGCTCGCCTTATGTGCGAGTGTTTGCTCACAATTGTTTTTGTCGATTACAAAAAGCAGTCCTTATGTGCGAGCGACTTCAGTCGCGATCAAGACAGCGTGTTATTGAATTCTTATGTGCGAGCGACTTCAGTCGCGATCAAGACAGCGTGTTATTGAATCCTTATGTGCGAGCGACTTCAGTCGCGATTAAGACAGCGTGTTATTGAATCCTTGCAAGATACTGCTCCGGAAAATGCCGCGGGGAGACGGACCATGGCCGGGGGTAAAAGATGGGAGAAATTCTTATGGCCGCGAAAGAGCGGGCCGTTTTGGCAGCGGGCCGCACTTTTACCTTTGGAGTGCCTCTCCCATGTTTACGGCGCAGCAGTGCAAGCCAGGACAAGGGCCTACCTGGAAGGGGGGAGACAGAGGCACAAGGTATCCGCTCGCGTGATCGTGGTCGGAAACCTTACAGTGGGAGGCACGGGCAAGACCTCCCTGGCGGCGTGGGTCTCCGAAAAGCTTGTCGATGCCGGCTATAAGCCCGGCATCATCTTGCGCGGATACAAGGGGGGAGGCAAAGCCGGGCCACTACTGGTATCCGAAGGCTCCGGCCCCCGACCGGACGTTTCTGAATCAGGGGATGAAGCATACCTGCTCGCCAGAAAGCTGCGGTGTCCGGTCATCGTGGGAAGCGACCGGGCGCGCGCCGCGGACACGGCGGAGGAAGAGCTCGGCTGCTCGCACCTGGTGCTGGATGACGGGTACCAGCACCTGGCGCTGGCGCGAGACCTTGATATACTGGTGCTGGACTCCCGGCACGATCCGGAAGACAGCTTCCTGCTGCCGCGCGGTCCGCTCCGCGAGCCGGTTACCGCAGCAGGCCGAGCCGGCGTACTGGTCTTCTCCCGCTCGGAGGACGGCAGTATCCCGCAATGGGGATGGTTGGAAAGCATATGCCCGGAGACGCCGCGCTTTGCAATGCGATATCAGACCGTGGGGGTCTTTGACGCGCACAGCTCGGAGGCTCTTCCCGCAGATGAGCCCTACCTGGCTTTTTCCGGTATCGGAACGCCGGCAAGCTTTGCCGGGGCACTTGGGAAGGCCGGCGTTAAGGTTGTAGAGCAGGCGGAGTTCCCCGACCATTACTGCTACAGCAAGGCCGACCTGGAAAAGCTGGCGGAGCTGGCCCGCAAGAAGGGAGCGAAGAGACTGGTGACAACCGAGAAGGACGCAGTGAAAATAGACCCTGCCTGGCTTTCCGGAACCAGCCTGGCCGTGCTCCGGGTGGAAGTAGATTTTATGGGACGTGAGAACGAGTTTATGAAAACCATAACGACAAGCTCGGGAGGGCTGGAATGAGAGCGTTGAATCTCGCTGTATATGGAGTGATAAAGTTTATTCTTATCCTGGGGAAGATCGTTCCCATGCAGCTTACGTTCCTGTGGATGCGGCTTAACGCCAGGATGGTGTATCCGTTTATAAGAAAACGCCGCAGGATCATGCTCTGGAACCTGGAGCATGCCCTGGGCGACGAGACCACTCCGGAAGAGCGCGAGCGGATAGCGTTCCGGTCCCTGGAGAACCTGTTTCTGGCGGTGGGCGAGCTGATTCACCTGGAGAAGATCACCGACAACTTCAACCAGCACTTCACCTGGGAAGGCAAGGAGATAGTGGACCGCTACATTGCCGAGGGCAAGGGTTTTTTCGTTTTCGGCGGCCATTATGGTGGCTGGACCCTGCCTTCGGTGGCTCCCGCGTTGTTCCCCGAGCTTCATGCAGTAAACATGGTTGCCCGGCCGCTCCGGAACCCTTACCTGGACAGCATCCTTCATTACCTGGCGGGCAAGTTCAAAGGCAAGGTGGTGACCACCCGGGGCACCGGGGGGGAGATCGTAGACGCCATAAACAACGGCGAGCTGGTCGGTCTCTACATGGACCAGGAATCGCGGCGGGGCCAGGGCATATTCGTGAAGTTCTTCGGACAGGACGCGCTGAGTCACGTGGTCCCCGCCTATTTGGCATGGAAGCACGACATACCGCTCATCCCTTTCTGGATCCCCCGGACAAGGCCAGGCCACTTCCACGTCATCTTCCGCGAGCCGCTCCACTACGAGCTTACCGACGACCCCGAGGAGAACAACCGGCGGGTGACCCAGGCCATAGCGGACGAGGTCGAGCGGACCATCCGCGAGCGTCCCGAGCAGTGGCTCTGGGCCCACAGCAGGTGGCGGAGGAGGCCGGACGGCACGGTCCATCCGCTGTTCGAAAGAAAGAAGCGCTCGAGGTCGAAATTCCGGAAGTCCGGTCAATACCTGAGCTCCGCGGACCAGGCCAGGGAAAAAGAATCGAAAAATAACGCGGACCCGAAAGGGCCGGGATCGGATTAAGCGTATCCGCTGCGAGGCCAAGGGAGGAATAGTTGTCGGAAGAAAAGCAAAAGAACTCTCCTCAAAGCCTTGTGGAGCTGGCTTCTTCCATAGGCAAGGTCATCATCGGCAAGGACGAGGTCATATCATTAATATTGACGGCCCTGTTCGCCGGGGGACACGTGCTGATTGAGGACATTCCCGGTGTGGGAAAGACCACACTGGCACACGCACTGGCCAGGAGCATTGACTGCTCATTCCGGCGCATCCAGTTTACATCGGACCTTTTGCCGTCCGACATCCTGGGAACCAAGGTATACGACCCGGCAAGCGGCGGGTTCGAGTTCATGCCGGGACCCATCTTCAACTCCGTTATACTTGCCGACGAAATCAACCGGACGACCCCCCGGACGCAGAGCGCGCTTTTAGAGGCCATGAACGAGAACCAGGTGACCATGGAGGGGGATACCCACGCACTGCCCGAGCCTTTCATGGTCATCGCCACCCAGAACCCGCTCGAGCACTACGGCACCTATCCGTTGCCGGACAGTCAGCTCGACCGTTTCATGATGAGCATCTCCATGGGATATCCGGACAGTTCGGACGAGAGGCGCATACTTGGAGGAGCGAGCACTGACCCGTTCTCCAATGACTTCCGGCCGGTCATGGCCAATGAAGAAATATCTTATTGGCAGACGCGGGTTGACGAGGTTAAGATGGAGAGCGAGATCGTGGATTATATCATATCCATAGTGGAACGGACCCGCAACCACCGGGACCTCCGGCTGGGCGCCAGCCCCCGAGGGTCCCTGGCTCTTGTGCAGGCTGCGAAGTCGTGGGCCTTGTTGAAGGGAAGGAATTACTGCTTGCCCGACGACGTGAAGTACCTGGCCGGACCGGTTCTTTCCCACCGCCTGCTGGTAGGCGGCCAGGCCACACTTGAACAGAGGCGCAGGGCGGCACTTGAGATTTTGGAAGAAATTCTCGACGAGGTCTCCGTTCCCGTATAAAAGGTGGAGTCATGGAAAAGTACTCTCGATTCCTGGACCCCATATTCCTGGTAATAAGCTGGATCACGGTGGTTCTGCTCACCGTCATGGTCATCTTCTACAGCTACGAGATAGCCATGCGGACCTTTACCGACTTTACGCCGGCGTGGGCCAAGGAGGTCGTGCTCCTTTCCATGGTATGGCTGGGATGCCTGGGCTCCGCCGTACTTCACCGCGAGCGGGGACACATAACCCTCGAGTTTTTGGTGGACACCTTTCTGCCGCGCGGCAGGTATTACGTCCTGCTCATGGTTGACGTGCTCGTACTCGTGTTTTCCGGATTTCTGCTCTACGGCGGCATGATGGTGGTCATCGAGCTCATGGGCCAGAACCGGCCGGGGACCAACCTGCCGGTGGGGGTTTCCTATCTTCCCCTGGCAATTACCGGCGTGCTCCTTATCCTGGCAGCCATCGAGCACATCATGGAAGACGTGAAGGGGATGCCGAAGACGGGAGAAGAGGCCGATGCAAGCTGAAGCATTTCTTTTGATCGGCTCTTTCATTCTTATGGTGGGGATGCGGGTCCCCATATCCTTTGCACTGGGAATATCATCGCTCATAACCTTGATATCAATAGGGGTGGACCCGGTGGTCAACGCTCCGCTCGTCTTCTGGGGCATGGACCAGGACTCGCTTCTGGCCATCCCTTTCTTCATCTTTGCAGGAGCCATTATGAGCCAGGGAGGAATGGCCCGGAAAATGGTGGACATGGCCACCCTGGTGGTGGGATGGTTCCCCGGAGGACTGGCAGTGGTAAATGTGCTCTCCTCTATGTTCTTCGGGGCCATATCCGGTTCCGCAGTGGCGGCGACCTCTGCGGTGGGCTCCACTCTCATCCCCTCAATGGAGGAAAAAGGAAACGACCGCGATTACGCCACCAGCGTAACCGTGACCGGCTCCACACAGGGACTGCTCATCCCTCCCAGCCATAACGCCATCATCTACTCCCTGGCGGCGGGAGGCGCAGCCAGCATCGAGGCCCTGTTCGTGGCCGGCATCCTTCCCGGCATCCTCCTGGGCCTGGCTCTGATCGTAGTGGCGGTGGCCATTGCCGTAAAAAGGAACTATCCGCGCGAGTCGGACCTGCCCCTACCCACTGCCATTATCGAGTTCCTGTTCTCCTTTGCGGCAGTGGCGGCCATACTGCACTTCTTCTCCAAGTGGAACGAATCAGGAGGAGTTGGACCGCTGCTGGCATGGACGGCAGGTCCGCTGTGCCTGGTGGCCTTCTGGGCGCTGCGGATTTACTACCGGCGGGGAACACAGGCGGTAAAAGACGTCTCCCGGATAGTGATAGACGCGGTGCTTCCCCTGTTCAGCCCCTTCATCATCGTGGGAGGCGTGGTCTTCGGATGGTTCACAGCAATCGAGTCCAGCGTTATCGCTGTGGTGTGGGCCATCCTGGTCAACTTCATTGTCTTCGCCTTCCTCTACAAGGACACCTCAATAAAGGACTACCCCAGGGTCGCCCTCCAGGGAATGAAGGTCATCGTCATGGTCATGTGGCTGATCGGAAACGCCTATGCGTTCGGCTACTGCCTGACAAGGCTGCACGTTCCCCGCGAGATAACCGAGGCGCTTCTGGCCATTACCGAGAACAAGTACCTCCTGCTTCTGCTAATAAACCTCATGCTGCTCGCACTGGGGACCATCATGGACATGGCCCCGCTGATCATTATCACTACTCCCATCCTCCTCCCGGTGGCCCAGAAGATCGGGGTAGACCCCGTGCATTTCGGCATAATCATGATAGCCAACCTGGGACTGGGGCTATGCACGCCTCCTGTAGGCTCGGCGTTGTTTGTAGGATGCGCAGTGGGCGAGACCAAGATGGAGAGAGTGGCAAAAGCGGTGTGGCCTTTTTACCTGGCCATGTTTGTCGTGGTCCTTCTTATAACCTATATGCCCATCATATCCATGGGGCTGGTGAACGCCTACCTGGGGGGAGGATAAAACCCGCACCACAAAGGAGGACTGCCATGTATCGCCTCTCTATACCAGCAGCAATCGTCTTCATCGCTTTTATATTACTGGCTTCGGCTGCTGCCGAAAAGAGCAATGAAGAGCCCGCCATCTCCGGAGCAGGCAAGTCGCTAGTTTACCCCAAGACAGAGTGGACCAGGATGTTCCCCGGCGACCTGACCGGGGTGGCCGTGGCTAGAAAGACCGGCGCGGTCGCGGCAAGCACCGAGGAGAAGCTCTACTACTTCAAGGACAGCTCGAGGCCGGAATGGACCGCAGGCAGCCAAAAGGACTGGAAGCACATCCAGGACGTGGACATAAGCGAAGACGGAGACGCGGTGTTTTTTCAAACCGACGATAAGAAAAAAGAACGCACCGAGGCCATGGACCTTACCATGCGCCTTTACAACGGCGAGGGAGAAGAAATCTGGTCAAAGCAAAATCCGCGCCGGTACGTCAACGCCATGCTGAGCCCCGCCGGCAATTACATACTCACCGGCGAGATGATGCACCTGGGCGTCCGCTGTTACGATAGAAACTTGAACCGGCTGTGGGAGAAGCAGATCCAGTTCTGGTACCTCGAGATCGATCCGCTGGAGAAGTACGTGTTCGACGGACAGGGCGGCAGGCTTTACACCATGGAAGGCAGGAAGGTGTGGGAGTTCGACAAGGCCACCAGGATACTCTCCGTATCCGACAACGCCGAGTACGTGCTGGCCA
This sequence comes from uncultured bacterium, assembly GCA_964420375.1. Classification (GTDB taxonomy): domain Bacteria; phylum RBG-13-61-14; class RBG-13-61-14; order RBG-13-61-14; family DATKZS01; genus CAYQTK01. The sequence goes on from CAYQTK010000020.1 coordinate 13,865, forward strand.
AGAATTACGCCGCGGCAAGGACCCGACAGAGGATGTTCGTAAACGCAAGGGTGGCCCTGAAGAAAGTCGAGCTCGCCGGCACCGGAGGATGCGTGTCGCCCGACGGGACATATATTGCTTATGTCAACGACGATAAAAAGCTGGTCGTCTATCGCACCCGCGAGCTACTCGACAACGGGCCTAATGCGCTGCCGCCGCTATACGAGGAGCCCTTTCAAAAGCCCTGGTCAATGAACCTGGCCCGCGACAACCGGAGCCTTTATATCATGGGAAAGAAGTCGGAGCAGCTTTCAACCATGATGCTGGTGGACCTCGTTAATATGAAGAAGGCATGGGAGAAGCCGGTAAAAAGCGATCTCCGAACGGCGCTTCCCACCGGGAACAACCGGCAGGTGGTGCTGAAGACAAAGGACAAAACCCTTAAGAAGTATACCTGTTACTGAAGGCCCGTCGCTTTTACTGCAGCCGGATTTCCGCATGCAGTAACCGCCTGCCTCCTCTTTTCGGCGAAGGAGCAGATCTCAAGAGCTAATTCTGTTCGCTTTCCTGCTTTTGTTTCTCTTCCAGTTTCTGAATCTGGAACCTGGCTTTGTCCAGGGTGTCGAGAAGCTTTTTATCCACTTCCGGGGCAAAGGAGGCGTGTTTATGTTCGAAGCTGTGATAGTAGAGTTTTATCTCCCGTATAAGAAGCCTGACTGCGTGCAGCAATGTATAAGCCGGGTAATCCGGGTCGTCCGGCTTTTTCGCATCTTCGAGCCACTCTGCCCGGACCGTGAGCTTTCTTATCCAGGTGCTTTGTTGGACCTCGAAAACGCTCAGCTTAAGCCGATAATCCTCTGCAGCTTCCTCCTCGGCCTTCTTAAGCTGGTTCGCGTAATTGCGAAGCTCTTTCCGGGTATTGACGATGAAGTATTGTATCTTCTTCATCTGTTGAACGGACATCTCTTTGGGCTCTTCATCCTTCTCCGTTTTCCCCGAGCTCTTCTGCGGCTTCAAACCCGGGTCCTCCGCGCGTTCATAGATGTCGTCGCAACCGACACCAAAGCACAATAAGCACACTATCAAGGCGCCTGCCCAAACCAGTCTTGATTTCATGTCTCCTCCCCGTAGTCCACTTTAAAAAGGTATAATCCCTCGGCAGGAGCAGTCGGGCCCGCCAGGGCCCGGTCTCTGCCCGCCAGTATCTCTCCTACTTGGCCCGCATCCGTCCTCCCGCGGCCCACGTCCACCAGAGTGCCTGCAATGGCCCGGGCCATCTGCTTTAAAAACGCCTGCGCCCAGAACTGCATCACCACAAAGCCGAAAGGACTCCGGAATATCTCGATCCTCCGCATCTCCCGGACAGGACTTTTGGCCTCGCAAGAAGACGAACGGAAGCTCGTGAAGTCGTGGGTCCCCAAAAGCGCTTGCGACGCAAGCCGCATGTAACATACGTCAAGAGCCCAGGGAACCTCCCAGCTCCGGCCGCGGCAAAGGGCGCTCCGCACCGACCCGTCCCGAACAAGATAGCGATACCACTTGCCCCGCGCGCTCTTTCTGGCGTGAAAATCCGAAGAAACCTCCTCCGCTGAGGTTACCACAACGTCCGCCGGCAAAAGCGCGTTTAACCCCTTTGCAAATACCCGGCAGCCGTGATCGCTCTTTGTCCTGAAGCTCGCCACCTGCCCCAGCGCGTGAACGCCCGCGTCAGTGCGGCCCGCAGCCACAGTGGAAACGTCCTCCCTGCAGAGCGTGTTTAGCGACTTCTCAAGCTCGGACTGCACCGTGCGAAAACCGGGTTGCACCTGCCAGCCGGAAAAGCCCGCGCCGTCGTACTCCAGGGTAAGCTTGATGGTTCTTTCCGTCATTTGAAGCGGGCGGATGTGAAACGGTTGTAGGTCTCAAAACGCAAGCCAAGCGTATAAACCTGGCCGCTGAAACTAAGGCCGTCGTCGTTCTCGCCGACCTCCATGTACTCGTATCCCAGGCAAAGGTAGGTGTTGTCGATGTTCCACTCTTTCTTCAGCGTCCGGGCCGAGTCTGGGTCAACTGGGTCCAGCAGAATGCCCACGTCTGCGCCCACGTGATAACCGCTCTTGTCGCCCTCCACAACGTCGCCGTTCTTCTCGAAAAAGTACCACCAGTCGCCGCCGGCCCATATTGAAGGAACCACTACCTGGTCCCGGTCCATCATGAAACTGTAGCGGGCACGGGCCTGGACCGGAAACACATAAAACTGGTACCGCTCCTCCGAAAGCTCGCCTGTGCTGACTCCAACGCTCCTGCCGTGCTCGTAAAGACCGCCAATGGAGAAGTCTAACGAAAGGTTCCTGACCGGGTGCCAGCCCGTGTAGAAACGCAGCATGGGAAGATAGTCCTTGTCAAAGACCTCTTCATAGATATCGTCATTAAACACCACTCCAGAAAAGGAGCTGCCCGCGCTCCACGTCTGCGTGTTGTACCATTCGTTGAAACGCGACTTGATAGCAGAGTCGTTTACCGATTGGGAAAGTGCCTCACCGCCGGATAAAAAAACCAACGTCGCCGCAACAAGGGCGAAAAACGCACCCTTTTTCATGACCGCCTCCGAACCGCGAATAGTAAGAGTCCTGCAACAAGCAAAGGAGCAACAAGGCCGGCCAGTTTCGCCGGGCCCAGGGCGCGCCCGCCGGCAACCGAGCCCAGGCAGTCAACGCCGCCGTCCTCGCCGGCAAGCTCAGTAAAGGTGGCAACCTTGTCGGGAACCGTGCTCTTCCTGTCGCTTATGGCGTAGTTCTCGCTCTCGTCGAAGACCACCAGGTAAACATAATAGCGAACTCCGTTCGTAAGAGACTTGATTACCTTTTCGATGTCTTCGCCCGCCAAAGGTTCCGGGATCGTCTTCTTGTCGTAGTTGCTTTCAAGAGCAGTGTAGCTGTCAAGCACCGTGCCCCCCGAAGCGCTCCCGTAAAAAATCTCGTACCGGTCAAGGTCGCAAAGAAAGCTTGCCGTGAACTTGACATAGATCTTCCGGTCGCCGAAACCAAGGCTGAAGCTTGGCTTGGGAGGCTTAGTGTCCTTGTATATGGTGATGGCGTCGCGGCCCTTGTTGCCGTCTTTGTCCGCTATTACCGTGATCACGTTGCCGCACTCTTCAAGGTCATCCGATTTCAAACCGAATGTAACGGAGTCACCTTTTTCTACTTTTTCAATGGTTCCGCTGGTTATGCTGTTTCCCCAATCATTGAAAGTCAGGCTTTCATAGACGTTGTAATCGATAAGGCCGAGGACTTCCATATCCAATTGGAACTTTACAGTTGTACCCTTGGAGGCGGTCACGGGTAAGGGGGGAGTAGCAGTCAGACCCACCACCTCCGGATTCATGGTCAAGGGATACACGTAGCCCGCCTCACTGCCGGCATATACATATCCGTCCGCAGGAGAACTCGCGGCGATTGAAGAAAAGATTACAGTAGCGCCTTCCTCTTCAGTGCTCTGCAGCTTTAAGGTGTTTCCAGAGAATGTATTATCGTCTTCAAGCTCAGTTACAGTAACTCCCGTACCGCCATGAATAGTTACCGCCTGCGAGCGCCGGACCGTACTGTCCACAAGAGTAGTGCCGCCAAGAAGCTCCAGGTCGGTTACTGAAGAAAACGAGCTGTCTTCCAGGGAATCGCCCACCTGCATGGAATCTGCAGGCCAGGTATCAATCAACATCAGCTTGCTTTCCGATATGTTTGCGGTAATGGAGAAATTGGCGTTGCCGGGCTTGGCAGCAATCTCTTGAAGAGTATCTCCGGATGCCGGTTTAAACGAATCGGTCTGTAAAGGCCCGCAACTTCCGGAGCAGGTTATTGTCTGGAGCTTGTAGTTTCCTCCATCGTAAAAAAGCTCGAAGCCCCGCGTGGTGGCGGCATCAAGTGCGACAACCTCATGTGAATTACTCCAGCTTGTCGGCTGCCCCGGCTCTCCCCCGCCTGTCAAACGTACCCAGTAAAGCCATTGAACAGTCCCCATAAGCAGGTAAACGTCGTCGTTGGACAGGTTCACATCAGGAATAGCCGCGATCCGGTTTACCGGCAGTCCCTGCTCCACTTTCATGTACGACACCGCAGGAGCCTCTTCCAGTTCCTCGTAAGGCAAGAGCTCATAAAGCGCAGCGAGGTCTATTATGGCGACATCTCCGGAGTCGAGTCCTGCGTAGGCATAGCCTCCGTAGGGGGAGACTGCAATGCACATGGGGCTGGCTTCACCTTCTCCCACGTTGATTGTTGCGCCTTCCACAAGGGAGAAGTCCCAGGTGTCGACAACCTTCATGGTTTGCGACGAGCTTGCGACTGCGAGCACGTAGCGGTCGTCGGGGGTGACTGCAAGGTCGGTTACTTGGGCGCCTACGTCGATCCCCTCGAGAAAACGGAACTTCCTCGCGTCCTCTGTCCGTGCGGCTCCGGGCAGGAGCCCGAAGATGATGACCAGCACCAGAACGCATATGATTCCCTCTCTTTTCATGAGGCTCCTCCGGACGTTTCCATAATGCCATACCACCATATCCGCGATTATAGACCATCCAAGGCAAAGAGCAAAGGCGCCCGGCATGCGAGCACGGCGCATGGAGATGGAGCTTATTGAGGGGTTGGAAGTCATAAAGCTGCCCTTGTGCGGGGGGGGTCAAAAAAATTTCACTTTTCTTAAATTTTTTATTGCCCTTTTGTTATTTTTTGATATAATGTACTTAGTCTTAAACGTTAAGGGTTGATTCAGGGTTTTAAATTAATCGCCGCCAAGGATGAAAATATAGTTCGAAGGTGAAGATATCAGCAAGTACGGTAACCAAACGAAAGGAGAAGATATCAATGGCGACGAAGAAGAGCACAAAGAAGAAACCGGCGAAGAAGGCGGCGAAGAAGACAACCAAGAAGAAAACAACTAAGAAGAAAACAGCTAAGAAGGCAACCAAGAAGAAAGCAACCAAGAAGAAAGCAACTAAGAAGAAAACGGCTAAGAAGGCAACCAAGAAGAAAACAACTAAGAAGAAAACGGCTAAGAAGACAACCAAGAAGAAAGCAACTAAGAAGAAAACGGCTAAGAAGACAACCAAGAAGAAAGCAACCAAGAAGAAAACGGCAAAGAAGGCAACCAAGAAGAAAAAGTAGTTACCGTAAATCTACAGAGAACTTCAAAAAGAAGTGCCAAAGCCGGGGAAGTATCCCCGGCTTTTTTAACGTCCGTTGCCGGAGGATCGCCACTTCGCAAGCAAAGCTCTGTAGGGCGCTTTCACTCGCTTTTTCCGGTTTTGCGTCATTTGACATCGGCGACAGGTGATAGTTACCATATTATTGTTATTGACAAGACGCAAGGAGGTTCAGACTAGTTAATGGGCAAAGGAGACCGGAGATCGAAAAAGAGCAAGATATGGCGCCACTCCTACGGTAATACCCGGCCGCGTCAGAACAAGAAGAGGTCCGCAACCAAGGGAAAATCACAGTAGCGCCACCAAAGGATTTTTCGTCGGGGAGAACCGCGCTTTTATAAGGCGGCTTATGCAGTTTGGGCCCTTGAGTCCGAGCGGGGGTGTTTTCAGAAGTGGCAAAGGCTTTATTCGAACCTGATCGCCAACAGGGGGGTGGGTCGAGATGATACCGATATGTCGCTACATCATGACCGGGGTGTTGTGCGGTTTGTTCCTTTTTATTGCTGGATGCGAAGGGTGCAAGAAGCAGGAGGAAAAATTCGGAAAAGAGGAGAAGACTGATTCACAATCCCTTGTGTCTTCTTCGCAAAGCCCTGCTCGAGACGATAAGTATCAGTCCCTTCGCGAGTCCATGGTGAGAGACCAGATCGAAGCCCGGCGAGTGAAAGACAAAAAAGTCCTGGAAGCCATGCGCAAGGTTCCCCGCCATTGGTTTGTGCCGGCTGACATGAAGAGCTACGCCTACCAGGACCGGCCGCTGCCCATCGGGTTCGACCAGACCATCAGCCAGCCTTACATTGTGGCCTACATGACCGAAGCCCTGCAGGCGAATCCGGACGACAAGGTCCTCGAGATAGGCACCGGCTCCGGATACCAGGCGGCGGTCCTGGCGGAGACAGTAGACGAGGTCTACTCCATCGAGATCATCTGCGAGCTCGAAAAAAGAGCATCGAACACGCTTTCCGAGCTGGGGTACGACAACGTCCACACCAGGTGCGCGGACGGTTATAAAGGCTGGCCGGAGCACGCCCCCTTTGACGCGATTATCGTAACCGCGGCTCCCGGCCACGTGCCGGAGCCACTCGTCGAACAGCTTGCAAAGGGAGGAAACATGGTCATCCCCGTCGGCGATTACAGCCAGAAGCTCTACCGTATCAGCAAGACCGAACACGGAGTGGAAAAACAAGAGCTCCTTCCCGTCCGGTTTGTTCCCATGACCGGCGAGGCCGAGGAAAAGTAGAGCCTCTGGCGGAGCCGGCATGGAGGATAAAGACAAACGGGAGCCCGCACTCCACGAGCCTGACGAGGAACAGATAAAGAATCTTCTCTCGAAAGATACTCCTCACAGGATCGCCCCCGAAGGCTACAAGATAGCCGCAGTGCTTATGCCGCTTCTGTACGGAAAAAACGGTTGGGACCTTCTGCTCACCCGTCGCGCTCAGCAGCTCAAGCACCACAAGGGGGAGATATCATTTCCGGGCGGTCACAAAGAGCCCGGCGACCCGCACCTCATGTTCACCGCCCTTCGCGAAGCCGAGGAGGAAGTGGGCATCCCGCCCCATGAGGTCAATGTTCTGGGCAGGCTCGATGACATGACCACCATAACCGGCTTCAGAATCCGGCCTTATGTGGGAGCGGTCTCTTCTCCCCTACAGTTCTGCCCTGACCCCGAAGAGATCGACGAGATTATTATCTACCCGCTCCGCGAGTTCACCGAACCCGGAAGACTGATCACCCGCATCTATGACAGAAACGGAGAGCCTTACCCCATCTACTTCTTCCAATTTCCCGGCCACGTGGTATGGGGAGCGACAGCAAGGATCATTGTCCGGTTCATGGAAAGATGTATGGGGTTCAAATCGCCGCGGCCGGCTTGACTTGCCGGGACAAAAAACTACATAATACTTCCCGGACCTTAAAAGGAGAGATTTACATGATCGCTCGCACCGGCATAATCGGCACGGCACAGACGCCATATCTCGCAGAGTACAAATCGAAGCACATTACCGAGCTTGTCTACGACGCCGTCCGCGCCGCGCTTGACGACACGGGCATGGAGATAGACGATATTGATAACATAGTGTCCTGCTCCCAGGACTTTCTGGACGGGCGGACCATTTCCAACCGGACCATCCCGGAAGCGGAAGGCGCCTGTTTGAAGTCGGAAGCAAAGGTGGCCTCCGACGGCGCGCTGGCAGCGGTGTTCGCGGCTTTGCGCATCATGTCCGGCAAGTATCGCACCACACTGGTGGTCGCCCACTCGAAGATGAGCGAAGGAAGCCAGAACGTAATCGCCAACGCCATGTTCGATCCCATCTTCCAGCGACACCTCGGCCTGGACGACATCTCCGCAGCCGCGCTCCAGGCCCGGGCATACCTCACCAAGCACAAACTCGACGACAAAGTCATGGCCGGCCCCGCAGCCGCCTCTCTTAACAATGCACTGAACAACCCGATGGTACACCGAAACATCGAATGTACCACTGACACGGTCATGCAAAGTCCCCTGCTCGCCACACCGCTGCGCGAGCTCATGGGCCGGCCGGTGACAGACGGGGCATGCGCCATGGTGCTGGCCGACGAGAAGACCGCGCGCGAGCGATCGAAGGCCCCGGTGTGGGTCGAAGGCTTCGGCATAAGCACGGACGCGTTCTTTTTAGGCGACCGGGACCTCGCCAGGCTGCCCGCGCTTAAGGAGGCCGCTGCCAGGGCTTACAGCATGGCGGGCATCTCCGAGCCGGCAAAAGAGACAGGGCTTGTCGAACTCACCGATTACTTCTCTCACCAGTCGCTGATGACTCTGGAGGACATGGGCCTGGCAGAGGCCGGCCGGGCCCATGAGCTCTATAGTTCCGGCAGAACTACTCGTGACGGCGAGCTTCCGGTGAATCCTTCCGGAGGCGTTCTGGGAGGGAACCCGCTTTGTGCAGCCGGCCTGACCCGCGTTATCGAATGCGTCCGCCAGCTCAGAGGACAAGCCGGACCCTGCCAGGCCCGGGAAGTCGAAAAGGCCGCTGCCCAGGGAAGCTGGGGACCCGCGGGCCAGAGCCAGTGCGTGCTGGTGCTGGGGGTGTAAAGCGCAAGAGGTTTTTTTGAAATTTGCCGGTTTTATTCAAGGAGCGCAAGTCGCGACTAAAGTCGCTCGCACCAAAAAATATTTATTGTAAGTGACAAAAACAATTGAGAGCAAACACTGGTATCTGTATTCATAAAGGAGGGAGCATGTTAAGATGGCGAACCGAGCTGCCGTAATAGCCACCGGCCAGACCCGGCACGTGTCCCGTCGTCGGGACGTGAACATCACCGAGCTTGTAAACGAGGCCGTGGCCGAGTGCCTGGAAGATGCAGACATGACTCCCGCTGACATTGACGCTGTTGTGATCGGCAACATGGAGCACTTCGAGGGGGTGTATAACCCCAACCTGTGGTCGGTGGACACCCTGGGCGCGCTCGGCAAGCACATGATGATGGTGACCACCGGCGGGACCACCGGCGCGTCAGTGGCCCATGCCGGGTTTTACCACGCGGCCTCCGGGGCTTTCGATACCGTGCTCTGCGTGGCATGGGAGAAGCAGTCCGACGGCGACACCACCGCGGGGCTTATCTTCCAGGCGGACCCGCTGTTCGAGAGGTTCAACATGGCGGGGGCCATCGGCACGTTTGCGCTGGCGGCATCCGAGTACATGGACAAGTACGGCATCACCGAAGAACACGCCGCCATGGTCTCTGTAAAAAACCGCGGCAACGCCTGCCTAAACCCCTACGCCCACCTTCAGAAAGCCATCACGGTGGACGACGTTCTCGACTCCCGGGTGCTGGCATGGCCGGTCAAGCTCCTCGATATGTGCCCCACATCCGACGGGGCCTGCGCCATGATCGTGGCCTCGGAAGAGACCGCCAAGAAGAAAAGCCCCAACCGGCCGGCGTGGTTCAAGGCCCTGGCCACCAGACATGACCAGCCCTTCAACTCCGACCTGCCCATGCTTATAGGGATGCGGAGCCTTACCAGTGCAGCGAGCGAGGCCTACAGCCAGGCAGGGATTACAAACCCGCGGCGAGAGCTCGACGTGGCCGAGCTTTACGAGCCGTGCAGCTTTGCCGAGCTCTCCTGGTACGAGGCTCTGGGTTTCTGCGAGGAAGGCGGAGGAGGCGATCTTATCTCAAGCGGGGCCACCGGCCTTTCCGGCGAGCTTCCGGTAAACCCGTCGGGCGGGGTCATCTCGACCAACTGCATCGGGGCCACCGCCATGATCCGGGTGGCGGAAGCGGCCATGCAGGTCATGGGCAAGGCGGGCGAGCGGCAGGTGCCCGATGCAAAAACCGCGCTGGCCACCGGCTTCGGCGGGAGCTGGTGGACGGAACTGACGGTGCTGGGTAATGAATGATCACTGCTGATCGAGGCTGTTTCGCGTAACAGCGCTTATTTATAAGGAGGTCCTCTCTTATGAGAAAATGGAGAAGTCCGGGGATTGGTGGAGCAATTTTAATACTTCTGTTTTTGCCGTTTTTGTCTTCTGCTGATATGCAGACTTCGGGGCAGGAGCAGGGGGAGAGACAGGAGCAGGGCTCGAGGTTTGATCTTGGCTCGCGCGGCTGGATATTGAACGCAGGCGGAGGATACGGCGTGCCTTACGGCGGTGCAGGGGCCAATGCAGACCTTTTATTTACGGAACGGATCGCAGCTACGGTGGGCATCGGCTTCGGGAACGGATTTCGCGCGGTTGGAGGAGCCCGCTTTTCCATACCGTTTGAAAGGGATGAACGTTTCGAGCCGCGGATAACTTTGCTTGGCGGCAGGGTATCGGGAAAAGAGGATTCTTTCGGTTTCGCCCTGGGCGGGGGCACTCTTTTCTTTCTCCGGGAAAACATCTTCTTGAACGGGTCCCTGTATGCAGCAAGCCCGGAGGCGGACTTTGGAAAATGGGATATAGGTTTTGCCTTGGGAGCGGGCGTGCGCCTGAACCTTTAGCCCTGATGTTTTTACAGGAGCAGCCATGGACCAGGAGCTTTTGGACGTAAAGATCGATTCGCGCTTTCCCTACCACTACTCGATGGGGACCATACCCAGCTTCTTCTTTCGGATGCTGCGGGATGAAAGGCGCATCTTCGCCAGGAAGTGTCCGTCGTGCAAAAGGGTGTACGTCCCTCCCCGGCCGGTTTGCGGGCCTTGCTTCGAGCCGACCTCGGAGTGGGTGGAAGTGGGACCTCATGGCACACTGGTGGCTTATACCGTGGTCTACTTCTCCTTCCTGGACCCCATGACCGGGAAGAAGCGACCGGTGCCTTACGGTTACGGCATGGTCCGGCTCGACGGCGCTGATTCGCGTCTCCAGCACTTCATATCGGAGAGTGACCCGGCAAAGCTCCGGGTGGGCATGCGCGTCAGTGCGGTGTTTGCACAGGAGAGGTCGGGCAACTTCTCCGACCTGGTCCATTTCCGTCCGGTAGAGGATTGATAGCAGCGAGGGGAAAGCAGGGATGTCTGAAGAAGAAATACTGGTAAGCGAGCAGGTTCTGCAGGTGCCCTACAACTACTCCGCGGGCCCGGTTGCGAGCCGCTTTCTGGTGGCGTTGCGGGACGAAGAGCGGATCTACGGGATCAGGTGCGCAAGCTGCGCCACGGTCTACTGCCCGCCACGGAGCGTCTGCGGTCGTTGCTTCGTCTCGCTCTCGGACTGGGTCGAGGTCGCCCTGGAGGGAGTCGTGACCAGCATAACCCGGCTCCACTATTATGAAGACGTGCATCCCCAAAGCCCGCTGGTTCTCGGCCTGGTCAAGCTGGACGGAGCTGATACTGCGCTGCCCCATCTTATGCTGGAGGACGCCTTGAAGCCGGGAGACAGAGTGCGGGCGGTATTTGCCGAAGAGCGGCGCGGCCACATCCTGGACATAGAAGGCTTCCGGGGGACGGGCTGATAATGGAGCGGACTTTCGTAGACCCGCTCATGCATTCCCGGGAGGTGGAGAGCTTTCAGCTCGCGCTGTTGATGTTCCTTTTCGGATCGGCCCTGGTGGGGCTGGTTACGTTCTGGTACCACTCGGGCGCCTCGCTTGCAAAGCTTGGCGACTACCTTATCATGATCTCCATTATTGTGGCTGCCATGGGCGTTACCTATTACATGGTAAAACGCAACCGGCGGGCCCATGCCGACCATACCTGGTTTTCCGTAAGCGAGACGGGCCTCAAGTCCAAGACGGTGGGCGGCGAGATCGAGGTTTCCTGGGAGGAGGTCGAGGAGATCAGGATAGCGGGCCGCCCGTCATCAGGCCGCTCGCCGGATGTTCTCATCAAGACGCGTCGCGGCTATATTCAGGCGATGATGCGATGGATGGAGAGCTCGGAAGAGCTTCCCGAGCCGGTTTTGTTGAAGCCCGGCCGTGCTTTCAGGTATCCTAATGGAAAGAAGATATTGGTATCTCCCCATAGCAGTCAATTGGTGGAAGCACTTCGGGAGTACGCTCCTCAGGGAACCATCAAGGAAGGAGTCCTTATTTCGTTATGAACAAAGAATCCGGAAATCGCTTTGGAAGGAACAAGATAATAATCGTGATCGCGGTGATTGCGTTTTTGATAGTGGTGACGGCGCTCGTTAACCGCTTTCGGGAAAGCGAGCCGCAGACCTCGGTTTTCCTGGTAATCATCGACACTCTTCCCGCAAGCCACGTGGGCTGTTACGGGTATGAGAGGTCTACTACCTATAACATTGATCAACTGGCCGAAGACGGCATTCTTTTCGAGAACGCCATTGCCGCTTCTCCGTGGACCCTTCCCTCAATCGCCAGCATCATGACGGGAGTTATTCCTTATGAACATCAGGCAGGCATGCCCCAGGGAATGGAGTGGCCGCAGACCCCTGACAAGGGCATGTACGCTATGAACCCGGATAGCCGCACCATGGCGGAGATGTTCCGTGAGCACGGCTTCAAGACAGTGGGCTTTTTTAACAATCCCTTCACCCACCCGTCTTTCGGCATGGACCGCGGTTTTGACACTTATGATTTCGCCAATGGAGGCCAGCTCCGGATCAGGGACTCGATACAGGTTATAAGGGAGGCTGCCGGGTGGTTGAAACAGAATCCGGAGGGACCTTACTTCATGGTGCTTCATTTCTTTGATCCTCACCTGGCCTATGACCCCTCGCCGAGCTTTGCCGCGCCCTACATAGCCGATTACGAAGGGCCCCTCTCCCTTCCTTTCAACCCGGAACTTGCCAGGGTGCGCGCCGACAAGGAGAGCTTAACCGAAGCTGACAAGGAATTTATCAAAGGCGCTTATGACGGCGAGGTTGTCGAGACCGACAAGAGTTTGGGAAGGTTTATAAAGCACCTTAAAAGGAAAGGGTTATATGATAATTCCATTGTTATTGTAACCTCGGACCACGGCGAAGAGTTCTGGGAGCACGGCGGTTTCGAGCACGGCCATTCCCTTCACCGGGAGATTGTCCGGGTTCCGCTTATCATCAAGTTGCCCGGCCAGAAGTACGGGGGAGAGACCGTTGAAGAGTACGTGTCCCTGGTGGACATCTTTCCCACACTGGCGGAGTACTTCCGTTGGAGACCTCCTGTCGGCCTCAGCGGCAGGAGCCTGTATCCCAAGGGAGGCAAGGTATGGGTTCCACCCGACCAGGTAGTGTCCATGAACATGCTTTACGGAAAGGAAAAACAGTGTGTACATGATAAAGGCTACAAGCTCATCGTCAACCGGGACACCGGCAGGGTCCGGGTTTACAACGTGGAGGAGGACCCTGGAGAGACCGCCAACATCTTTGGAAAAACAGAGCTACCCGAAAGTTTGAAAGCCCATCTCGAAAAGATAGCACAAGACCTCCAAAACGCGTTGGATTCCGAGGATCCCGTTCCGGCGAATCCGGACGCGGAGACCATAAAAAAGCTCAAGTCACTGGGATACTGGAACAGCGGCAGCTCGGAGGGGGACACGAAAGATCAGTAATTTAATGAGTAAAGCGGTTTCTCTTTATCAGTCTCTCGGGGGCAGCCGGCCGGGAGACGACGTCTTCCGAGCGGGCGACAAAGGTCTCGATTTAAGCCTCCCGGCCTGACACTCCTTTCTTTAGTTCTTCTTCGGCTTCTCCAGGGGAATGGATTCGTTTATAAGGGGCAGGCCGAGCAGGAACTCGATTTTTTCGAGGGTCTCCCCCTGCCGTTCTCGGGGAAGGTTTTCTTTTACCCGGTTTGCGAGCATATCGAGTACTTGTGCAAACGTCAGGCCATGGCTGTTGTTGAGCTCGGGTGGAATGTTCAGCCTGGTGTCGACGGACGTATCAGTCAGGGGAAAGGCGGAGTCGAGGAGTGCAGGGTCGGAGAGCAGCATGTTCCCGGGATCCCGGAGCTTCACCAGGTGGATGCGCGGATACACCGCGTCGGTGGGGTAGCTGGTGGAAAGCTGAACGTATCCTTTCTCTTCCAGGAAAAAGAGGTTCTTGAACACCGCCCGGGCGTCTGCTCCCAGCTTTTCAGTAAGGTCTTTGAACCTTATGGCCCCGTTTTCGTCCTTGAGTATTTGGAGCACCCGGCGACTTAATTCGTTATTGGTCATGATCTTACTCCACGCTTTCTTTGTTCTCCAAAAGAGTCCCCAGCTTGGACGCTATTCCCTCGAGTTCGCTCATGAAGTCGTTTAAGTGGCTTGTGCCCTCGGCAAAACGCGAAGCCACGTCCTTGATCTCTCCCAGCGCGGATGCCAGGTGGTCGGTGGCCGAAGTCTGCTGGTTGCTGGAGAGTGCAATCTCCTTTGCGGCGCGGGAGGTCTCTCCGGCCCAGTGAATAATGCTCTGGAAATTCTCGGCAGCTTGTTCGGACGAGTCTCTGGCCGCGCCTACCTTTTTTTCACCTTCCTCGGTAGAGATGATGGCCTTGCCGGTGGCTTCCTGCAGGTCTTCCAACACGCTTCTTATCTCCTTGGCGCCGGACATGGTGCTTTCCGCCAGCTTTCTCATCTCCTTGGCGATAATCGGGAACCGCTGTCCCTCTTCCACCGCGGATGCTTCAATGGAGGCGTTCAGTGCGATGAGGTTGGTCTTTTCGGAAATCTCCTGGATAAACTCGAGTATTCCCTCGATGCGGTTGGCCTGCTCTTGTAGGGAGAGCATCCTCATGCCCAGCTCGGAGGAACGCGAGCTTGCCTCGTCCAGCTCGGAGACGACCGCCTGCAGTTGGTCCTGTCCGGATCGGCAGGCGGAAAGGCTTTTGCCTGCCACGTCCTCGACGTTCTGAGCGTTTTCAGCAATGGTCCGCAGGGTGGCTGCTATCTCCTCCGAGGTCGATGTCACCTCTTGCATGGAGGTCGCATGCTCAGTTGCATCCCCCGCCTGCTCCGAGGACAGAGAGGAGAGGTTCTGCATTATTTGGTTCAGGTCACGGACGGCCTCCCCGATGGAACGGAGCGTTTGCCGGGTGGATTGCATCTGCTGTTCCAGGATAAGCCCCATACTGTTAAAGGACGCGGTAAGCTCTCCGATCTCGTCATCAGTGATAACAGGCGACAGTGCGGGCTCCTGTTTTTCCGCAGCCACCTTTATGCTCTCGCCCAGTTCATTGAGTGGGCTTACTACGTCCCGGCATATCCATCTCGAGTAGAGGACCGCGGTGAACATGATGGTTACGAAAAACAGGGCCAGCAGAAACAAAGATGTATGCTCTTCAGCCATAAGGCCTGTCTGATGATGCTCGATGACCATACCGGGATGGAGGCCTCCCGCGGCGGGTTCGCGCTGGAGAAGTATCCATTGTCGAGGGAAGGCGTCAGTGGAAGATGACGCTTCTTCCCTCTGGCTAAAGAAGGCATAATCGGGCAACTCTATGAAGCGAGCAAAGAGGCTGGCAAGTGAAGACTTAAAGGAGTTATCGGACCTCCAGTGGGAGTAGCCGAGCAGGCGGTGATGGCGCCGGATATATTCTTTTTGGGCGGGCATCAATTCCACTCCGTTACTGAATTGGCCCTCGAAGTCGACGGTAAAAGGCCGGAGGGTATATTCGTCGATGGACTCCGGTTCTTTGATTTTTTCCCGAATTCTTTCGCGGGCGACAGACAGGGTCATATTTGTCTTAGCCCTGTCCATCAGGAAGTATGCTTCAACGAGCATGCTCAGGCAGAAGGATGCGATGATAAATATAAAAGCCACAAACTGCTTTTTGTCTAACCGCCTGATCCGCGGAGGAGAGAAGCCGGGAGGAAGGAACTCGCAGACATAAGTCAGTACCGGTTTAAAGGCATGTCTGGCGCAGAAATAAAATCCCACCGCAGTGGTCATTCCGAGGAGAGCGCAACATATGGCAGCCGGCACGGCATTTCGGGGAGCAAGTGATGACTTTCCAATCATCCAAAGGACAACTATAAGTACTCCTGCAATCCACAACATCATGGAAAGCAACATGCCGCGGGCGGGGAAAATCATAAGCTGCTTCCATATCCATGCCGCCTTTTTTGTGTCCAGGCCCCCTCTAGTCAGGGCCGGTCCCTGCCGGTAGAGGGGCAGGAAAAGGAGGACACTGACAATGGTGATCAGGCCCAGCAAAAGAGGAGCGAGCCATAGTATACAGATAGCCAGCTCAGCCAGTTGATCGGGACCGAGTTGCAATCCAGCTTCCAGGAAAATCGCACAAAAGATGACACCCAGGAGCAGCAAACCGGAGCCGTACAAGAAAAGTTTCAGAACTGTCTCTCCCCGGGAAAAAGAGAAGGATGAAATTTTCTCATTCATGGCGCTTAGATGTTATCAAAAGGCTCTCTCCTGTTCAATCGGCTGTAGGGGGGACGATGAAATCAGGAAGCATTTCCTGTTATGGGCAGCTTGCTTTCCGGTGGTTTTTCCTGTTGCTCTGCCGGTTTTTTCAGGACGCGGATGAAGATATCTACCAGGTGGGGATCAAACTGGGTTCCGGCGAAGGCCTTAAGCTCTTTCATTGCCTCGTCTTTGGACATGGCCTTCCGGTAGGGCCGGTCAGAGGTCATGGCGTCGTATGAATCAGCAATGGCCAGGATTCTGGCCCCCAAGGGGATATCTTCTTTTCCTATTCCTTCGGGGTATCCCGAGCCGTCGAACCATTCATGATGGTGGTATACCAGGGGCACGATCTCCCGCAGGAAATGGATGGATTCCAGGATTTGTTTTCCCATTACGGTGTGGTCCTTGAACATCTCGTGCTCTTTTTGAGTGATCTTCTCCGGCTTGTTCAGGGCTTCGAGGCGGATGCCGATCTTGCCGATGTCGTGGAGCAGTCCCGCCCATTCTATCCTCTCGACCTCGCGGGGAGCCAGGTCCAACTCTTGTCCGATCTTTACCGCCAGCTCGGTCACGCGGCGGGAGTGGCCGGAGGTGTACTTGTCTTTTGCTTCCAAAGTTCCCACCAGTCCCTGGATGGTCTGCCGGAAGGTGAGCTGGAGGTTCTCGAAAAGCCGGGCGTTCTCGATGGCCTGGGCCGCACGGGATGCCAGGATGATAAGAAGCTTGGCCTGGCCCTCGGTGAACCGGTAGCTCTTCTTATAGGAGTAGGCGTTTACCGTTCCCAGTATCTGGTCCCGCACCTTGAGGGGCACGGACAGAAACGAGTTGAGCCCCTTTTTCTCCGGCGGCGTCTTGAAAAAGCGCTTTACCTTGGGGCTGCCGGAGATGAGAAAAGAGTTTTTCGAGAACCATTGGAACAATGTGTTGTAGTCGATCTCGCCATAGAACTCCTGTGCGTCGGAAGGCTGGGAGTAAATCTGGATGCTGTGCGTCTTTTGAGGGGTGAGGTTGTAGTCGCTGTCGGAGTCTTCCTCGAGAATAAGACTTACCGCATCCGCGTCAAGCTCGTTCTTGGTCGTCTCCAGGATCACGCTGAGGATATGGTCCAGGCTAAGGCTCGAGGTCATGGCTTCGCTCACATTGTAAAGACTCATGACCTCTTTTAACTTCACGTTCTCCTGCTCGAGCCTTCTTTTCTCCAGTGCCCTTTTTATCACCTGGAGCATCTCGTCCACTTTGAAGGGCTTGAGCATGTAATCGTAGGCCCCGTGCTTCATGGCGGAGATGGCGGTCTCTACAGTGCCGAAACCCGTCATGATGATGGTGATGATGTTGTATTTTCTTTTGTGGATTTCCTCCATGAGCTCGAGCCCGCCGATCTCGGGCATCATGAGGTCGGTAATCACTAGGTCATAAGGCTGGGACTCCAGCTCTTCCAAAGCCTTATGCCCGTCTTCGGTAGTGGTGACCAAGAATCCTTCGTCGGAAAGAAAGTCGGAGAGTATGTCGCGGATAACCTTTTCATCGTCCACCACAAGTATACGCGGGCTTTCCTGGCTGTAGATATACTCCACCCTTTTACTCCCCTCACCTTTTATTTATGCTAAAGAAATACCACGATGTTGTCAACGGAGGATGAAGTGCCGGATACTGTTGTCAGTTAATAGGCCTTCCATGCCATGATCGCAGGAAGACGGTTGTGGCTGCCTTTATTTTATGGGCTCGCTTTCCGACGGCAGGTCCAATACCTGGTCAACGACCGGGAAGTAAACGGAAAACAAGGGCTTGAGCGATACGTTCAACGATTCGATCTCCACTGCAAACGGGTCTGCTCCCAGAAGGGCCCCGCCGCCGCGGTGATCCATTTTTCTGCCGGACATTGCCGACCTGCTCCGGAGCAGGGAACCGTTTTTCCCGGTGATCAGGCGTCCCGACTGTTCGAACCGACGCGACTTGCCTTTCCGGGGGACCTCGATCCTGATGGTCCGGCGGCCGTTCCTGAAGACCTCGCAGACCCGGAAGTCGCCCGCGTCAAAGAAGCGGAAGTCCCCCAGTGACTTGTCCATGCCCCACAGGTGCTTTCCCCGCTGGATGTTCTCCGGCCTGTCAACGATAAGCTTTTGCACGGCGAGTCCGGCCACGGGGAGGGCGCTGCCGGAAAACCGGTGCAGAACGGGAATGCCGAAGAGCACTTCGTTGTATGGTTCCATGCCTTGGGGGTTTAAGTACTCGAACGCAGCCACTACCGCCAGAGCCTTGCCCACACCCGCGGGCAGGGGAAAAAGTTTTTTAGAGGGGAGTATGGACTTGGCCTTGCCGTAAGAACAGGGCAACAAAAGGGTCATGGCCCGGGAGCTTTCGTAAAAGCTCGGGAAAAGATACCGCCTTTCGATGTCCTTGTCATCTACAAAAGAGCTCTCTCTCTGGGGGAACTTCTTAAAGAAAGGGCTTTCGTACATCTTCCTGGTCCTCCTTGTCTTAATAGATATTCAGCCGGCTTGCCGATTTTCCGGGTTTGCCGGAACACATTTTTCCATTCATCATATATATCCCAGGTCCTTGAGCCTCTGTTTTATCTTGCCCTCCTCTTCGGAGTCATAGTCCGCGGACTCCATGGCCGGGATGTAGCCCAGTATCTCCAGGGTCTTCATTATCTTAGCTACGCTCTCTTCTACCGTCTCCTGGTCGGTGTGACAGGCTATCTCCGGTTTCTCGGGCGGCTCGTAGGGATCATCTATTCCGGTGAAGTTCTTTATCTCACCTGCCAGCGCTTTTTTATAGAGACCTTTGGGGTCCCTTTCTTTGAGGACTTCTATAGGACAGTCGCAATGGACCATGACGAACCTTCCGATCTTTTCGCGGACCTCTCTTCTCGTGTCGCGGTAGGGAGCGATTGCCGCGGCAATGGCCACCACGTCGTTCCTGGCGAGAAGATTACACACGAACCCGATCCTCCGAATGTTAATGTCCCTGTCCTCCTTGGAGTATCCCAGCCCTTTGCTGAGGTTCTCCCGGATCACGTCACCGTCCAAAACCTCGACCGGCAACCCTCTTTCCAAAAGCTCCATCTCGATCTCCTGGGCAAGGGTGGTCTTGCCCGCGCCGGATAGCCCGGTGAACCACAAAGTAAACCCTTTCATTTATTTCACTCCTTTCCGGAATCCTTTAAGTCTTTGCAGGCTGTTCTTTACGCTCTGCCGGAGTCGACCCTACTGCTCTTTTAAAAGGTTCTCGCCTATCATGTCCGCGGGTATGGGGATACCGAAAAATCCCAGGACAGTGGGAGCTATGTCGTAGATGGAAAAGACATCCTTTACTCGGCTGAACCTCTCCGGCGGATAGTTGCAGATGAATATTCCCTCCTCGGCGTGGTTGGCGTCGTCCGGGCCGGTGTCGTTCTCGAAAAGATGTACAGTGCCCGTGCCCACGCTGCCCGCCGAGCGCCAGTCCAAATCGCCGAAGTAAACGATAAGGTCTGGCGCGATGTTGTTGACCGTCCTGTAGACCTCTTCCGGCTTGAGCACCCGCGTGCCGATGTTCCTGCCGTTCTCGTCGGTGATGCCCTCCAGGTTCTCTTTAACCTCCTCCCGGAAAGAATCGTAGTCCTCGGGCCGTACCTGTCCCTGCGGCTCGCGTCCCTCCACGTTCAAAAACACCCGCGAGTAGTAACCGCCCTCGCCCCAGGCGCGGGTGCGAGACCAGTCCGCCATGTCCATCTTAAAACGCGTCTGCTCCCGCGGCTGCTCCTTTAAAGTAAGGTATCCTTGTTTCTGCATCCACTCGTTTACGCAAATGGCGCCGTGCATGGGCTTGGCACCGTGGTCGCTGACCACCATTACGCAGGTGTCCTTGTCGAAAAGCTCGAGCGTCTCGCCGATCTCCTCGTCAAGAGCAACATAGTAATCGAGCATGGCTCTCTCGTACTTGTTGCCCGGCTCATACAGCCGGTGGGTCTCGTCAAAGTAGCGCCAGAACCCGTGATGGATGCGGTCCACGCCCATCTCCACCACCATGGCGAAATCGTAGTCGTCCTTTTTATAGAAGTGCCGGAATGCCTTCCACCTCCGGCGGGTCATAAGGTGAATCTGCTCCAGAAGCCAGTCCTTGTTATCGGTGCGGAAATCGTCAACGTCAATCATGTAATCGCCGTCCGCCGCGCGGTCGAGCTCAGCCTTGACCTCGTCCGGCCAGGTGTACTGAACGTCCTTGTTGGGCGTTAAAAAGCTCGATACCAGCATGCCGCGAAGAGGCTTGGGAGGATAGGTCTGCGGAACGCCGAACACCAGCGACGACTTGCGGTTCCTGGACATGTAGTTCCAGACCGTCTTGGCTTTTACGTAGTTGGCGTTGGCAAAGTAGAGGTCCTTGTAATCATAACTTTTGCGGTTCCTGAAGCCGTAGAAGCCCAGCATGCCCGGGTCCTGGCTGGTCATCATCGCGGTCCACGCGGGAACGGTAATGGGCGGAACAGTTGAAGTGAACCCGGCGTGTACGCCCCCATCCATGAGTGATTTAAGGGAGGGAAGACTATCTTTGAACCTGTCGAAAACAAGCTGGGGCGTAGCACAATCAAGCCCCAGAATAACCAGCTTTTTCATACCCTACTTCTCCAAACGCGTTTTTCGTGCCCTTGCTCTGCGAGGTGTGTTTTCACCGATACTCTCATTATAGGAACAAGCCGGGACGTGTCAAACCTTTTCTTCTTCCCGGGCCTGCGACATGAAAAGGGGTTTTTCGCTTGACTTTTTATTTTGACCTTGTTGTTGTGGTGTGAACACTACAACAGGAGGTTGTCATGGAGGCTATCAAGCGGATCGAGAAGAGGCGAAAGGAGATTTTGAAAGAAATGGAAACTATGCGTTCAATGCGCCGGGGAAGGGTAAACGAACAATACTTGAAAGTACCGCACAAGGGCAAAAAGGAGCCGGTTTGTCGCGGTCCTTATTATGTCTTTTCCCGTCATGAGAAGGGCAAGGGGACCAAAAGCTATCGGCTGACCTCCCAAGAAGAGGTTGACAGTGCCCGCCGGGACGTTGAGGCGCACAAGCGTTTCCAGGAGCTTTGCCGGGAGTACGAGGAGTTGACCGAGGAGCTTGGTCGGCTGGAGCGGGATGCTGGCGATAGTTCGCCGGAAAAAAAACCGCGGAGCTCGCGACCGAGGCGGACGAAGAGGTGAGGCGTTTTTTGGAGCGGGCTAGTCGGGAGCACGGCGACGAAAGGGGTCAGATCTTTATAATTAGTGGCCGTTGCGAAACGGAGGTTTAATATACTTTTGCGGCGCTGTTTTGGAGTGCGGCAGCAAGCTGTCCGCTTTCTCCGCCG